>NZ_JBQCEE010000214.1:0-8901 GCF_051960575.1 Jatrophihabitans sp.
ACGTAGACCCGGTCGCCGATGCGCAGCTCCGGCAGCCGGAAGAAGACGGCGGGCCCGCCGACCGAGTCGACATGGCCGACGATCACCGCCGGCCCGACCTGTCCCGGGCGCGGCCCGTCGGCGTACCAGCCGGGCACCTGCCACTCGGGCGGTGTCTGCATCGCGCCGGAGGCGTCCCTGCCGAGCCGCATCACCGTCGCATCGACGCCGATCGACGGGATGCGCAACCGCACGGGCACGCCGACGCCCGCGACCGACGAGCCCGACGCCGACGGGTCGACGCCGACGATCGGCTGCGGGGGCAGCAGCCTCGGGTCCTGGCTCAGCAACGACCCCGGCCGGACGGCCGGAGTCCGAGTCGCCGACGAGACCGACGGCGCCGCCGACGCTCGCGACGAACCGCTGCCGGCGACCGGGGCGGCCGGGGCGGACGCGTCGCACCCGGCCACCAACCCGGCCACGCCGAGCAGCGCGGCGACCGTGCCGCGCAGCGTCATCGGGCGGGGCGCCGCCTGCGCATCGCGCCGCCGGCCCCGACGAGCACGACGAACGACGCCAGCACGCCCGCGAGCACGCCACCGGAGGCGGTGCCGACCGCCGTGCCGCCACCTCCGGCGGGCACCGCGCCGATCGGCACCGTGCCGGCACCGGCGGCATCGGTGAGCACGCGCATCGCGATGCCGCCGTCCTTGCCGTCGAGCACCACCACGGTGTGCACGGTGTCGGCGGCGAGCTGCACCGAGGCGCGGGTGCTGACCTTGCTGTCGTCCACGGCTCGGGCGGTGACGGTGTAGTCACCGGCGGCCACGGTCGAGTACTTCGTGCTGGTCGCGAACGGCACGTCGGTCGCGATCGTCGGCCCGTTCACCGCGCTGATGTCGGCCTTCGCGGCGCGGCTCGCGGCCTGGATCACGCGCAGGCGGGCCTTGCCCGCGCTCGCCGGGCTGAGGTCGTCGTGCAGCACGATGCCATGCAGCTGCGCGTTCATGCCCACGGCGCACGCCGTGTAGGCGGCACCGGGCCGGGCGTCGAGCGTCCACGACAGCGCGGCGGGCGTCGACGCCGCGGCGCCGTGCGGCCGCATCGACACGGCGTAGAGGCCGGGCTGGATGCGCTCGTACCCGCTGACGTCGCCGTAGCCGACGTTCGACAGCCACAGCGAGGTCTTCTTGCCGTCGAACGCGGTGAGGTAGACGTCGACGCCCGGGGTGTCGGGCGAGAAGTGGCCGCCGCGGATCTCGGCGTAGCCGGCGCTGGCGCCGGCCGGTGCGGCGGAGGCCATGACAGCTGTCATGGCGGCGAGGAGCACGGCCGCGAGCGCCGCGGCAGCACGGCGGACACCGATCGATTGCACGAGTACCTCCACGAGTGTTGAGGAGTCAGTCGAGGACAGGGACGGGCGCCGTGCTGAACGCCCAGGTGAGGCGGACGACGCCGCCGGCGAGCGGCGTCACCGCGGCGGGACGGAAGGCGGTCGCCTGGGCCGCGAAGCTGATGTCCGCGGGCAGGCCGGCGACCTCGACCGTGCGGGCGGGCATCCCGGCAGCCGTCTCGGCCGGCACGGCGACCAGCCGCTGCAGGGTGATGCGGTACTGGGTCGACAGTGCGACGAGCGTGGTCTCGGCGCGCAGGTCGAGCTGTCCCTGCTCGACCTGCTGTCGTACCGCCGCGGACATGGTGAGGCGCGAGTTCGCCGCGAGTGCCCGGCCGCCGCGACGGCGGTCGGCGGCCGCGCGGGCACGCTGCTGCTTGGCCGCGGCGAGGTCGGCCGACACCTCGCGCACCTCGACGTCGGTGCCGTCGCCGCGCACCACCGCCACGGGCAGGGAGGTGTCGATGCAGCGCTGCACGGCGTGGTCGGTCGCGGCGGCGGCACGCAGCGCCGCGGTGACGACCAGGTAGTCGTTCGGCGCGCACTCGCCGACGCCGGCGACCGCGCCGGAGAGGCCCGAGCGCCGCAACTGCGAGGCGGCGGCGCTGTCGGTGAAGACGCGTGTCGACGCCGGCAGGTTGGCGGCCGCCCACTGCAGCAGCGTGGCGTCGGCGCTCGTCGGCGCCGACGACGTCGTGGACGGCGACGAGGTGCTCGCCGCCGGCGCCACGCCCGAACTGTGAGCAGCCGAGGGCCGGCGCGTGTCGCCTCCTCGCGTCAGCACGACCACGAGCACGACGGCGACGACCGCGAGCACGACGCCAGCGGCCACGAGCGCGCCGGCACCGCCGCGCCGGTGGGTCGGCGGCGCCGTCGTCGGGGCGGCGTCGGCGGGCGGGTGCGGGTACGGCAGCGGACGCCACTGCACCGGCTCGCTGCGCGCCGCCGACCTGCGGCGGTGTGCCCCCGGGCGCGGCCGTGGGTTCGGCCGTTCCATCCCCATTGCAGACCCCATCGGGCGCGCCGGTGCGCCACCCCCGTACCGGCTACGGAAGTCGGCCACCCGCGTCACCTGACATGGACCTTACGCCGCTTTCGGTCGCGTGTGGGGTCCGCGTCAGCAGTCGTCCGTGGCGCCAGGGGCGCCGGGGCCACCGGCGGCGGTGCGTCAGGATGGCCCCCATGGCGACCGAGGACGACCTCGACCCGCAGCTGCAGCGGCTGGGGCTCACCGCGGTCGAGGCCCGCGTCTACCGGTACCTGTTGCAGCACGGCCCGGCACACTCCGACGACATCGCCGCCGCACTGATCCCGACCGGCCCGACCGGCCCGACCGACCTGATCACCGTGGCCGTCGGCCGTCTGGTGACGGTCGGGCTCGTCGGGCCGGTCGGCGAGCACGGCGCCGTCGTGCCGATCGCACCGCTCACCGGCCTCGACCTGCTGACCCGCGAGCGCGAGGCCGAACTGCGCGAGGCGCAGGTGGCGGCCGGCCGCGCGTACGACACGTTCCGCCGCACCGTCTGGCAGCCGTCCGAAGGCCTCATCGAGATTGTCACCGGCGTGGACATCCCCGCGCGCATCGAGCAGGTCGAGGCGAACGCCGCGCGCGAGATCCTGCGCTTCGACTCGCCGCCCTACTCGACCACCGCGCTGCCGAACGAGATCGAGTACGCCAACCTCGCCCGCGGCGTGACCTACCGCGTCGTCTACGCCCGCGCGGCCATCGAGGTGCCCGGCTACTACGAGGAGAACGTGCGGCCCTCGGTCGCGGCGGGTGAGCAGGCCCGCGTGCTGCCGTCGGTGCCGGTCAAGCTCAGCATCGTCGACCAGCGGCTCGGGCTCGTGTCGTGGCCGATCCAGCAGGCCGAGGTCAACAACACGCTGGTGATCGTGCAGCCGTCGGCGCTGCTGTCGGCGCTCACCGGGCTGTTCGAGATGGGATGGCGGGCCGCCCTGCCGATGCACGTCGGCGACGACGGGCCGTCGGGGCTGCGTCCGGTCGAACGGCAGGTGCTCGAACTGCTCGCCATGGGGCTCACCGACGAGGTGATCGCCGAGCGGATCGGTGTCAGCCGCCGCACGCTCACCCGGCACGTCGAGCGGCTGATGGATCGCGCGGGTGTCGACGGACGCTTCCAGCTCGGGATGGCCGCCGCCCGGCACGGCTGGCTCTGACCGGCCGACCACGCGGGCGCCGCCCCGCACGATGTGGCCGGACGGCGCCGCGAGCTGCCGTGTGCCGCGACGGTGGTCGCGACGGACGATCCCTTTCTATCAGCGCTGCAGGCGCGTCAGCGGGGCGGGCCGCCGCCCGCGTCGGCCTGCTCGAGCACCTCGACCTCGTCGCCCACGGCGATCGTGACGCCGGGGGTGTCCGGGATGAGGTTCATGGCGAAGAAGGTGCGCCCGTCGAAGCGGCGGTGCTGCGCGAGCGTGCGGATCGGCTCCTTGCCCTTACGGGCCGTCTCGGGGTCGACCGTGGTGAGCACGCACCGGTCGCAGCCCTTCACCGACCGGAACACCGCCTCGCCGATGCGCACGACCCGCCAGCCGTCCTCGGCCCACGGCTCGGCACCGTCGACGACGAGGTTCGGGCGGAACCGCGTCATCGACATCGGCTCGGGGGTCCACTCGTTCAACGCAGCCAGCGACGAGGTGGACGCGAGCAGCACCGGGTACGCGTCGGCCAGCGAGACGCGGTCGTCGGGGCGGCCGAAGCGCGGGTTGATCCCGCGGTGCGTCGGGTCATCGAGGATGACGAGTCCGCACGACACCCCGAGCAGGGACGCGAACAGCCCGGCGTCGTCGGCCGGCCGGGCGCGCACCGGTGAGTCGTGCACCAGCACGTCCTGCGGCTCGGCGTCGGGCGGGGGCACGTGCACCGTGCCGCCGTCCGGGCCGGTGAGATCGAGCCCGCCGTCGGGCGTCCAGCGCGGGGTCACCAGCACGAGCCGCGGGTGCTCGCGGGCGGTGAGCGTGTCGCCGGCGTCGTCGACGACCATCCAGCGGCGGTCGCCGGCCAGACCCCACGGCTCGACGACCGCCTCGGGCAGCGACTCGCCGCGGCACGACTTCACCGGGTAGCGCCGGATGTCGCTCAACGTGATGGTCACCGCGCGTCCCCTGTCGTGTGCGATGCGAGCAGGCGGCGGAAGGCCGCGAGCCGGTCGGGCGTGGCATGGCCCTCGGCGACCCAGTCGTCGAGCCGGCACCCGGCCTCGGCGCTCTGGTGCTCGCAGCCGGGCGGGCACTGGGTGGCGCCGTCCTCGAGGTCGGGGAAGGCCCACAGCAGGTCGTCGGCGGTGACGTGGGCGAGCCCGAACGACCGCACGCCCGGGGTGTCGACGACCCAGCCGTCACCGTCCGGCAGCGGCAGCGCGATCGCGGACGACGACGTGTGCCGCCCCTTGCCGACGGCGCTCACCGAGCCGGTCGCGCGCTCGGCCGAGGGCACCAGCTGGTTGATCAACGTCGACTTGCCGACGCCCGAGTGCCCGACGAACACCGACTCGTGGCCCGGCAGCAGCGACCGCAGCGCCTCGATCGAGCCGCCGCGCTGCGTGACGACCGCGGGCACGTCGAGCGCCGAGTAGTGCGCGATGACGTCGTCGGCCGGTGCGAGGTCGGCCTTGGTCAAGCACAGCACCGGCTCGATGCCCTCGGTCAGCGCGGCGACGAGACAGCGGTCGATGAGCCCGTACGACGGCTCGGGGTCGGCCAGCGCGCAGACGATCACCAGCTGGTCGGCGTTGGCGACGATCACCCGCTCGAGCGGGTCGGCGTCGTCGGCCGTGCGCCGCAGCACGGTCTCGCGCTCGGCGATCCGCACGATGCGGGCCAGCGCGTCGACGGCACCGGTGCGGTCGCCGACGACCTGCACGCGGTCGCCGACGGCGATGCCGCGGCGGCCGAGCTCGCGGGCGCGCATGGCGTTCACCTCCACGCCGTCGACCAGCACCGTGTACCGGCCGCGGTCGACGGTGGTGACCAGCCCCTCGCTGGCGTCCTCGTGCGCCGGCCGTTGCTTCGACCGTGGACGCGTGCCGCGGGGGTTCGCCCGCAGCCGGACGTCGTCCTCGTCCAGGTCACGGCTGTTCCGAGCCATCAGCTCCGCGCCATCAGCTACGTCGGACCATCAGGCGAGCAGACCCGACCAGAGGCCCGGGAAGTCCGGCAGCGTCTTGCCGGTGCAGGCGATGTCGTCGACGACGATGCCGTCGACGGCGAGCCCGAGCACCGCGCCGGCGGTGGCCATGCGGTGGTCGGCGTAGGCGTGCCACTCGGCGGCGTGCAGCGGCCGCGGCTCGATGTGCAGCCCGTCGGCCGTCTCGCTCACCGAGCCTCCACAAGCGTTGAGCTCGGTGGCGAGGGCGGCGATCCGGTCGGTCTCGTGGCCGCGCAGGTGCGCGATGCCGCGCAGGGTCGAGGGGGACGAGGCCAGCGCGCACAACGCGGCGATCACCGGCGTCAACTCGCCGACGTCGTGCAGGTCGGCGTCGAGGCCGATGATGGCGCCGGTGCCGCGCACCGTCAGCCCATCGGCGTCCAGCTGTACCTCGGCGCCCATCGCCGCGAGGAGGTCGCGCAGCGCGTCGCCCGCCTGCGTCGTGCGCGCCGGCCACCCCGGCACCCGCACCACGCCGCCGGCGACCAGCGCTGCGGCCAGGAACGGTGCCGCGTTCGAGAGGTCGGGCTCGACCTCGGCGTCGCGGGCCCGCACGACACCGGGCTCGACCCGCCACGTGCCGGCGACGGTGTCGTCCACCGTCACGCCCGCGGCGCGCAGCACCTCGACGGTCATCGCGACGTGCGGCAGCGACGGCACCCCGCCTGCGCCGGTGTGCACGACCTCGACGCCCTTGTCGTACCGGGCGCCCGCGAGCAGCAGGCCCGAGACGAACTGCGACGACGCGGACGCGTCGATGCGCACCGTGCCGCCGGGCACCGCTCCGTGCCCGTGCACGGTGAACGGCAGCCTGCCGCGTCCGCCGTCGTCGATCTCGACGCCCGCCTGGCGCAGGCCGTCGAGCAGCGTCGACATCGGCCGTTCGCGAGCGTACTCGTCGCCGTCGAACGCGACGTCGCCGTCGGCGAGCGCGGCCAGCGGCGGCACGAACCGCATGACGGTGCCGGCGAGGCCGGTGTCGACGGCGCCGCCGCGCACCGGCCCGGGCATCACGATCCAGTGCGGCCCGTCGTCGTCGACCCGCGCACCGAGCGTGCGCAGCGCGGCCGCCATGAGCTCGGTGTCGCGTGCCCGAAGCGGGTGCGCGATGCGCGACGGGCCGTCGGCCGCCGCGGCGAGCACCAGCAGCCGGTTGGTGATCGACTTCGAGCCGGGCAGGCGCACGTCGGCCTCGACCGGTGCCGTGCGACGCGGCGCTGCCCAACCCACGCGCTCAGTCTGCCGCACGCAGCAGCGCCTCGGTCGCAGCGTCGCGCTCGCCGCCGAAGAAGCGCTGCAGCACCTGGGCGAACACGGCGTCCGGCGGCGCGACCGCGGCGAACAGCGTCATGGACGAGCGCAGCTTCATCGCGTCGACGCTGCCGAGCACCCGCACCGCGTCATCGTCGCGCTGCTCGAGCAGGGCGGTGCAGCTCTCGCGCAGCCGCGCGCCCAGCACGGGGTGCGCCAGATAGTCGCGCGCCTCGCCGGCACCGTCGATCGCGTAGTACTGCGCGGTCGCCGAGCGGCCGAGGCCCGCGAGCTGCGGGAAGACGAACCACATCCAGTGGCTGGTCTTGCGGCCGCGGCGCAGTTCGGCGAGCGCCCGGTCGTACGTGCCGTGCTCGTCCTGCGCCCGCACGAAGCGCTCGAGATCGCCCACGTCGTTCAGTCCAGCAGGCTGGGCTGCTCGGGTTCGGCCGCCGTCGTCCCGTCCACCGGGGCGATCAGGTCGGGGGAGTCGTTGCGCACGTTCCCGACCGCGGAAGAGACGACGTACGGCTCGAGCCGCGCGGGCGGGATCTCGGCGAGCAGCCGGTCGGCCACGGCGACGTCGCCGCTCGAACAGTCGAGCCAGGCGGCGCGCAGGCCGGGCGGGACGACGACCGGGTTGCGGTCGTGGATCCGACCGAGCAGGTCGTCGGCCTGCTGGGTGATGATCGTGCACGTCCAGCGCCAGCGGTCGGGGTCGTCGTCGGCCTTCGCCGGGTCGCGCCACAGCTCGTACAGCCCGGCGAACGAGAGCATCGCGCCGTCGGGGTCGTGCAGGAAGTGCGGCACCTTGCCCTCGTCGGTCTTCTGCCACTCGTAGTAGCCCAGTGCCGGGACGAGGCAGCGCCGGGCCGCCGCCGCCCGCTTGAACGCCGGCTTGCTCGTCACCGTCTCGATGCGCGCGTTGATCATGCGGGCGCCGCCGGACGGGTCCTTCGACCAGCTCGGGACGAGACCCCACCGCACCGTGCGCAGCTGCCGCCCGCCGGCCTCGTCGTCGTGCGGCGGCCGCTGCATCACGACGCGCACGGGGTCGGTCGGCGCGATGTTGTACGACGGCGGCAGGTCGACGCCGAGCGTCTCCTCGACGTCGAACTCGTCGACCAGGTCGCTCGTCGCCGCTGCGTTGACGTACCGCCCGCACATGCGTCCAGTATCCCCGTCCCGCAGGGCGCGTGCTCATGGCTTCCGCATGGGATGCACACAGCGAACTCCCCGCCGCGGCGGGCACCGTGATGACAGCGGGCCGGACGGCCCGCCCCTCGCGGAAGGAAGTGACCACCATGACGATGAACGCGGACCCTCGCTTCGCCGCGACCTTCGCCGGACCGATCAACGAGATCAGCACCGCCTGGAACACCGTGGCGCGCTACGACGACTACGCCAGCGCCCAGGCCGCGGTCGACCGGCTGTCGGACGACGGCTTCCCGGTCGCCGAGCTGAGCGTGCTCGGCAGCGACCTGCGGCTGGTCGAGAAGGTGACCGGACGACTCACCAAGGGCAAGGCGGCCCTGTCCGGCGCCGCGAGCGGAGCCTGGTTCGGCCTGCTCATGGGCATGCTGCTCGGCATCTTCACCACCGGCAACGCATTCCTCGGCCTGCTCGCCGTCGGCCTGCTGATCGGCGCCGCCTGGGGCGCGCTGTTCGGCTTCTTGGCCCACGCCGCCACACGTGGCCAGCGCGACTTCAGTGCCGTGCGCAGCCTCGCCGCCCAGCACTACGACCTGATCGCGACGCCGGGCCACGTCGACCGCGCCCGCTTCATGCTCGCCCAGGCGGGGCTGCTGCCGCGGGCCTGACGCACGGCTCCCGCGTACCCGGCGCGTCCGGCAGGATCGCGGGCGTGACCGAACTCGAGATCGCCACGCCGAGCGGCCCGGCGCGGGCGGACCTCGTCCGCCCCCGCCGCGCCGGCGGCCCGCAGCCCCGCCCGCCCGGCGCCCGGCGCGGGGGCCCCCCCCCCGCCCCCCGGGTGACGGCGCCGGCGCCCAGGGAGCGCGCCCGTGAGGCCCGCCCACGCGGCCCCGCCGCGCCGCGCGGCCGCGGGCAACTTCCCCCCCGGCCCCCGGGCGGTCGGCCTGCTGGCCAT
>NZ_JBQCEE010000215.1:0-7564 GCF_051960575.1 Jatrophihabitans sp.
CATCGTCGCGTACCTGCTCGACACCCACGCGGAACGGCCGGTGCTCGCGCTGTCGATCCCGCACGGGGCGGTGCTTATGGTGCTCGGGCGCTTAACGGTTCGGAAGTACATGCACCGCCACCGGGCGAGGGGCGAGTGGACGAGCACCATCCTGGCCGTCGGCACCCGCGAGACCGTGCACCACCTCGTCGACGTCACGAACCGCGCGTCCTTCGCCGGCCTCAAGGTCATCGGTGCCTGCGTCGAGGACGCCGAGATCGGCAGCGAGATCGCGCCCGGCGTGCCGGTGCTCGGCGACACGGCGCAGGCGGCCGCCCTCGCCGAGGCCCACGGCACCGACATCGTCGCCGTCGCCGGCGCCGGCATGGGGCCGCGCCGCATCCGCGAGCTGGGCTGGGCGCTCGAGGGCACCGGGCGGCAGATGGTCATGGCGCCCGGGCTCACCGACGTCGCCGGCCCGCGTCTGCACATCAGCCCGGTCGAGAACTTGCCGCTGATGTGGGTCGACCAGCCGCAGTTCACCGGCATGGCCCGTGTCGCCAAGCGCGCCGTCGACATCGCCGGCTCGGCGTTCCTGCTGCTCATCGGTTCCCCGTTCCTGCTGCTCACCGCCCTCGCCGTGCGCCTCACCACGGCGGGCCCAGCGTTCTACCGCAGCACGCGGATGGGTGCGCACGGCCGCGAGATCACCGTCTGGAAGTTCCGCTCGATGTACGTCGGCGCCGACCGGCAGAAGGCCGCGCTCGCCGCGGTCAACGAGGGCGCCGGCGCCCTGTTCAAGATGCGCCGCGACCCCCGGGTGACCCCGATCGGCCGCGTCCTGCGGAAGTTCTCGATCGACGAGGTGCCGCAGCTGTTCAACGTGCTCGGCGGCAGCATGTCGCTCGTCGGCCCCCGCCCCCCGCTGCGTGAGGAGGTCGAGCAGTACGACGCGCACGTGCACCGCCGGCTGCTCGTCAAGCCGGGCATGACCGGGCTCTGGCAGGTGAGCGGACGCAGCGACCTGCCGTGGGACGAGGCCGTCCGCCTCGACCTCTACTACGTCGAGAACTGGTCGTTCGGGCTCGACCTCGCGATCATCCTGCGCACGGTGTGGGCCGTGCTCCGGGGCCGCGGCGCCTACTGATCCTCGACCCGCTCCTCGACCCGCTCCTCGACCCGCTCCCCAACCCGCGGCGCCGGCCGGCTCATCCGACCAACCCGCGGATCTCGTCGACCAGCGCGGTGAGCTGCTCGACCGCAGTGATGAGGCCGGCGTCGCCCCGCTGCCGCAGCCCGGTGCGGATCAGGTTGCGCGCCAGCACCGTCGGCTTCATGTCGAGCAGCGCGGCGCGCCCCTCGAGCGACCGCATTTCGTCGATGTCGAGTCGGATCGACAGCACCACCGTCGTCCCGGTGCCCTTCCGCACCCGGCGCGGCTTGAGCGCGAGCGCCGCCTCGCGTGCTTGGACCTCGGCCCGCTCCCGCTCCAGCTGAGCATCCATCCACGCTCGCAACTCCGCCTGCTGCGCCTCCCACCGGGCCGCCGCGGCGGGGTCCTGCTGGACGACAGGCGCTGCCGGAGCTACCACCGACGGCGCGTCGGCGGGTTGCCCCCACGGCGCGGGTGGTTGGCCCCACGGGTCCACCCGTCGGGCGGCGGCGGTCGTGGCGTCATCGGCGGCGCTGTGGGCAGCCCCGTCGGCGGCGCTGTCGGCGGCGCTGTCGGCTGTCTGGTCGGGCGGTGGAGGCGGTGCGGACATGGACGGGCACGGTAGCGGGGCGCCGCCCCGTGCCGGACTTGTTGTCCACAGGTGCTGTCCGCGCTCGTCTGCTCCGGGTCTCCGAACCAGGGGCATCAGGGGGCGCGATTCGTACGACGGTTGTTGACACCGCGGTTCCCGGGCACTTGGTGTGCGCTGGTGTGCGCTGCCGTCAACAACTGTCGTACGAGATGCCCCCTCAGGTGGACTGCCCGCCGGCGGCCAGAGCTGTCAACAACTGTCGTATGAAACGGCGCGGCGATGCGGTCAGTCCCGGGCGGCGATGCGGTCAGTCCCGGGCGGCGAGGTGGTCGGCGAGCGCCGCGCGCCAGTCGCGGGGCGGGGTGAGGCCTGCGGCCGTCCAGGCGGCGGTCGACAGCACCGACCAGGCGGGACGCGGCGCGGGACGCGGGAAGGCCGCGGTGTCGACGGCGTGCACCCGGTCGGGGTCGGCGCCGGTCAGCCGGAAGATCTCGCGCGCGAACCCGCACCAGGACGTCTGGCCGTCGTTGACGAGGTGCAGGGTCTGCGCCGGCACCGACGACCGGGCGAGCTCGACCATCCCGGCGGCGAGGTCGGCGGCGGAGGTCGGGCAGCCGAGCTGGTCGTCGACGACGTCGAGCGTCTCGCGCTCGCCCTGCAGGCGCAGCATGGTGTCGACGAAGTTCGCCGACGGCCCGCCGTACACCCACGCCGTCCGCACCACCCAGCCGGCGTCGGGCAGCAGTTCGCGCACGGCCTGCTCGCCGGCCAGCTTGGTGCGCCCGTAGACGGTGCGCGGGCCGGTGGGGTCGTCCGGTTCGTAGGGCAGCGTCGCGTCGCCGGCGAAGACGTAGTCGGTCGAGACGTGCAGCAGCCGCCCGCCGTGCTGCGCGAGGGCCGTGGCGAGCAGGGCCGGGCCGGTCGCATTGACGCGGTACGCCGTGTCCTCGTCGGACTCGGCGGCGTCGACGGCCGTGTACGCCGCGGCGTTGATCACGACGTCGGGCCGGTGCGTGCGGACGGCGTGCTCGACCGCGCGTGAGTCGGTGATGTCCAGCTCGCGGCTGGTCAGGGCCACGACGGTGTCGGACGGGTCGACGAGCGCGCGCCGCAGGTGGACGCCGAGCTGCCCGCCCGCCCCGGTGATCAGGAACCTCACCGCGGCGGCCTCACTGGCCGGCCTCGGCGTACCTCGCCTCGACGGCTGCCTTGATCGGCTCCCACCAGTCGCGGTGCTCGGTGTACCAGGCCACGGTCTGCTCGAGCCCGGCGCGCAGGTCGCGGTACCGCGGCTCCCAGCCGAGTTCGGTGCGCAGCCGGGTGGCGTCGATCGCGTAGCGCAGGTCGTGGCCGGCGCGGTCGGTGACGTGGTCGTACTCGTCCTGCGGCCGGCCCATCAGCCCGAGGATCAGCTCGAGGACGTCCTTGTTGTTGCGCTCGCCGTCGGCGCCGATCAGGTAGGTCTCGCCGATCCGCCCGCGCTCGATGATCGTCCACACGGCGTCGTTGTGGTCGTCGACGTGGATCCAGTCGCGCACGTTCGCGCCCGCGCCGTAGAGCTTCGGCCGGCGTCCGGACAGGACGTTCGTGATCTGGCGGGGGATGAACTTCTCGATGTGCTGGTACGGGCCGTAGTTGTTCGAGCAGTTCGAGATCGTCGCGGCGACACCGAACGACCGCACCCAGGCGCGCACCAGCAGGTCCGACCCGGCCTTGGTCGACGAGTACGGCGACGACGGGTTGTACGGCGTCTGCGGCGTGAACTTCGCCGGGTCGTCGAGTTCGAGGTCGCCGTAGACCTCGTCGGTCGAGATGTGGTGGAACCGCACGTCGTGGCGCCGCACCGCCTCGAGCAGGGTGAAGGTGCCGACGAGGTTGGTGCGCACGAACGGCGACGGGTCGCGCAGCGAGTTGTCGTTGTGCGACTCGGCCGCGAAGTGCACGACCAGGTCCGTGGACGCGACGAGCGTGTCCACGAGGTCGGCGTCGGCGATGTCGCCGCGCACGAAGGTGATGCGCTCGCGCACCGGGTCGAGCGTCGACTCGTTGGCCGCGTAGGTCAGGGCGTCGAGCACGGTGACCTCGACGTCGGGCCGCTGCGCGACCGTGCGGTGGACGAAGTTGGCGCCGATGAAGCCGGCGCCGCCGGTGACGAGGACACGCATCGGACGAGTCTCGCAGACCGGTCAGACGAGGTCGGCGAACAGCGGGGCGCTCGCGTCCTTGGCCGAGACCATCGCCGGGTCGTCGACGTCCGGGTCGATCGGCCAGGCGATGCCGAGGGCCGGGTCGAGCGGGTTCAGGGCGACGCCGGGCATGCCCGGTGCCCACTCGGCGTCGAAGCAGTAGACGTACTGGCAGCCGCCGTCGCCGACCGCCTGGAACCCGTTGCAGACGCCGGCCGGCACGAGCACCTGGACGCCGACCGTGAGCGGCACGACGACGACGGCACCGCGCGTCGGCGAGTCGGCGCGCGTGTCGACGTACGCACCGAACGCCTCGCCCCAGGCGACGCCGACGAGCTTGGTCATGGCCTCGCCGTGCAGCCCGCGCAGGCCGCCGCGGTGCGTCCAGGTCATGTTCACCTGCGCCCACCGGTCCGGCACCGGCAGGCCGGCCTCGGCGAAGCCGCTGGTGCGGAAGAACTCGCGCACCGTCCCGCGCTCGTCGGTCACCGCCTTGGTGCGGATCACGAACAGGCCCTCGATCGCCGACGGCTCCACGGCCATCGGCACGACCTCGACGGTCACGACCCCGCCAGGAACTCGGTCGCGGCCTTGCGCAGGTAAGCGCCGTAGCTGCTCTTGCCCATCTGGTCGGCCAGCCGGAGCGCGTCCTCGCCGGTGATGAGGCCCTGCCGCATCGCGATCTCCTCGAGGCACGAGATGGTGATGCCCTGCCGGTGCTGCAGCACCTGGACGAACTGGCTGGCCTCGAGCAGCGAGTCGTGGGTGCCGGTGTCGAGCCACGCGGTGCCGCGGCCGAGGTCGGCCAGCGAGGCGCGTCCCTGCTGCAGGTAGACCCGGTTGAGGTCGGTGATCTCGAGCTCGCCGCGGGCCGACGGCGACAGCCCGCGCGCGATGTCGACGACCTGCTCGTCGTAGAAGTACATGCCGGTGACCGCGAGGTCCGAGCGCGGCTGCGCCGGCTTCTCCTCGATGTCGACCAGCGCGCCGTCGGCATCGAGCACCGCGACGCCGTACCGCTCGGGGTCGCTCACCCGGTAGCCGAACAGCACGCAGCCGCCGTCGCGGTCGATCGTCGACACCGCGTCGGTGAGCAGGCCGGTCATGCCGTGGCCGAAGAAGATGTTGTCACCGAGCACGAGGGCGGCGGGGCCGCCGGCGCGGTGGTCGGCGCCGATGAGGAAGGCCTCGGCCAGCCCGTTCGGCTCGGGCTGGATCGCGAAGCGCAGCGAGATGCCCCACTGGCTGCCGTCGCCGAGCAGCCGCACGAACTGCTCCTGGTCGTGCGGGGTGGTGATGATCAGGATCTCGCGGATGCCGGCCAGCATCAGCATCGAGATCGGGTAGTAGACCATCGGCTTGTCGTAGACGGGCAGCAGATGCTTGCTCACCGCACGCGTCACCGGATGCAGCCGCGTGCCCGAGCCGCCCGCCAAGACGATGCCCCTCACTGCGCTCCCTCCCGACCTGTCCTCGTCGAAGGACCGACCATACCGAGGGCGTGCACCGCGGGGCGCGCCGAGACCGGGCCCCTCGTACCATCGCCCGGTGCGCGTGCTCGTCGATGCCGTGGCCGCCCTCGAGGGCAGCCACTCGATCATCGTGCGCAACGTGCTGCGCGTCTGGCACGAGGTCGGCGCCGACGACGAGGTGCACCTGCTGATCGGGCCGGACACCACCCTCGAGGTGCCGGACGGCGTCGTGGTGCACCGGCTGCCGCTCGACCGGCCGCCGGGCGCGCCGGCGATCCTGCGCCGCGTCGTCGCCCAGACCTTCGAGACCCAGCGGATCGCCCGGCAGGTGCGGGCCGAGGTGCTGTGGTGCACCGTCGCCGCCTCGGCGATGAAGGACATCGGCATCCCGCGGGTGGTGTCGCTGCTCGACCTGCGGCACGAGGTGCGCCCGCACCAGTTCAGCCGGGCGCAGCGGGTGCAGCGGGCCGTCTCGTGGGGCTACAACCTGCGTCGTGCGGCCGCGATCCTGCCGATCTCGGCCAGCACGCGCGACGACCTGCGGCGGCTGCACCCGCGACTCGCGGCGACACCCGCCCCGGTCTGGCACCTGGGCGCGGACCACGTCGACGACTGGCCCGCGCCGCAGCCCGAGCCGGGCGCCCGCCCGTACGCGCTCGCCTTCGGCCACTTCCCGAACAAGAACGTGGACGAGGTGGTGGAGGCCTGGGCCGAGCTGGCACGCCGCCGCGACGGCGACGTGCCGCAGCTGACCATCAGCGGGCTGCCCGGCGCCGGCAAGACCCGGGTCGCCGAGCTCGCCGCCCGGCTCGGTGTCGCCGACGACGTGCGTCCGCTGCCCTGGGTCGAGGACGACGAGTTCCGCCGCATCTTCGCCGGGGCGGCGCTCATCGTCTTCCCCTCCGACTTCGAGGGCTTCGGTCTGCCGGCGGTCGAGGCGATGCGGCTCGGCGTCCCGCTCGTGGTCTCGTCCGACCCGGCCCTGGTGGAGGTCACCGGCGGCCACGCGGCCGTCGCACCGACCACCGCCGCGGCGGACGTCGCGACCGCCGTCGAGCAGGCGCTCGCCCGCCCCCCCGAGCAGCTCGACGCGGCCCGCGTCTTCGCCGCCCGCTACACCTGGACGCGCACGGCCGGGGTGTTGCGCGACGCGCTCGTCACCGCGGCCGCGACGGGACGCGCCCGCTGATCAGCCGCGCTTGCGCGCACTGACGATGAGCACCATCTGCAGGCGCCGCGGCAGCCGCGCCTCGATCGCCGCGACCGCCTCGGCCGTGCGGGGGAACCGGCGCACGTACTCGGACAGGCCCGGGTGGAAGCTCGCCGCCCACTCGAATCGGGGCTCGAGGACCGCGCGCAGGTCGGGCACCGTGTTCATCGCGTACACGGTGGGGAAGACGTCGACCTCCTCGCGTCCCGGTTGCAGCTGGCCGACGACGGCCGAGTGCCGCTCGTTCGGCACCAGCCGGGCGCCGAGCGACAGCGGCGAGCGCTTCGACACGGTGCGCGCCACGAACGCCCCGCCCGGACGCAGCACCCGGTGCAGTTCGTCGACGAACGCGGTCGGGTCGGCCACGTGCTCGAGCACCCAGTCGCAGTAGGCGAGGTCGACCGACTCGTCGTCGAGCGGCCACCGGCCGCCCTCGATCATGCGGAACTCGTCGACCACCGGGTTCTCGAAGCCCGCGCGGTCGATGTCGATGCCGATCACGCGACGGCCCGGGGCGCGCAGGTCCTGGATGCTGCGCTCGCCGCTGGCGGCGGGCGGATCGACCATGGCGCCGCGCCCGCAGCCGACATCCACGAGCACCGACGCGTCGGTGGCGAGCGCCTGCACCATCAGGAACAGCGTCACCGCGCTGTCGACGCCGAGGCGGTGGTCGCGGAACAGGCGCGACGAGCCGAGGGGCCCGGTCTGGGTCGGTCCGGTCTGGTTCATGGTGTGACGGAGCGTAGCGATCGGGGCGGGCACGTCGAATCGACGCGGCTCAGGCGGGTTGCAGCCTCGGTGCGGCCGCGTCCGCACCGAACCCATCCGCCCGCGCCGGGTGCCCCCCCCCCCCCCCGGCGGCCCCGGCCCCCCCCGCCCCCGCCGCCCCCGCCCCGGCGGCGGGGGGGCCCCCCGCAGCGCAGCACAGCTGCAATGTCAGGCGGCAGATGCAGATACAGATGAGCTCCGCTG
>NZ_JBQCEE010000216.1:0-4246 GCF_051960575.1 Jatrophihabitans sp.
GTGCGCGGTTAACACAGGACGCACGGACATCTCGTTGATCGCCGCCGCGAGCGTGTCGGCGCCGTGCTCCTTCGCCACCGCTTCTTTCGCCTGCTGCAACCAGCCCTGGTCGGCGGGGCGTGCCCGCAGCGACCGCACCCGGTGCACCTGTTCGGCGACGTTGGCGAGGTGGAAGTAGGCCGCGAACGCGCGCACCAGCACGGCGGCGGTGTCCAGCGGCAGCGAGGCGAGCAGCGCACGGGCGTCCTCGCGAGCGGCGGTGCCGCCGTCGTCCTTGCTCTTCTTGGTCAGGGCGCGGACCTGCTCGACCAGGTCGAGCGCATCGGCGCCCTGCTGGCGCACCAGCGACTCGCCGAGCAGTCGCCCGACCCGGCGCACGTCGGCACGCAGCAGGGCATCGGCGTCGGTATCCATGGCGTCGATCCTTCCCGACGGCGCAAACCCGCAACAGCGCGCCGACACCACGACGCCCGCGCTCGACGCGCGCCAGGGGCCCGGCGCCCATGCCCTAGTTTCGACGCCATGCGCATCCTCGTCACCGGCGGCGCCGGCTACATCGGCTCGGTCGTCACCGCCCAACTGCTCGACGAGGGACACGACGTCACCGTGCTGGACGATCTGTCGACCGGCCACGCCGACGCGGTGCCCGACGGCGCACGGTTCGTGCAGGGCGGCATCGACGATGCGGCCGGCGTGCTCGACGGTGTCGACGCCGTCGTCCACTTCGCGGCCAAGTCATTGGTCGGCGAGTCGACCCAGCATCCGGATCTCTACTGGCGCAACAACGTGGTCGGCACGCTGGCCCTGCTCGACGCCATGCGCGCGGCGGGTGTGCCGCGCATCGTCTTCTCGTCGAGCGCGGCGACCTACGGCGACCTCGACGAGTCCCCGATCTCCGAGCAGGCGCCGAACCGGCCGAGCAGCCCGTACGGCGCGACGAAGCTCGCCGTCGACCTGCTGCTGAGCGACTACGCCGCCTGCTTCGGCATGGCAGCGGTCAGCCTGCGGTACTTCAACGTCGCCGGCGCGATGACCGGCGGCGGCCGTCTCATCGGCGAGCGGCACCCGGTCGAGACGCATCTCATCCCGAACGCGCTCCGCGCGGCCGCCGGCGACGGCCCCGCCCTGTCGCTGTTCGGTACCGACTACCCGACGCCCGACGGCACGTGCGTGCGCGACTACATCCACGTCGTCGACCTCGGCGAGGCCCACCTGCGTGCGCTCGCCGCGGCCGAGCCGTCGCGGCATCTCGTCCTGAACCTCGGCAGCGGCACCGGGTACAGCGTGCGGCAGGTGATCGACACCGTCGGCGCCGTGACCGGCCGCAGCGTGCCGGTGGTCGAGGCCCCGCGCCGAGCGGGCGACCCGGCCGAACTCGTGGCCGGCAACCAGCGGGCGGGCGAGGTGCTCGGCTGGCGCCCCACGCGGGACCTGCACGCGATGGTCGCCGACGCCTGGACCTTCCACCAGCGACTCGGCTGACGCGGAAGGGCGTCCGGGACGACGTCGCGCGCCCTTCGGGACAAGCTCCGAGCAACCCGAAATTCGGGTCCAACCGCCCGTACGACGCGTAACGATCATGTGACGGAGTGATGTCCGGGTCGCTCCGTCTAGGCAGACGGTCGTAGAACGCGATATAAAGAGCCGGTCATCGGGCGAGTCGGGGGACATCGCCGGGCAGCGCGTATCACCGCGCACCTCGAGGTCCTCCACGAGCGTGAAGACACTTGTCGGGGGACAAGTCGTCGCGCTGCGGCGTGACGACAGCTCGGGGGAAACATGTCGAGGGGTGGCCTGGCGGCCGCCGCGGGGGAATCGTCGACGCCTGGCTCTGTGCTGGGCGTCCGCACACCGCGTGCGCCGTCGATGGGGAGTGGGTCCGCGTCGGTCCACGGGACCGGACGTGAGCGCAGCGTCGATCGGGCGCTGCACCTGGTGCCGTTCGACGCGACGTCGCTCGAGAGCGCCGCGCTGCCCTCGGTGGGATCGCTGGCCGCGACGCCGATCCACCAGCGCGCGCCGATGGTCGTGCCGGTCGTGCCGGTCGCGCTAGCGACGCTGTCGCCGGCGCATCCGCAGCGGACGGGTCATCGGCGGCTGGTGAAGGCCGCGATGGACCGTGTGCTCGCCGCCGTCGGTCTGCTGCTGCTGGCACCGGTGCTGGTGCTGATCGCTCTGGTGGTGCGCTGCACGAGCCGCGGGCCCGCCCTCTTCGTCCAGACGCGGATCGGTCGCGACGGTCGCCCGTTCCGGATGGTGAAGTTCCGTTCGATGTACGTCGACGCCGAGGGCCGACTCGAGGCGTTGCTCGCGCTGAACGAGAACGACGGGCACCGGTTCAAGATGCGGCGTGACCCGCGTGTGACGCCGGTAGGTCGGGTGCTGCGTCGCTTCTCGCTCGACGAGCTGCCGCAGCTGATCAACGTGCTGACCGGGTCGATGTCGCTCGTGGGGCCGCGTCCGCCGCTGCCGCAGGAGGTCGCGCGCTACGACGAACGCACCTGCCGGCGACTGGTCGTCAAGCCCGGTCTGACCGGCCTCTGGCAGGTCAGCGGCCGCAGCGATCTCGGCTGGGACGAGAGCCTGTCGCTCGACCTGCATTACGTCGACCACTGGTCGCTCGCGCTCGACCTCGTCGTGCTGCTGCGGACGGCGAGGGCGGTGGTCCGCGCGACGGGCGCGTACTGAGGCACGGCGCCCGAGGGGAACGGGCGGGTTCGAACGGGTCGGAAGGGGTTCCGATCCGCAGCGGGGGACGACGCCGGCGGCGTCGGTGAAGGTCGGGGGACTGTTGACATGAGGATCGCGCTGGTCGGTACCAGGGGGGTGCCGGCCCGGTACGGCGGCTTCGAGACCTGCGTCGAGCAGGTCGGCCTGCGTCTGGTGAAGGCGGGGCACGAGGTCGTCGTGTACTGCCGCACGAGCAAGGACGAGCCGCGGCCGGCCGAGTACGAGGGCATGAAGTTGGTGCACCTGCCGGCGC
The DNA here is from genome assembly GCF_051960575.1 of Jatrophihabitans sp. Classification (GTDB taxonomy): domain Bacteria; phylum Actinomycetota; class Actinomycetes; order Mycobacteriales; family Jatrophihabitantaceae; genus JBQCEE01. The sequence continues at coordinate 2,984 of NZ_JBQCEE010000216.1, forward strand.
TGCGGCGGAAGTCGCTCGAGACGCTGAGCCACACGCTGCTGTCGGTGCTGCACCTGCTGCTGCACCGCGTGGACGCGGCGATCGTCTTCAACGCCGCGAACGCGCCCTTCCTCCCGCTGCTGCGCGCCCGGGGCATCCCGGTGGCCACGCACGTCGACGGTCTGGAGTGGAAGCGGGCGAAGTGGCAGGGCGCGGGACGCCGCTACTACCGGCTCGCCGAGTCGCTCGCCGTCCGCTGGTCCGACCGCCTGATCGCCGACGCGCAGGGCATCGCCGACTACTACGCGGAGGAGTTCGGCGCCGCGACCGACCTCATCGCCTACGGCGCCCCGATCATCGCCGCACCCGAGCCGCAGCTGCTCACGCCGCACGGTCTGACGCCGAAGGGCTACCACCTCGTCGTGGCACGGTTCGAGCCCGAGAACCACGTGCACCTCATCGTCGAGGGGTACCGCCGCAGCGGCGCCCAGCTGCCGCTGGTCGTGGTCGGCTCGGCCCCGTACGCCGACGCGTACACCGCGCAGGTGCGCGCGCTCGCCGACGACCGCGTCACCTTCTTCGGCGGTGTGTGGGACCAGGCGCTGCTCGACCAGCTCTACGCCAACGCGGCGACCTACCTGCACGGCCACTCGGTCGGCGGCACGAACCCCTCGCTGCTGCGCGCGATCGGGGCGGGCGCGGCGACGATCGCGTACGACGTCAACTTCAACCGCGAGATCCTGCTCAACCACGGCCGTTACTTCAGCGATGCGGCCGACGTGGCGCGCGAGATCGAGGCCGCCGAGGTCTCGCTGACGATGACGGTCGCGCGCGGCCGCCGGGCCCAGCGGTCGATCGCGTCGCGCTACGACTGGGACGACGTCGCCTCCCGCTACGAGCAGCTGTGCACCGTGCTCGCCGGTGCGGAGGGTCGCGCGGCGGTCCGTCCCTCGGGGCGCCGTCACGGCGCCTCGACCGAGCTGCAGCCGCTGCCGTCGGCGCCCGGGTCCGTACCCTCGTCGCCGGCCTCTACAGCTGATGCGCTCGCGGACGATCTGCCCGCCCACCGCATGGCGGGATGACAGGCGTTCGCAGCGCGTCACCAGACGCGTCGTCCTCCAGAAGCCGGGTGTTCGTCCCCGGACCTTGATCGGCGGCGCGGGGCCGATGTGGCACGGCGTCCCCCCCTGTGCGCACGGCCTCGCGCCCCCCCGACCGGTGCGTCCGCACCGGTCCGGCCGCCGGCCGCCGGAGCGCGGAGCGGCGGGTGAACTTCACATGAAA
>NZ_JBQCEE010000217.1:0-15931 GCF_051960575.1 Jatrophihabitans sp.
ACGTTCACGGCGATGTCCATGGCGTGCGCCGTCGCCCCGTCGATGGGTGTGTTGATCGTGTTGCGGGCGGCCGTGGGTATCGCCGGCGGCTGCGGTGTCGCGGTCGGCGGGGCGGTCGTCAGCGACCGGTGGGCCGGCGCCGACGCCGCGGCCCGCTACGGCACGCTCGCGTCGATCACCCTGCTCGCGCCGATCGTGGCCCCGGCGATCGGCGGCGGCCTGCTGCTGCTCGGCGACTGGCGCGGCGTGTTCGTCTTCCTCGGCGGCCTCGGCCTGGTGATGGTCGCGGCCGCCGCGATCGGACTGCCCGAGACACTGCCGCTCGAGCGCCGGCATCCGCCTGGGCTCGGAGCGATGGCCCGGCGAATGGGTCGGCTGCTGCGGGTGCGTCGGTTCGCCCTGACCGTCGGCGTGCAGTGCCTGGCCACGGCGGGCTTCTTCACCTACATCGGCGGCTCGTCGTTCGTGCTGCAGGCCGACCTGCACCTGTCTCCCGGCCGGTACTCGCTGCTGTTCGCGACCAATGCCGCCGCGATGGCGGCGTGCAGTGCGACCTTCCGGGTTCTGGTGCGCCGGGTAGGGCCGGTGCGGCTGCGTGCCACCGGCCTGACGCTCTCGACGACGGCGGTCGTCGCGCTCGCGGTCTACGCCCAGTCGGTCGACCACGCCGCCCTCGGCCCGACCTGGACGCTGCTGGCGATCACCGTCGCCGGCATGGGCCTGACCATCCCGTCGACCACCGCGATCGCGCAGGAGATCGGGCGTGCCAGCGGCGGCACGGCGTCGGCGCTTCAGGGTGGGTTGACCTTCACCGTCGGCGCCGCGGCGACCGCCCTCACCGGACTCGCCGGCCTCACGACGGTCGCAGGGATGACCACCGTGATGGCCGTCTTCTTCGTCGCTGCCACCTTCAGCGTGTTCGCCACGCGCGGGACGGTCGCCGCGACGGTGCGGTGACCCTCCTCGCAGGGTCGGGCGACGGGCAGAGGAGGGCGGTACAACGTCCGTTGCGCCGTGGGTCTGGCGTCCCATCGAATCGGCGTGCTGGTGACTGGGTGGTGCGCGGAGGTCAGGCCGTCGGGATGTGCGTCGGCTGGTTCCGCATGGGTCTTCGGAGGGGGTCGACGAGGTCGGGTGGGATGAAGTGTGGGATGCCGTCGATCATGTGGATGCGCCAGCCTCGGTCGAGGTGGCGGCGGTGGTGGTAGGCGCAGAGCAGGACGAGGTTGTCGATGGCGGTCTGGCCGCCGCGGATCCATTCGAGGATGTGGTGGCGTTCGCACCATTCGGGTGGGATGGAGCAGCCGGGGAACGCGCAGCCGCCGTCGCGGACGGCGAGGGCGTCGGCTTGGGCTGGTGAGGCGCAGCGGCGTCCGCGGCCGTAGTCGAGGATGCCGCCGGTGGTGTTGTGGACGACCCGGCCGACGTTGCACTGGTCGGCCAGCCGGAACGCTTGGGCGACCGAAAGTTTCTGCCGGTGGGTGGTCCAGACCAGCCCGGTCTGGTTCTCGAACTGGTTGGGGGTCATGGCGACCTGGACGGTGGCGGCGGTGCCGGTGGCGGTGGCGTGCTCGCCGGCGCGGGCGGCGAGGGCGAGCAGGTCGCCGATCGCGTCGGCGCGGCGTTGGCCGGGGGTGCGCTGGTCGGGGCCGGTGGCGTCGGTGGGGCGGGGTTTGGCGTTGGCGGCGAGGAAGGCGAGCAGTTTGGCCCCGTCGATGCCGGCGAGGCGGTAGCTGCCGGCGACCATGCCGTCGGCCAGCGGTCGGGCGTCGAAGAACCGGCGGGCCTGCTGCACCTGGTCGTCGGGTTCGGGCCCGTCCTGGTCGTAGCAGAAGCTGAGCTTGTCGCACACGACCTTCAGGTCGGCCAGGTGCAGCGCGTGCGCGGCCTGCACCAGCGACCGTTCCGCCTCGTCCAGCTGGTGCGGGGTGAGCCGGGGCGGCAGGTCGGCGAGGGTCTTCACGATCAGCGCCACCTGCGCCGGTGTCACCACCCCGGCGGTTCTCGCGGCGGCGAGGTGTGGGCGCAGCGGTGGTAGTGGTTCGCCGGAGAACGCGACCCGGGTGCCGCACTGCCGGGCGGCGGTCACCCGCTGCCTGGCCTCGCCGGCGGTGAGGCGCCACAGCGCGGACAGGAACCCCGCGGTGGTGCGGGTCAGCTGCTTGTGCGGCAACTCGCGCCGCTCCACGTCGGTGACCACGGCGTCGTCGACCGTCCCCAACGACCGCCGCAGCGCCTCCAGGTCACGGGCCAGGTCGATGAACTCGTCATCGCTCAACTGCCCGAACCCACCACCGGCGGCGCACTCACCGAACGCGTCGATCGCCTTGTGCAGCACCCCGAACCGCTCGAGGATCGCCGCATCGGTCATACCAAGAAGCTAGAACAGGGGTACGACAGAAAACGTCGAGCACGCGCCCTCCGATCCGCGTGGAATGCGGGCCGATCGCGCTTTGCCGGGCAGCGGCATCGTCGCTGCGTCGCCAAAGTGCCACGGTCTCCTGCAACGCTGGTGCCACGGTCGCGGCACGCTGGTGTCATCGGTGGTCACCGCGGGCAGTAGCCAGCGTTCCGCGGGCTAGTGGCCTCGGTTCTTTGCAACGGTTGGTGAGCCAGCCGCCGTCCAGCTGGCCAGCACCTTCAGTCGGTCCTCTGACGCCGTGTTGGGTTCCGCGGCGTAGGTGATCATTTGGTGTACGGGTCGGTTGTGCGAGGGAAGATCGAGCGGCTGAAATATCAGTTCGAGTTGGCCGGCTTCAGGGTGAAGCAGCCGCTTGGTGCCGTCGTGACGGGTGAGGACGTCATGCTCGGCCCAGCGGCGTCGGAACTCGACGCTGACGGCGGACAGTTCGCCGATGACCTCGCGCAGCGCCGGGTCGGCGGGGTCGCGTCCGACCTCGGCGCGAAGCAGAGCGGCGGTGGCGACGCCGGCGGCGTCCCAGTCGACGAAGAACGTTTGTGCGCTGCGGTCGAGGAAGATGTAGCGGGCGAGGTTGGGACGGCCTCGAGCGTCGACCGTGTCGCTTGTGAACATCGGCGCGAACACTGCCCGGGCCAGATGGTTGCTGGCGACGATGTCCGCGCAGCCGTTACGCACGAACGCGGCGGTCATCGTCATCGAGTCGAGCAGCCACTGCACCTGCAGCGCGATGTCGTCGTGGTCGCGTCGCGCCGCCGTCCGCCGCCGCCGTTGGGACGATCGGGCGAGGTCGAACAGGTAGGTCCGTTCGTCGTCGTTCAGTCGCAGGACGCGCGCGACCGCGTCCAGGACCTCGTCGGAGACGCCCGCGATGTGTCCTCGCTCCAGCCGCGTGTACCACTCGGTGCTCACACCGGCCAGGACGGCGACCTCTTCACGTCGCAGCCCGGCGACCCGGCGCCGGCCGCTGGTGGGCAGTCCGGCCTGCGCCGGACTGATCCGGGCGCGCCGGCTGGTGAGGAAAGCGCGGATGTCCGCGCGATTGCCTGGCTCCTGCTGCACCCGGTCGACGGTAGCGCCGAAGCCCCGTCGGCAGGGGGTGCGTCGTTGTTCCCCCATGAACGCGCCCTCCCTACGGCTCGGCAGAGGCGGTCGCATGGAACCGGACCTCGCGACGAGGACATGGACACATGGAGGTAAGAACATGACCAGTGCGGAGCTGAGCGCGCCCACGGTGGCGTTGGGCACCTGGGCTTGGGGCGACAGCGGAACGACCGGCGACGGGTACTTCGGCAGTGAGATGAGCGAGGCCGGGCTGCGCGAGGTCGTCGACCGCGCGATGTCGAACGGTCTCACCTTGTTCGACACCGCCGTTGTCTACGGCGCAGGGCGGGCGGAAGCGGTCCTCGGTCGAACGCTGGCCGGGTACTGGCGCGGCGACTACCAGCTGTCGACGAAGTTCACCCCGCAGGCTGCCGGCGGCAGCGGCGACCCGGTCGCGGAGATGCTCCAGCAGAGCCTCACCCGGCTGGGGACGGAGTACGTCGACTTGTACTGGATCCACAACCCAGCCGACGTGGACCGGTGGACGCCGCAGCTGATCCCGCTGCTCGAAGCGGGCACGGTCAGGCATGTCGGCGTCTCCAACCACAACCTGGAGCAGATCGCCCGTGCCGATGAGATCCTCGGCGAGGCAGGCTTCCGGGTGGCAGCGGTTCAGAATCACTTCAGTCTGCTGTACCGGTACGCGGCGGCCGACGGCCTGCTCGAGTACTGCCGCGACCACGGCACGCGGTTCTTCGCCTACATGGTGCTCGAGCAGGGCGCGTTGACGGGCCGTTACGACGCGGCCAATCCGATGCCGGACGGCAGCAGCCGTGCGGCCGCGTACAACGGCATCCTGCCGCGGCTGCAACCGCTGCTGGACCGGATGCGGGCGATCGCCGATGGTAGAGATGCGTCCGTCGCGGACGTTGCGACGGCCTGGGCGCTCGCCAAGGGCACCACACCGATCATCGGCGTCACGAAGCCACGTCACATCGACGGTCTGCTGCGCGCCGCATCCCTGCCGCTGTCGGCCGAAGAGATCGCCGTTGTGGAGGCGGAGGCGGACGCCGCGGGCGTCGACACACGCGGCTGGTGGGAGCGCGAACGGTAGCAGCAACCAGTCTGCTGCTCGGTGGTTCACGGCTGCGATCGTCGTCCAGGCACTGGTGCGAGTGATGCCAGCGCTCGTTCGTCGCGGCTGCCTGGTTCGGCGGTGATCAGGACGACCTGCTGGTCGTCCTCCGGGACCAGCAGGACGTCGCAGGAGAGCCGCATCCGACCGGCGGACGGGTGGTCGACGGTCTTGACGCGGTGGCCCGGCAGGTGCGTCGGCTCCTCAGCCCACAGGGTGCGGAACGCGTCGCTGCACTCGTGCAGCTGGTGCAGGAGGCGTCCGAGGTCGTCGTCGGCGGGGTAGCGGGTTGCGGCCGCTCGCAGCCTGCCGACGGCGACTTCGGCGAATCCGTCGGCGTGCTCGCTCCAGTGCCGGCCGGTGAGGAAGTAGCGGCGGGCGAGGTTCGGCTCGACGGCCAGGTGGCCGAGCAGCGCATCGGCCAGCGGGTTGCATGCGATCACGTCATAGTCCGCTGCCGTCACGATGGCAGCCGTGGTCGGCATGCGACGCAGCATCTCGCGGATGTGAGGACGCACCGTCCGCGGAATGGTCGGCGGAGGCATCGGTGACGCGGCGCCGAGCGCGAACAGCCGTGCGCGGTCGGCCCGGTCGAGGCCCAGCGCGACGCTGAGCGACTGGAGGATGCGAGGTGACGGCTGCGCGCCGCGGCCCTGCTCGAGGCGGGTGTAGTACTCGACCGACATGTGCGCCCGGCCGGCGACCTCCTCGCGGCGAAGCCCCGGAGTTCGCCTGCTGCATCCGTCGCTGTCTGCCGGCTGCATCCGGCGGCGACGGTCGCGCAGGAACGCCGCCAGGTCTGTCTTGGACATCGCGTCCTCCGTGCGGGTGGTACCGGCTGGGCCTGGTTCGGGCGCCGACGCCGGCGCAGCGTGGATGTCATGAATCCTCCCACCGCACTGATCACAGGGGCCACCAGCGGCATCGGCAAGGAGACGGCGCGGCAACTCGTCGACCTGGGCTGGACAGTGCTGCTCGGAGCACGTGACGCCGCCCGAGGACGCCGCGCGGCGGCCGAGGTCGGCGGCCGACCGCTGGCCCTCGACGTCACCGACAGCGCGAGCATCGCCGCAGCAGCGGCCACCGTGCCGGACCTGGACGTGTTGATCAACAACGCCGGCATCTCGCCGGACATCGACGACGCCGTCACCGACGCCGATGTCGACGTCTTCCGACGCACCTACGAGACGAACGTGTTCGGCGTCGTGGCCGTCACCAACGCGTTCCTACCCGCGCTGCGCCGATCGAGCCACGCCCGCATCGTCAACATCTCCAGCGGCACCGGCTCGCTCACCTGGAGCACCAGCGAGAACCCACAGTTCGATTTCCGCGCGGCCAGCACCGGTCGCGGCGCCGCGTACCGATCGTCGAAGGCCGCACTCGACGCACTGACCATCTTCTACGCCCATGCCCTCGACAGCACCGGCATCAAGGTGAACGCCCTGGCGCCCGGACTGCGCGCCACCAACCTCAACGCACGCGCCGCAGCGGCCGGTGGCGACCCGGCCGAGGCCGCGGCAGCCGTCGTCCGACTCGCCACGCTTCCCGATGACGCACCGTCGGGACTGCTGATCGGTTGGGACGGGGCAGTCGTCCCCTGGTAGTGGCGATCACGTCGCCGTACGACGGAGCGGGACGAAGGGACCGGCGGCCCGCGTGCAGTCGCCGCTCGTCGGCGCGCGTATTCCCGACGCGGGCCGAACTGAACTCGTGATGCAGCCGATGATGGGCGCATGACGCCACCCCTCGCCGGACTGCTCGTCGCCGACTTCAGCCGTGTGTTGGCCGGTCCGCTCGCCACGATGCATCTCGCCGACCTCGGCGCGACCGTCGTCAAGGTCGAGCGTCCCGACGTCGGCGACGAGACGCGGGCGTGGGGCCTGCCGTTCACCGAGCACGCGTCGGCGTACTTCGAGTGCGTGAACCGCAGCAAGTACGGCATGGCGCTCGACCTCGCGGACGACGCGGACCGCGCGCTGGCGCAGCGCCTGGCCGCACGCGCCGACGTGCTGGTCGAGAACCACCGCCCCGGCTCACTCGCCCGGTATGGGCTCGACGCGGACACCGTGCGGGCGGCGAACCCCGGTGTCGTCTACTGCTCGATCTCGGGTTTCGGTCAGGGCGCCGGCGCCGACCGGCCGGGCTACGACTTCCTCGTCCAGGCCGTCGGCGGGCTGATGAGCATCACGGGCGCCGCCGACGGTCCGCCGACGAAGGTGGGCGTCGCGCTCGTCGACGTGCTCACCGGCAAGGACGCGGTGATCGGCATCCTGGCCGCGCTGCAGCGCCGGGCCGTCACCGGCGTCGGCGAGCACGTGCAGGTCGACCTGCTCTCGAGCCTGCTCGGCGGGCTGGTCAATCAGGCGGCGTCGTACCTCACGACGGGGGTCGCGCCCGGACGCATGGGGAACCGCCATCCGTCCATCGCGCCGTACGAGACCCTGCGTTGCGCCGACGGCGAGCTCGCCGTGGCGTGCGGCAACGACGGCCAGTTCGCGCGGCTCGTGGCGGTGCTCGGCGTGCCCGAGCTCGCCGACGACCCGTGCTACGCGACGAATGCGGCCCGCGTCGGCCACCGCGACGAGCTGGTCGGCGCACTCGAGGCGGCGTTGGCGACGGCGTCCGCCGCCGACTGGGAGCAGCGGCTCGGGGGAGCGGGCGTCGCCGCCGGACTGGTCGGCGACATCGGCTCGGCGCTCGCCCTGGCCGAGCGGCTCGGGCTCGAGCCGACCCTCGACATCGGGGAGAGGCACCCGGCACAAGTGCGGAACCCGGTGCGATTCGCGGGCACCGCGCCCCTAGTAGCGACCCCGCCGCCGACGCTCGGCGAGCACACCGCGTGGTTGCGCGACCTGCTGGAACGTGACGCACCGATTCCGCCGCGCTGATCGAACCGACTTGACGTGAACAGACCTGTCTGGTTACCTGGCCGAGGTAGACAGACAGGTCTGCTCAGCATTGACGGAAGAGGTCCAGCCATGACCACCGTGACCACCGCGCCGGCGCGCACCGCCGTCGGCCGCGACCGCGCGTCGCACACCGCCCGCCGCACGCTCGGGCCGACCGGCTCGCTCGTGCTGCTCGCGTCCCTCATCGTGTCGCTGCTTGCCAGTTCGAGCGCGCCGACGCCGCTCTACGCCGTGTACCAGCGCGAGTGGGGCTTCTCGCCCATCACGACGACCGTCGTCTTCGGCAGCTACGCCGTCGCGGTGCTGCTTTCCCTGCTGGTGCTCGGCCGCATCTCGGACCACGTCGGACGCCGCCCCGTGCTCTTCGCCGCCCTGGCCCTGCAGGTGGTCGCGATGGCCGTGTTCGCCGTAGCGGGCGACGTCGCGACGCTGCTGACGGCCCGCGTGCTGCAGGGCATCGCGACCGGCGCGGCATCGGCGGCGATCGGTGCCGCGCTGCTCGACGTCGACCGCGCCCGCGGCACGATCTCGAACTCGGTGGCGCCGGGCATCGGCACCGGCGGCGGGGCCATCCTCTCGGCGCTGGTCGTGCAGTACCTGCCCGCGCCGACCCACCTCGTCTACCTGCTGCTCATCGCCGTTTTCGTGCTGCAGGCGGTGGCGCTGCTGTTCCTGCGCGAGAGCGTCGCGACCGAGCCCGGAGCGCTGGCCAGTCTGTCGCCCGAGGTGCGTTTGCCGCGCACGGTGCGGCGCGCCGCGGTGATCGCGACCCCGGTGCTGTTCGCGGTCTGGTCGCTGGCCGGCTTCTACGCGGCCCTCGGCCCGGCGCTGCTCGGCGGGCTCGTGCACTCGCACTCGGCGGTGTACGGCGGGCTGCCGCTCGGCCTGCTCGCCGGCTCGGCCGCGGTGTCGGTGTTCGTGCTGCGCAACATCCCGACCCGCACGGTGATGTACGTCGGCGTGCTCGCGCTGATCGCCGGCGTCGCCGCGACGCTGGTGGCCGTCGACGCCGCTTCGGTGGCGGGCTACCTCGCCGGCACCGTCGTCGCGGGTATCGGCTTCGGCAGCGGCTTCCAGGGTGGCATCCGGCTGGTCGTGCCGCAGGTCGAGGCGCACGAGCGCGCGGGCGTGCTCGCGCTGCTCTACGTCGTGTCGTACCTCGGCCTCGGCGTGCCGGCGGTGATCGGCGGCGTGCTCGTCGTCGACGCCGGTGGCCTGCTCACCACGACGCGCGAGTACGGGCTCGCCGTGATCGTGCTCGCGCTCGGCGCGCTCGTCGGCCTGCTGCTCAACCGTCCGGCGCCCGCACCGTGCCCGCGCGCGGCGTCGGTACGGGCCTGAGCCCCGCCCCCCGCGTAGATTCGACCTCGGACGAGAGGGAGCGGCCATGACCACCGCAGTGAAGGCATCGGCACGCGAGCGACTGCTCGCCGCCGCCGACGAGCTCTTCTACCGCGAGGGCGTGCACACCGTCGGCATCGACCGCATCATCGAGCATGCTGGTGTCGCGAAGGCGTCCCTCTACAACTGTTTCGGCAGCAAGGAGGCGCTGGTCGCCGCCTACCTCGAGGGACGCCAGGCACGCAGTACCGGGCGCATCGAGCGCGCGATGGCGGCCCACGACGACCCGCGCGGCAAGATCCTCGCAGTCTTCGAGGCGCAGCAGCGGCTCTTCGCCGACCCCGAGTACCGCGGCTGCGCGTTCGTGGCCGCGACGGCCGAGGCGCCGGCGGGTGGCGTCGAGGAGCAGGCGTCCGACCGGTTCCGCACCTGGCTGCGCGAGCTGTTCGTCCGCCTCGCCGGCGAGGCCGGCGTCGCCGACCCCGACAGCCTGGGGCGCACCCTGCACCTGCTCTACGACGGCGCGATGACGTCGGCGCGCATGGACCGCGACCCGCAGGCCGCCGCCGTCGCCCGCGACACCGCCGCCGCACTGCTCGACGCCGCGCCGAAGCGCAAGCGCAGCGCCCGCCGCTGACCCACACTCGGGGGCAGCAGGGTCAGGTGGCGGCGGCGCCCCGGCCGAGCCCGCGCAGGACGGGCAACCGGAACGGGGACGAGGTGTCCGAGCGCCGCCAGGCGGCGTCGCCGATGCGATGGGCGGTGGCGAACCAGCACGAGGGGTCGAGCGGGCCGCGTGCGAGGTGACGGTGCAGCGCGGTCGCGTGCAGCCCGGCGACGGCGATGCCCACGGCGTGGTGGCCCGGCAGGGTCACGATCGCGTCGCCGACCGCCACCACGTTCGCGGGCACGCTGCACAGCCGGTCGTAGCGCAGCCGGCGGTGCGCCGTCGGGTGTTCGCCGTCGTCGCCCGGTGCCGCGCTGCCGTGCCGGCAGGGGCGGGTCTCGACCGGCGGCTGGGCGTGGCCGAGCTGCGCGAGCCAGGTCGGCAGTCGCGACGCGCGGCCGCCGGCATCGACGACGAGGTCGGCCCGCAGCCGCTCCATGCCGCTCGCCGTCATCACCTCGACGGACCTGACGGCCGGATCGCCGGTGAGCCACAGCGCGTCGGCGGCGAGGCGCAACTCGACGTGCGGCAGCACGGACACCTCGGCGCAGAGTGCGCCGACGGTGCCGCGCCGCGCCGCGGTCGGACGCGGCCTCGTGCGCAACGGCGCCAGCCCGTCGTGCAACGCGAGCAGCGCACGCTGGACGCGCGCCGGCAGGTCGACCGTGTCGGCCGCGTGCGACGTGCCGCCGGACCGGTCGACGACGGTGAGTCGGCGGCAGTGCGGCGCCACCGCGGCGGCCGCGCACCAGCCCGCGACGCCAGCGCCGACGACGACGACGTGCTCGTAGGTCACCTGCGTCCCCGACCCCGCCATCGCCACCTCCCGCCGGCCGTTGACCCCTGTTCGTGCGTCGTCGCCGGTGCGGATCACTCGGACGCGCACAGGCCGGAAGTCCTGTGATCCGTCGCCGATGGACACGCGAATGACGGATGTGACGATCAGGGACATCGGTCCGCGTACGGTCGGGCGATGGTGGTCGGCGCACGCAGCGACGACGTGCTCGTCGCGCGGCTGCTCGCCGGCGACGAGACGGCGCTGGCGATCGTCTTCGCCGAGCACGGCGATCTCGTCTACGGCCTCGCCCGTCGCGTCACCCGCGACGAGCACCTCGCGCACGACATCACCCAGGAGGTCTTCGCCGGCCTCTGGCAGCGCCCCGACAAGGTCGACCTCGCCCGCGGCTCGCTGCGCACCTTCCTCGCCATGGTCACCCACGGCCGCTCGGTCGACGAGGTGCGGCGCAGCGAACGCCGCCAGCGGCTCGAGGCCGTCGCCCCGGAGGTCGACGCCGAGGACGGACCGGACGTGAGCGTCGTCGACGCCGCCGCCGAGCGCTGGCGCTCGAGCCGTCTCGCCGCGGGGCTCGCCGCCCTGCCGTCCGAGCAGCGCCGGGCCGTGCAACTCGCCTACTTCGAGGGGCTCACCTACCGGCAGGTCGCCGCGGCGCTCGGCATCCCGGAGGGCACCGCGAAGTCGCGGCTGCGGCTGGCGCTGGGCCGCTTGCGCGGCACGCTCGGGGACGACCTGCGCCTGGTGACCGGATGACCGGACCGGACGAGACCCTCGCCGCGCTCGCGGCGCTGCACGCGGTCGACGACGACGAACGCCTGGAGGTCGGGGTGATCGAGCCCGGGCTGCTGCGCACCGCCGCAGGTCTCGCGGAGATCGCCGCTGAACCGCCGCCGCCCGGCCTGGCAGCCGCGGTGCTGCGCGACGCCGTGCGAGCCAGGCCGCCCGGCCGTCCGCCCGGCGGTGTCGGGCCGTGCACGCCGGCGGAGGCCTTCGCCCGCACCGTCGCCGAACTGGAGGCGCTGCTCGACTCGCTGACCGCCGCCGACTGGACGGCCTCCGTGCACGGGACGGACCACGCCGTCCGCGACGTCGTCGTGCACCTCGTCGGGGCCGAGCGGGTGGCGACCCACTGGCTGCTCGCGTCCGGCGACGACGTCGCGCCGTCCGATCACCCGGCGCTCACCGCGGCCGCCGTGGCCGACCTGGACGACGCGTCGGTCGACGCGGTGGCGACGGCCTGGCGGCGGGCGGCCGACGACTTCGCCGCGGCCGCCGGCGCCGCCGACCCGGAGCTCGCCGTGCCGTACTACGGCCGCCGGCTGCGTCCGGCCGCGATGCTGGTGTCGCGCACCTTCGAGCTGTGGGCGCACATGATCGACATCACCACCGCGACCGGACGCGACCTGCCGAGGCTCGACCCCAACCGCATGGCGTTGCTCTCGGGCGGCCTCATGCAGGCGCTGGCCACACTCGACGACGCGACCGCGCAGGCGCCGGTGCGGTTCGTGCTCACCGGCGACGGCGGAGGCGTGCACGACGTGGCGGGCCGGGCCCCCGACGGCACCGGCGCGACGATCGTCGGCGACGTCGTGGACATCTGCCGCGCGGCCGCCCGCCGGCTCGCCCCCGACCGACTGACGGTGCACGTCGACGGCGACCCCGAGCTCGCCGAGCGCTTCCTGCGGGTGCTGGGTTCGTTCGCGCTCGACTGATCAGCGCTCGGAGGCGACCTCGAGCAGCATGAGCTGCGCCTTCTGCGGCCGGCGGCGCGGCAGCCAGAGCCCGATGCGCTCGAGCGCCGCGCCGGTCATCGACGCTCCACCGAGCGGGCCGCGTCCGTCCAGGCCGGGGGAGTGCGACGCCGGCCGCAGGTCGACCGGCCCGAGCCAGCGGCCCGTGTAGCGGGCGGTCGGTAGCAGGCCGGGCACGCGCAGCGTGACGCCCCGGTTCGAGGTCGCCTCGTCCAGTTGGACGTGCGCGAGCAACGCGGTGCTGCCGTCGCGCGCGACGACGCCGTGCGCCTGCACGGCCGGCTCGGCGACGTCGAGCCGCACGACGCGTCCCGAGTGCAGCAGTGGGCGGTACTGCTTGAAGAGCGTGACCCACGCGGCGAGCGCCCTGAGATCGTCCTCGTCCGCCGCCGTGAGGTCCCACTCGATGCCGAAGGCGCCGAAGAACGCGGTGGCGGCGCGGAGGTCGAGGTCGAAGGTGCGGCCGGTCTGGTGCGACCGCGGCGCCGACACGTGCGCACCGAGGTACTCAGGGGCGAGCAGCTGGGTCGTCCACCGCTGGATGCGCTGGCGCGCCCGCGCGTCGGTGAGATCGGAGGTCCACACGCGCTGCACCTGCTCGACCACGGCGAGGTCGATGCGCCCGCCGCCGGCCGCGCACGACTCCCAGGCGACCTGCGGGTGCCGGGCCCGCAGGTCGGCGAGCAGGGCGTGGAACGCGCGGGTCTGGTCGTGCACCGCGGCCGCGCCGTGCCGGCGCGTGCTGCCCGCGTCGACGAGATCGCGGTTGTGGTCCCACTTCACGGCATCGATGTCGTGGTCGCGCAGCACGGCGTCGACCCGGTCACTGACGTACTGCCACGCCTCGGGGACGGTCAGGTCGAGCACGAGCTGGTTGCGTTCGAGCACCGGTAGGCGGTCGCCGGTCTGCAGCACCCAGTCCGGGTGCGCGCGGAACAGCTCCGAGTCGGGGTTCACCATCTCGGGCTCGAACCACAGCCCGAACTGCATGCCGGCGGCGTGCACCGTGTCGATGAGCGGCGCCAGGCCGTCGGGCCACACGCCGGCGTCGACCCACCAGTCGCCGAGCCCGGCGCGGTCGTCACGCCGGCCGTGGAACCAGCCGTCATCGAGCACGAAGCGTTCGACCCCGACGCGGGCGGCGCGCGCGGCGAGCTCCTGCAGGCGCGCCAGGTCGTGGTCGAAGTAGACGGCTTCCCAGACGTTGAGGGTCACCGGTTGCCGGTCGGGGTGCGCGGGCAGCGTGCGCTGCCAGGTGTGCAGGGCGGCCGCAGCCGCGTCGAGGCCGTCGGCGGCCACGACGTACACCCACGGCATCGTGTACGACGCCCCTGGCGGCAGCGCGACCTCGCCGGGCAGCAGCAGCTCACCGCCGCCGATCGTGGCCGGTGTCGCGGCGTCGCGCTCGACGCGCAGCACCGCGTTGCCGCTGCAGGCGACGTGCACCGCGACCAGCTCGCCGTGGGCGAAGCCGAAGCCCGGCACGCCCGCCACGGCGAGCGTGGGGGCGGCCAGCCCGGGGCGTCCGGTGCGGGTTTCGCGCAGCCAGAGGCCGTCGACGAGCTCGTGGCGCTGCGGTGACCGCTCGCCCTCGTGCCGCCCGGTGAAGTCGAGCACCTCGGTGCAGCGGTCGTCGAGCGGCACGGTGAGCTCGAGCGCCTCGAGCCGGTAGGCGTCCGCGCCGTCGTTGGTGAGCCGGTGCCTCGCCCGCAGCGCGCCGCCGGGCAGTGACTCGACCTCGGTGCGCAGCGACAGCGCCGCCACCTCGTCGACCGCGGTCATGACGAGGGTCGTCCCGTCGACCTCGGTGCCGGTGGGTCGGAACCGCGTCGACCAGTCGCGTCCGTCGCGATGGCCGCGCAGGCCGGGCCGGGTGAAGAGGCCGCGCGAGTGCTCGATCAGCAGTGGTGCACCTGGACGCGGTGACGACCCGACACCGTCGAGGGCATCGATCCGTCCGAGCCCGCGGACGAGCGGCAACCGGTCGGGGTCGGCGTCGTCGAGCAACAGCCCGGTGCCCTCGGCCCCCGCGGGGAACAGCCTCATGCCGTGGCGTGCACGATCACGAGCGCTCCGGTGACACGAGCACGACCTTGGGCCCGGCGTTCTCGAGCTGCACCAGGGCGTCCTCGCCGAGGTCGTCGTCGCTGACCAGCAGGTCGGCGTCCTCGATGTTGCCCCATGAGGCGAGCCCGACGGTGCGCCACTTCGAGGCGTCGGCCAGCACGATGACCTTGCCGGCCTGGGCCATCAGCGCCCGGTTGGTCTCGGCCTCGGCGAGGTTCGGGCTGGTGAAGCCGGACGCCGGGTCGAGCCCGTAGGTGCCGATGAACAGCTGGTCGACGTGCAGCGAGCGGATCGTCAGGTCGGCGACCGGCCCGACGAGCGCCGCGCTCGGCGTGCGCACGCCGCCGGTGAGGATGACGGTCTGCTGGGTCGGGTCGCCGACCGCGGCGATCGTCTCGGCCACGGTGATCGAGTTCGTGACGACGGTCAGCGAGGGCACGCGTGCCAGGTGCGGCGCCATCGCCCACGTGGTCGTCCCGGCCGACACCGCGATGGCCGTGCCGGGCTCGACGAGCGAGGCGGCGTGGGCGGCGATGGCCTGCTTCGCGTCCTGCGCGATGGTGCTCTTGAGCGCGAAGCTCGGCTCCTCGGCGACCCGGCCCGAGTGCTCCATCACCGCACCGCCGCGCACCTTCTTGAGGGCACCGTCGGCGTGCAGGCGTTCGAGGTCGCGGCGGATGGTCATGTCCGAGACGCCGAGCAGCGCGGTCATCTCGCTGACGCGCACGCTGCCCGAGCGACGGATCTGCTCGAGGATGAGGTCCTGTCGTTGACGCGCGAGCATTCGATCTCCCTTCCGAACCGGGGACCGCCGACTGTTCTGGCGCCATTCGGATGTGGACTGTTGTCGGGTCGGCGCGAGAAGTCAACACCGAGCCCCGGGATGTCGACACTTGTTGTGCGTTTCTGTGCTCCTGAGGCGTTCAAGCCGTGCAACTGTGTCGTTACCTGTTGACTTCTGTCCGAAACAGTTGCATCGTTCCGGCCACGCGGGCGTGTGACCGAGCCCGCACCGCGGTGGCAGTCCCGCCCCGCAGGACTCAGAGGAGCGTGACGAACGGTGAGCGGTGGATCTGTTCGAGGGGGCCGCTTGCGGCGCGGCCGCCGCGTGGCCGTGCTGGCCGCAGCGACGACGGCCGGCCTGCTGCTGGCGGCCTGCAGCTCGTCCGGCGGCAGCAGCGGCGGGTCCGGATCGTCCGGTGGTGGCGACTGCAAGGCGTCCTCCGGCAAGGTGAACCTCACCTTCGCGACGTGGGTGCCGGGCATGGACAAGGTCGTCGACCTCTGGAACAAGGCCAACCCGGACATCCAGGTGACGGTGAAGAACGTGCCGGCCGGCAATGCGGGCACCTACCAGAACTTCAGCAACGGCCTGAAGGCCGGCACCGCCCCCGACCTCGGCCAGGTCGAGTACGACACGCTGCCGAACTTCCGCCTGCAGGGCGGCCTCAAGAACATCGCCAAGTGCCCTGGCGTCTCGGACGCGCAGTCGAAGTTCGTCGACTGGACGTGGTCGCAGGTCGACTTCAACGGCAACGACGGGGTCTTCGCGGTCCCGCAGGACACCGGCCCGCTCGCGCTGTTCTACCGCAAGGACGTCTTCGACAAGCTCGGCCTGACGGCGCCGAAGACCTGGGACGAGTACGCGGCGGACGCCGCCAAGATCCACCAGGCGAACCCCAGCCAGTACATCACCTTCTTCTCGCAGAGCGACCCGAACTGGTACACCGGCCTGCTGTGGCAGAACGGCGCGCAGCTGTTCTCCGACCAGGGCGGCAAGGTCAAGGTCAGCATCGCCGACA
>NZ_JBQCEE010000218.1:0-2974 GCF_051960575.1 Jatrophihabitans sp.
CCACGCCCGGGGGGGCGGTGTCGGGTGGGGGCCCCGCGCGGCCGCGGGCCGCCAGCCCGTGGGCGGGCGCGGTAAACCGCACGGGGGGCGGGGGCCTGGGGGGGGCCGCGCCCCCCACCAACACCGGCTCCGGGCGGGCGCCGTCGCGTCCGCCCGGCTGGTTACCGTCAGGGTGTGAGTCGAACCGGTGCCGTGAGCGGGGGCCGACCCTGAGCGCCGTCCTGGCCGCGGTCGAGGCGGCGGCCGACGAGCACTTCGCCCAGCCGGCCGTGCGGGCGACCGTGTCCTTCCTCGGGGTCGAGCCGATCGACGTGCTGCGCTACGAACCGATCCCGGGCGAGGTGGTCTACCTCAGCCTCGGCATGAGCAGGCGCCCGATGACCTCCGCGGCCGACGCGATGACCGATCCGGGCGCGCCGCGCGCGGAGCTGATGCTGCACCTGCACGTCGACACCCTCGGCGTCGAGGGGGTCTGGCGCACGCTGGCAGTGCTCGCCGCCGCCCCGGTCGTCGAGGGCGTCGTCTACCGGCCCGGCATGACCGTCGACACCGAACAGCCCCTCGCGCCGGGCTCGCGCTGCACCGGCGCGGTCGTCACCGTGAGCCCGCTCGAGCCGGTGCCGGTGGGCGACCTCGAGCCGCACGCGGCCGACGTCCAGGTGCTGCAACTGCTGCCCGCGACGGCCAACGAACTGGCCTGGGGACGCGTCCACGGCACCCAGCGGCTGCAGGAACTCTGGCGCGAGCAGGGGTGTGATCTGCTCGACCTCGCCCGGGATCCGGTGACGTTGCCGCCGACCGCCTGAGACGCTTCACCGGGCAGCGTCCACTGACGACGAGGAGACGACGGTGCAGTTCGGTCGGTACTACGAGGAGTTCGAGGTCGGGGCGGTCTACAAGCACTGGCCGGGCAAGACGGTCACTGAGTACGACGACCACCTGTTCTGCCTGTTGACGATGAACCACCACCCGCTGCACCTCGACGTCAACTACGCCGAGAAGACGACCGACTTCGGCAAGAACGTCGTGGTGGGCAACTACATCTACTCGCTGCTGCTCGGCATGTCGGTGCCGGACGTGAGCGGCAAGGCGATCGCCAACCTCGAGATCGAGTCGCTGCGCCACGTCGCGCCGACCTTCCACGGCGACACCATCTACGGCGAGACCACGGTGCTCGACAAGACGCCGTCGAAGTCGAAGTCCGACCGCGGCGTCGTGTACGTCGAGACGATCGGCTACAAGCAGGACGGCACCGTGGTGTGCATCTTCCGCCGCAAGGTGATGGTGCCGACCAAGGAGTACATCGACGCGCGCGGCGGCGAGCAGCCCGGCCGCCCGGAGCCGACACCCCGCTGAGCCGCCCGCGCGTGATGATCACGCACGCAGGCACACCCTGGTGTGCACCCGTGCGTGATCATCGCGTTGCGGGAACGTCAGCGCCGCGGCAGCAGCCCCCACCCGCCGAGCGTCTCGGCGAGCAGCGGCGCCAGCGGCAGGGTGGCGAACTCGGCCGCGTCGACCCAGCGGGCCTCGTCCGCGTCGTCGCCGGCACGCAGCGAGCCCCCGACGACGCGCGCCACGTAGTCGTCGATCACGAACACCACGGCGCCGACGCCCGGGCGTTCGACCGTGCCGGCGAGCCGGCCGACCCCGACGACCAGCCCGGTCTCCTCGAGCACCTCGCGCCGGCAGGCCGTGGCCGTGTCCTCGCCGGGCAGGCAGCGGCCGCCTGGCACCGACCACAGTCCGCGCGCCGGCTCGTGCCCGCGGCGGATGAGCAGCAGGCGGCCGTGGTCGTCGTGCACGACCGCGCCGGCGCACAGCTGGCGCACCGCTCCGGTGGTCGCGTCGGCGCTCACGGCGTCCAGTCTGCCCGGGTCGTCCTCCGGCGCGCCCACCCGGTTCGGGCGCCGCGATGCGCTATGAACGACGGAGGTGTGCCGCGGGGAACCGTCCGTGGCCGACCGCGGCGGGCGGAGGACAGATGGTGGTCAAGGTGGCCGGTGGGCTCATCGTGGCCTTCGTGCTGTTCTACGTCGTCGTGTCACCCGACCACTCGGCGCACATGGCCGAGGGCGCCTGGCACCTCGTCCAGCACGTCGCCAAGAGCATCCGCAAGGTCGTCGACGACCTCGCCAGCTGACCGAGGGCCCGCTCGTGCCGCCGCTGCTGCGCAGTGAACTGCCGATCCGGGCCCGCACCCGCCACTCGCCGATCACGTGGTTCCGCCGCACGTCGCGCGAGACCGCCGTCGTGCTCGCCCTCACCCTCGTGGCCGGCTGGCTGTTCCTGTCCGGCTGGTGGGCGGTGCTGCTGGTCGCCCTCGAGTTGTTGGCGATCCTCGCGTTCCGCATCCACACCTGGAGCGCGGAATGGATCATCCTCACCGGCAAGCGGATCATCCGCATCCAGGGCGTGCCCGAGACGACGACGGCCGAGGCCTCGCTGCGCATCGACCGCGTGTCCGGCGCCCGGCTGGTGCAGACGGTGCCCGGCAAGTGGTTCGGCTACGGCACCATCGAACTCGAGGCACCCGGCGACCACCCGGACACCCACAACCTCACCCGCATCAACGATGCCGTGGGCTTCTTCATGATCCTGCGCGAGCTGATCTTCGGCGAGCCGCAGCCGCCCGACCCGGACGACCACCCGGCCGATCACATCACCGAGCCGCTGCCCGCAGTGCCCGACCCTGAGCGCGTGCGGCGCCTGCAGCGTGCGGCGAGGCCGCCCAAGCGGCTCTGAGACCCTCCGCCGCTGCCTACCCTGGAGGGGTGCGGATCGATCTCCACGCCCACTCCACCGCGTCCGACGGCACGGACAGCCCCTCCGACCTGGTGCGGAAGGCCGCCGCGGCCGGGCTGGACGTCGTCGCCATCACCGACCACGATACCACGGCCGGCTGGGACGAGGCCGTGCGCGCGCGGCCCGACGGGCTCACCCTCGTCCGCGGTGTCGAGGTGTCCTGCGTGCA
>NZ_JBQCEE010000219.1:0-5735 GCF_051960575.1 Jatrophihabitans sp.
CCTCTGGCAACAAGCGCCCCCGGGTGGTCCTCCCGTTTCTGTGTGTGTTGGGGCCCACGCCGCACGGCGATGGCCCGGCACCGCACCCTGCGCGCCGTCGTCGGCTGGAGCTGGGACCTCCTGCGCCCGGACGAGCGGCTGCTGGCCGAGCGGGTCGCCGTCTTCCCCGGCGGGGTGACGGTCGAGTCGGCCGCGGCGGTGTGCGCCGGCGACGGGGTCGCGGCCGACGACGTCGCCGAGCTGCTCGCGTCCCTGGTCGACAAGTCGCTGCTGCAGGCGGTGGACGACGGGCGCCGGCTGCGGATGCTCGAGACGATCCGCGAGTACGGCATCGAACAGCTGGCCGGACGCGACGAGCTGCTCGCCATGCGCGACCGGCACGCCGACCACGTCGCCGCGCTGGTGACGGCGGCCCAGCAGCACCTGACGACGCGCGACCAGCTGCCGTGGCTCGCGCGCCTGACGGCCGAGCGCGACAACATCCTCGCCGCGCTGCGGCACCGGTGCGAGCGCGGCGACGCCGACGGCGCCGTGCGGCTGGCGATCGAGTGGGGCGGGCAGGCGTTGCTGCTCGGCAACCACGCCGACAGCATCGGCTGGCTGGCCGACGCGCTCGCCGTACCGGGCGGTCACGAGCTGCCCGAGCGGTGGTTCGCGCGGGCGTTGCTGGCGATGGCCGCGCTCTCGACGGTGGCGGTGCCGGCGGTGCCCGGCGAGCCGACCCACGACATCGTCACGCTCGCCGACGAGCTGGCGCGGGTGCCGGCCGACGTGCACCCGATGCTCGGGCTGGTGCGGGTGGCGCTCGGCTTCTTCTCCGGCGACCGGGCCCGTCTCGACGCGATCGTCGAGCGCGGGCTGCACGAGGGATCACCCTGGAGCCGCGCCGCCGTGCAGGCGTTCCGCGCCAACATCGCCGAGAACGACGGCGACGTCGCGGGCATGCGGATCGAGGCCGACCGGGCCCTCGCCGCGTTCGAGGCGCTCGGCGAGCGGTGGGGGATGGCCAACACGCTGCGCACGATCGCCGTGCTGCGCACGTTCGACGGCGATCTCGCCGGCGCGATCGAGGCCTACGAGCGCGCGCACGCGCTGATCCGCGAGATGCACTCGCGCGAGGACGAGGCCTACCTGCTCGTCCGGCTGGCCACGCTGTACCTGCGCACCGGCGACGTCGAGCGGGCGCGGGCGACGGCGACGGCGGCCGGCGAGAGCGCCGAGGTGACCGGGGCGCGGCTCGAGTCGGTGCTCATCCTCAACCTGCGCGCGGCCGTCGAGCGCGCGGCCGGGAACGACGAACTCGCCCGCACCCTCGACGACGAGGCGTACCTGCGCAGCCAGGCGCTGCCACCGACCCATCCGGCGCTGGGGCACATGCGCGGGATCGTGCACGCCGTCGCCGCGCGGCGGGCGGTCGAGGACGGCGACCTCGCGCTCGCCCGCCGCCGCGCCGACGAGGCCTATACCGCGGCCGTCGGCACCGACGACCAGCCGCTCACCGCCGCCGTCGGCGTGACGCTGGCCGAGGTCGCCGTCCTGTGCGGTGCTGCCGGTGCGGCCGCCGAGATGCTGGGTGCGACGGTCGCGCTGCGCGGCGCCGCCGACCCGACCGACCTCGACGTCGCGCGCGTGACCGCCGCGGTCGTGGCCACGCTCGGCCCGGCGACGGCGGCCGAGCTGGACGCGCGCGGACGCGCCCTCGACCGCCCCGCCGCGTACGCCCGCCTCGACCCCGCGTCGTGGTGGCCCTGACCGACGTGGGCCGCGCCGCTCGTCGTCCGGATCTTGATGGCCTGACCGGGGCGGGCGTCGGTACGGGCATGAAGATCCGGAGGTGCGCGCGGTTAGGGTTGGTGCCCGTGACCCGTCCTGATGGCCGCGCGGCCGACCAGCTCCGTCCGATCGAGATCGAGCGCAACTGGCAGAAGTACGCCGAGGGCTCGGCGTTGATCTCCTTCGGCGAGACCAAGGTGCTCTGCTCGGCCTCGGTCGAGCGCGGCGTGCCGCGGTGGCGCAAGGGCAGCGGGCTGGGCTGGGTGACCGCCGAGTACTCGATGCTGCCGCGCGCGACCCTGACGCGGAACGACCGCGAGTCGGTGCGCGGCAAGATCGGCGGACGCACGCACGAGATCTCGCGGCTCATCGGCCGCTCGTTGCGGGCGGCGATCGACCTGTCGGCCCTCGGCGAGAACTCGATCGCCATCGACTGCGACGTCATCCAGGCCGACGGCGGCACGCGCACGGCCGCGATCACCGGCGCCTACGTCGCCCTCGCCGACGCCGTGCGTTGGCTGCAGGGCCAGGGCGCGCTCGCCAAGCCGGACGCGCTGCACCGGTCGATCGCCGCCGTGTCGGTCGGGGTCATCGACGGCGAGCCGCGGCTCGACCTCATGTACCAGGAGGACGTTCGCGCCGAGACCGACATGAACGTCGTCGTCACCGGCACCGGCGAGTTCGTCGAGGTGCAGGGCACGGCCGAGGGCGCCCCGTTCCGCCGCGACGAGCTCGACGCGCTGCTCGACCTCGCGGTCGCCGGCTGCGCGGAGCTGACGCGGCTGCAGCAGGAGGCGCTGGCGCAGTGACGCGCGTGCTGCTCGCCTCGCGCAACCCGAAGAAGCTCGCCGAGATGCGGCGCATCTTCACGCCGCTGTCGTCGATCGAGGTGATCGGGCTCGACGACGTGCCGCCGTACGACGAGGTGCCCGAGTCGGGACACACCTTCGCCGACAACGCCCGCATCAAGGCACGGGCGGGCTTCGAGCACACCGGCCTGCCGACGGTGGCCGACGACTCGGGCCTCGCCGTCGACGAGATGAACGGCATGCCCGGCGTGCTCTCGGCGCTCTGGGCGGGCACGCACGGCGACGACGAGGCCAACCTGCAACTGCTGTTGAGGCAACTCGCCGATATCCCGGACGAGCGGTTGACCGCCGCGTTCGTCGCCGCCGTCGTGTACGTCGACGGCGAGCGCGAGATCGTCGTGCACGGCCGCATGCCCGGCCACCTCGTCCGCGAGCCCCGCGGCACGAACGGCTTCGGCTACGACCCGATCTTCGTGCCCGACGGTCACGACGTCACGAGCGCCGAACTGCCGAGCGACGTGAAGGACGCCATCAGCCACCGTGGGCAGGCGTTGCGCGCCCTCGCCGCCGAGCTGGCCGCCCTCGCTGACTAACGTCGTGGGTATGCAGACCCGTGCCTACGGCGCCGAGTCGGCCGAGAGCCTGCTCGCGCCACTCACCATCCCGCGCCGCGACATCCAGCCGACCGACGTGCGCGTCGACGTCACCCACTGCGGCATCTGCCACTCGGACATCCACACCGCGAAGGGCGACTGGAAGGGCACGCAGTACCCCTGCGTCCCCGGCCACGAGATCGTCGGGCGGGTGGCCGAGGTCGGCGCCGAGGTCACCCGGTTCGCCGTCGGCGACACCGTCGGCATCGGCGTCATCGTCGACTCGTGCGGCGAGTGCAGCGCCTGCACGCGCGGGCTCGAGAACTACTGCCGCAAGGGTGCGACCGGCACCTACAACGGCAAGGACCGCCACGGCACCGCGCCGGTGACCTACGGCGGGTACTCGGCGACCATCGTCGTCACCGAGCGCTTCGTGCACGCGCTGCCCGAGGGCCTCGACCCGGCGGCCGCGGCACCGATCCTGTGCGCCGGCATCACCATGTACTCGCCGTTGAAGCACTGGCAGGTCGGGCCGGGCACGCGCGTCGGCATCGCCGGCTTCGGCGGACTCGGCGGCATGGGCGTCAAGCTGGCCAAGGCGATGGGCGCCGAGGTCACCGTGATCAGCCGCAGCGACAAGAAGGCCGGCGAGGCGAAGCAGGCCGGCGCCGACCACGTGCTCGTCTCGACCGATCGGTCGGCGATGCGGGACGCCGCCCGCTCGCTCGACCTGATCCTGTCGACGATCCCGAAGGACCACGACCTGCAGCCCTACCTGCGGCTGCTCGACCTCGACGGCACCTACGTGGTGCTCGGCGCGATCGAACCGCTCACCACGCCGTTCCACGGCGGCATGCTGATGCAGAACCGGCTCACCATCGCCGGCTCGAACATCGGGGGCGTGCCCGAGACGCAGGAGCTGCTCGAGTTCTGCGCGAAGCACGGCATCACCGCCGATGTGCAGGTCATCGGCGTCGACCGCGTCAACGACGCGTACGCCGAGCTGCAGGCCGGCGACCCGGGCTACCGGTACGTCATCGACATGAGCACGCTCACCGAGGCGTGACTCAGCCGTAGCAGACCGCGACCGCCCACGGCCCGTGGGCGGTGCGGCTGCACATCACCCGGCCGTCGCGGATGACCGTGATGGTCGTGGTGGTGGCGCCCGGTCCGGCCTGGACGCCGAGTGCCGCGACCAGGCCGTAGCCCTTCGCCGACGTGGTGACCGCCCACGGCGCGCGCACGCCGTCCTGCTTGCCCGATGCCGGCCTCCCGCCGAGCACCTGGTAGCCGACGCTGGCCAGCAGCGCGTCCGAGGTGACGGTGAGCCGGACGATGTGGTCGTAGCTGCCGCCCTCGGTCACCCCGCCGACGCCCGTCGGCACGCTGATCGGCGGCGCCTGGTGCGGCGCGCCTGAGGTCGTCGAGCCCTTGCCGACGGTGCGGCCCTTGGCTGGGTCGGCGACGGTGACGTCGGGGGGCGCGGGCGGTGCGAAGCCCTGCGTCGACAGGTTCGACAGCCCGTCGATGTGCCGGCCGTCGACCGTCGGCCCCCCCCAGAGCCACAGTGCGCCGAGGAAGAGCACGAGCACGACGCCGGTCGTGATCAGCCAGGTCGGCGGCCGGCGGAAGCGGCGTCGCCGGCGCAGGTCGCGCGGCCCCATCGCCCCCATCGCCCCCACCGGACGCGACGGCACCGGCGCGGCCGACGGCTCGGGCGCGGCCGACGGCTCGGGCACCGCCGGCGGTGTCGGCGTCGGGCGCGGCGAGGGTCGCGGGGTCGGCTGCACGGGGCTCCTCGGCAGGGAGTGGGGCTGATCCAGTGTGCCCTGTACGGCGGCGATCTGCTCGACGTGCGCGCCGGGCAGGGGGCAGAGTGATCGCGATGGCAGCGCCGACCAGCACCGAGCGCGCGGGACGCGACAGGCAGCGGCCCCTCGCGGGGAACCGCGACTTCGCGATCCTCTGGCTCGGCGACATGGTGTCCGAGCTCGGGTCGGCGATGTCGATGCTGGTCTTCCCGCTGCTCGGGTACGCGCTCAGTCACTCGACGACGCAGGCCGCACTGGCGACGACCGCGTTCTACGCCGCCGGAACGCTCGTGCGGCTGCCCGCGGGGGCGCTGGTCGACCGGTGGTCGCGACGCCAGGTGCTGCTGCTCAGCAACCTCGCGTCGGCGACCGTGCTCGGCCTGCTCGCCGTGCTGATCGCAGTCGGCTCGGCGACGATCACCCTGCTCGTCGTCGCCGGCGTGCTCGCGGGCGTCGCCGAGACCTTCTTCTCGCCGGCCGCGTCGGCCTCGCTGCGCGCGGTCGTCCGTCCCGAGCACCTCGCCGCGGCCTACACGCGCATGCAGGCGCGGCACCACGTCGCGTCGCTCATCGGCCCGCCGCTCGGCGGCGCGCTGTTCGCGGTCGCCGCCTCGCTGCCGTTCACCGTCGACGCGGTCACCTTCGCCGCGTTCGCCGTCGCCACCGGGTTCCTGCGCACGCCGCTGCCCGCACCGGGCGCGCCCGGGCCGCGGCGGCTGCGCGCCGACGTGCTCGACGGCCTGCGCTTC
>NZ_JBQCEE010000220.1:0-7800 GCF_051960575.1 Jatrophihabitans sp.
GCCCGCCCCCCGCCCCCGCGCGCCCGCGGGGCGCCCGCCGGGGGGGCGGCCCCCCGCCGCCCCCCCCCCCGGCCGCACCGGCCCCCCGGGCCCCGCGGCCGGCCCGCGCGGGCCGCGCGGCCCCACGAGCGGGGGAGCACCATCCCGCTGATCCTCGGGTTCGTGCTCATCGCGCTGCTGGTCGTGGCCGGGTCGGTGGCCTTCGCGAGCGCCTTCGTGCAGCAGCGTGACCTGCAGGACGTCTGCGACGGGGCCGCGGCCGCCGCCGCAGCGACCGCGATCGACCTCGGCCGCACACGCACCGACCCGGACGTCGCCACGCTGCCCTTCGCGGACGAGGGTCGTGTGCGGACTGCGGTGGACGCCTACCTCGCGCGCGACCCCGACCGGCGCCGCGTCGTCGTCGCCGCCACGGTCTCGGCCGACCGCGCCACCGTGACCCTGCGCTGCTCCGAGCGCCGCGACCTGCCGTTCGGCCGCCTCTTCGGCCGCCCGACCATCACCCACACCACGACCTCGTCGGCGGAGGCACCGACCAGCGCGTGAGCCCGACGCCGCGCCCTGGACCGAGATGCCACAGCCGGCCTGTGAGCCGCTGTGCACATCAAGATCCGGCAGACCCCGCGCCGTGCCCACGTCGCAGGCCGCCGCGCCGATGCCCTTCCCCCGACAGGTGTGACCGAGTTGGTTGGAGGGAGTCAACCGATCGGGGGTAAAGTTAGTTCGGCTAACTATTCCATGCCGGGACGCTTCACCGCCGCCGCACGCTTCGAGAAGGACCACCCGCGCTACAAGTGGGTGGCACTGTCGAACACCACGCTCGGCGTGCTCATGGCGACCATCAACAGCTCGATCGTCATCATCTCGCTGCCCGCGATCTTCCGCGGCATCAAGCTCGACCCGCTGCAGCCGGGCAACACCGGCTACCTGCTCTGGACGCTGATGGGCTTCCTGCTCGTCACCGCCGTCCTGGTGGTCACGCTCGGACGCCTCGGCGACATGTTCGGCCGCGTGCGCATCTACAACGCCGGCTTCGTCGTCTTCACCGTCGGCTCGATCGCCCTCGCCGTCGACCCGTTCCACGCCGGCGGGGGAGCGCTCTGGCTCATCGGCTGGCGGCTCGTGCAGGGTGTCGGCGCGGCGATGCTGTTCGCCAACTCGACCGCCATCCTCACCGACGCCTTCCCGGCCGAGCGCCGCGGCTTCGCCCTCGGCATCAACCAGGTCGCGGCGATCGCAGGCGGCTTCATCGGCCTCATCCTCGGCGGGCTGCTGTCCGAGGTCGACTGGCGGCTGGTCTTCTACGTCTCCGTCCCGATCGGCGTCATCGGCACGGTCTGGAGTTACCTCAGCCTCAAGGAGCTCGGGGAACGGCACGAGGCGAGGATCGACTGGTGGGGCAACGCCCTGTTCGCCGTCGGCCTGTCGGCGCTGCTGGCCGCGATCACCTACGGCATCCAGCCCTACGGCGGCCACACGATGGGCTGGACGAACCCGTGGGTGCTCACCGGCCTCATCGGCGGCGTCGCGATGCTCGTCGTCTTCTGCTGGGTCGAGACCAAGGTCGACCAGCCGATGTTCGCGATGAACCTGTTCCGGCTGCGTCCGTTCTGGGCCGGCAACCTGGCCGGTCTGCTCGCGTCGGTGTCGCGCGGCGGCCTGCAGTTCATGCTCATCATCTGGCTGCAGGGCATCTGGCTGCCGCTGCACGGCTTCAAGTTCGAGAACACCCCGCTCTGGGCCGGCATCTACCTGCTGCCGCTGACCGTCGCGTTCCTCGTCGCCGGCCCGCTGTCGGGCGCACTGAGCGACAAGTTCGGTGCGCGCACCTTCGCGACCGGCGGCCTGCTGCTCGTCGCCGCCAGCTTCATCGGCCTGATGCTGCTACCGGTGAACTTCCACTACTGGGCCTTCGCGTCGCTGCTGGTGCTGAACGGCATCGGCTCCGGGCTGTTCTCGGCGCCGAACACCACGGCGATCATGAACTCGGTGCCCGCGGGGCAGCGCGGTTCGGCGTCCGGCATGCGCGCCACGTTCTTCAACTCCGGCACCTCGCTGTCGATCGGCGTCTTCTTCTCGCTGATGATCGCGGGGCTCGCGTCGAGCCTGCCGAGCACGCTGTTCAACGGCCTCGCCGCGCACCACGTGCCCACGGCGACCGCGCACGTCGTCGCCGACGCCCCGCCGGTCGGCAGCCTTTTCGCCGCCTTCCTCGGCTACAACCCGGTGCAGACGCTGGTGGGTCAACAGACGTTGAGCCAGGTGCCCGCGGGTGACCGTGCGACGCTGACCGGGCAGACATTCTTCCCGAACCTGATCTCGCAGCCGTTCCACCACGGGCTCGTCATCGTCTTCCTGATGGCCGCCGCGATGTCGGTGATCGGTGCCCTCGCCTCGCTGCTGCGCGGCAGGAAGTACGTGCACCAGGACGAGGCGGTGCAGGCGACGGCCGCCCAGGCCGTCGCGGCCTGACCCGGCGCGCCGCGGACGTGACGAACATCAGAGTCCGTTAAGCAGCCGGGACTCGGGGGTACCCCCTGGACGTACTCGTTCGGGAGGAATGGATCATGTTCGGCAAGTACAGCCTGCTGGCGGCCGCGGTCATGGCATCACCGCTGCTGGCGCTGCCCCTGCTGCCCGCCGAGGCCACCGGCCACGCTGCCCCCCTGCGTCCGACGACGCACACCCACACGGTGCGTACCAACGTCACCGGCGCGCCCGCCGACGCGTTCTCGGGCCACGTGGCCGTCGTCGTGTCCCACCGCTGAGCCTGCCAACGGCCGCCGACGGCGCCGTGTCAGCACCCGGGTCGCGTACCCTCGATATCCGTGGATGTCCCTGCTGATCTGAAAGAACTCTCCGCGACGCTCGCGAGCATCGAGTCGGTCGTGGATCTGGCCGCGCTGCGGCGCGAGGCCGCCGATCTGGAGCAGCAGGCATCCGCCCCCGACCTCTGGAACGACCCCGACAGCGCGCAGAAGGTCACCTCGCGCCTGTCGTACGTGCAGGGCGAGATCCGTCGCGTCGAGGAACTGCGGCGCCGGGTCGACGACGCCCAGGTGCTGTGGGACCTCGCCGAGGAGATGGACGACAGCGACTCGCGCGCCGAGGCCGAGCGCGAGGTCACCGCGCTGCAGAAGGCGATCGGCGAGCTCGAGGTCCGCACCCTGCTCTCCGGCCCCTACGACGCCCGCGAGGCGCTCGTGACGATCCGCTCGGAGGCGGGCGGCGTCGACGCGGCGGACTTCGCCGAGATGCTGCTGCGCATGTACGCCCGGTGGGCCGAGCGGCACGGCTACCCGATCGAGGCGCTCGACACGTCCTACGCCGAGGAGGCCGGCATCAAGTCGGCCACCATCCAGGTCAAGGCCCCCTACGCCTACGGCACGTTGAGCGTCGAGCAGGGCACGCACCGCCTCGTACGGATCAGCCCGTTCGACAACCAGGGCCGGCGGCAGACGTCGTTCGCCGGCGTCGAGGTGCTGCCGGTCGTCGAGACGAGCGACCACGTCGAGATCCCGGACGACGACATCCGCGTCGACGTGTACCGCAGCTCGGGCAAGGGCGGCCAGGGCGTCAACACGACCGACTCGGCGGTGCGCATCACCCACCTGCCGACCGGCATCGTCGTCACCTGCCAGAACGAGCGCAGCCAGATCCAGAACCGGGCCTCGGCGATGAACGTGCTGCAGTCGAAACTGCTCGAGCGCCGCCGCGCCGAGGAGCAGGACGCGATGAACGCGCTGAAGGACGGCAGCAACTCGTGGGGCAACCAGATGCGCTCGTACGTGCTGCACCCGTACCAGATGGTGAAGGACCTGCGCACCGAGTACGAGGTCGGTAACCCGCAGGCGGTGCTCGACGGCGACATCGACGGCTTCATCGAGGCCGGCATCCGTTGGCGTCGGTCACAGGAGCACGCACCGGCCTGATCGGCGCGGCACCCTGGTCGCATGGCCACGATCGCACTCGCCCTCGGCAGCGGCGGCGCGCGCGGCTACGCCCACCTCGGGGTGTTGCGCGCGCTGGCGGAGGCCGGCCACGAGGTCGTCAGCGTCGCCGGCTCGTCGATGGGCGCCGTGATCGGTGGCGTCTTCTCCGCCGGCCGGCTCGACGACTACACCGACTGGGTCACGGGGTTGAGCCAGCGTGACGTGCTGCGGCAGCTGGTCGAGCCCGGCAGCCCGGGCGCGGGCGGGCTGTTCCGCGCCGAACGGGTGATCACGCGTGTGGCCGAGATCGTCGGTGACCTGCGCATCGAGCAGCTGCCACTGCCGTTCACCGCGGTGGCGGTCGACGTGGTGGCCGGACGCGAGGTGTGGCTGTCCCGTGGCCCGCTCGACCGCGCCATCCGCGCCTCGATGGGCATCCCCGGCCTGTTCACGCCGGTCACCCTGGACGGTCGGGTGCTCGTCGACGGCGGCCTGCTGAACCCGGTGCCCGTCGCCGCGACGACCGCCGCGACCGCCGACATTGTGGGGGCTGTGTCGCTGCCCGGCCCGCGCCGCGGCCAGCCGAGCGAGGCGCCCACCGACGCGTCGAGTGACGACGCAGACACGGGTGAGGGCGCCGAGGCCACGCGGGCCGACTGGTGGGAGCGGGTCAAGGGTCGGCTGCCCACGATGACCGAGTCGGAGCTGCTGGCCGCGGCGACGCAACGGCTGGGCGCGCTCAAGCGGGTGCTGCCGATCGGCGGCGACGAGTCGTCGGTCGGCTTGCTCGACGTGGTGACCCTTGCGCTGGACGCGCCGCAGGCCGCGCTCACCCGGTTCGGCCTCGCGGCGTACCCACCGGACATCACGGTGACCGTCCCCGCCGACGCGGCCCGCAGTCTCGACTTCCACCGCGCCGCCGAGCTGATCGAGCTCGGTCACACCCTCGCGGTCGAGGCGCTCAACGGGCGTTGAGTGTCGGCCGGGACGCCGCTGCGGTAGCGGTAGGCCGCCGTGTCGTCGGGCACGACGAAGGTGGTCAGCCCGTCCGTCGTCCAGTGCAGCACCATGCGGTTCGACCGCTCGGCCACGGCGAGCAGTGCGGCGAAGCTCTCGACGTCGACCACCGGGACGTCGGTCGGCACACCCCCCGGACGCACCCCGACGAGCACGCGGCGGTGGC
This sequence comes from Jatrophihabitans sp., assembly GCF_051960575.1. Taxonomy (GTDB): domain Bacteria; phylum Actinomycetota; class Actinomycetes; order Mycobacteriales; family Jatrophihabitantaceae; genus JBQCEE01. Next base: position 5,116 of record NZ_JBQCEE010000220.1, read on the forward strand.
GGTAGCGGATCGCGTCCGCCTCGCTCTCCGGCGCGGCGTCGCGGACGGACAGCCCGAGCGCGGCGCCGCTGAGCAGGGCGGCGAGCAGCAGCAGCTCGCTGAGTCGGCGGGCGTGCGCCACGGTCAGATCGAACAGCGGCAGTGCGACGGTTTCGTCTCGCGCCGTGCGTGTGACGACCGTGGCCGGATCGGCCACGGTGAGCGGCGCGCCGGTGGCGAGGACGAGCTGCTGCGGCGTGAGCACGAGGTCGACGTGCGGGGTGAACAGGAGCCCCGGGCCGCGGGTGATCGTGGCGGTCAGCCGGACGTCGACCTGCGATTCGGCGATGCCGGTGGCCTGCGCGGCCGCCCGCGCCCGGGCGTCGATCGCGGCGAGATCGAGGGGCGCTGACACCGCAGTGCCGTGGCCGTCGACGGCCTGGGTCGCGACGAGCGGCAGCGCCGTGTGCCACCCACCGGGTGTGGTGAGCTGGGCCTGCACGGCGAGCGTCGCAGGCGTCCCGTCGTAGCGCACGGACATCACGACCGACCGGACGAGGCGGCGGAAGACAGGATCAGGTGACCGCACGGTCGTGCTGTCGTACGCGGCACTGGCACGAACGGTCGCGGTGTAGCCGAAGGTGGCGCTGTCACCGGTGGACGCGGAGCCGAGGACCACGCTGGACGGAGCCGACGAGAACGCGAGGGCCCCGAGCAGCACCGCGACGGCTGCGGCCCCGCAGATCGTCCAGGCCGCCGGACGCAACCTGGTCGGCACCCGCTGCAACACCCCGGCGAGTGGTGGGTTCGGACGCGAGTGGTGGGTCGTCTCCCGCCACTCGGCGCGCAATTCACCACCCGGGAGGGGGAGCGGGGCGGGGGCCGGACGCGGGCGAGACGGACGGGGACGGAGCGGGCGGGTCGGGCGAGGGCGGGTCGGACGCGGGCCGACGGCCGAGGTGGTGCGCAGTCGGCGCCGACGACGGCGGCGCACGGTCGCCCCACCGCCGACGACGGCGAGCAGCACGAGCAGCGCGGACACGGCCGGGCTGCTCAGCCACGCCAGCCAGACGCCGCCGTGCGGCACGCGCAGCGCCAGCCGGCCCACCACCTGTGCCGGCGTGGGCCGGTCGGGGTCGAGCCAGTGGTTGTTGTCGCCCTTCATCACGAAGTGGCCGTCCCGGACGCCGACGATGCGGTGCATGACCACCGTGTGCAGCGTCGTGCTGCGGTAGCCGACGACGTCGCCGACGCCGTAGTGGTCGGCCGTGCGCAGGATCGCGAGGTCGCCGGTGTGGAACCGCGGCTCCATGCTGATCCCGTGGGTGGTGACGTAGGTGGTCGCACCACCGAGGCTGGTCGGCAACAGGACGACGAGACCGGCGAGCAACCCGGCGATGGCGACGGCCGTCGCCATCCGGGTGCGCCGCCTCGTCGCTGCCAGGGCTCTGCGATGGTCGCGGCCGGGGCCGCGCGCGTCAGCCGCGCGCGGCCCGGCTCAGCGCGTCCGATCAGGTGTTCACCGTGAGGGAGACGCTGTCGAAGCTGGCGATGGCCGGGTTCGCCGAGCCGACCGTCGGCGTCGCCGTCAGGTCGCAGTGGATCGTCGACGTGGCCGACTTGGTGACGGCGCACGTGAAGGTGGCGACGGCGGTGCCCGAGTGGGCGGCCTGCCACAGGGTGACGCTGGCGTTCACAGTGCCGGGGACGCCGGTGAGGTCGGTCGACGTCGTGAAGTCCAGCGCCGAGAGCAGGGCGTTGTCCCAGCCCGCGGGTGTGTAGTTGACGCCGGTGAGCGTGACGCCGGTCGCGGTCGTGTTGCCGTAGCCGGCGATGCTCGGGACGACGGTGTTGCTGTCGGTGAAGGCGCTGTGGCCGGCCATGCCGACCAGACCGGCGGCCGCGACGGCACCGAGGCCCTTGAGGGACGTACGCATGGCGAATCCTTTCGCTCGAGGACACCCGATCCGTCGGGCGTCGTGATCCCCCGGAGGGACGTGCTCGACGGGACGCGACCGTCGCAGCACTCCCATCGACACGGGCGAACCGGACTTGAGACCCATCCGTCCCGGGCCGACCGGTCGACCGGCCGGACGATCTTCGGCGAATGTTGTCAGGGGCCCCGATTAGGGTCGGTGATCGTGACCTACCTGCGCTTCCCCCACCTGTCCGGCGACCGGATCGCCTTCGTGGCCGACGACGACGTCTGGGTCGTCGACGCCGGCGGCGGGCGTGCCGAGCGGCTCACGTCCGATCGCGTGGCGGCATCGCGCCCACGCCTCTCGCCGGACGGCACGCAGCTGGCGTGGGCGACGCGCCGCGACGGCAACCCCGAGGTCTACGTCGCGCCGGTGTCCGGCGGCGCCGGGGTGCGCCTCACCTGGTGGAACCACCTCAACACCCGCGTGCTCGGCTGGGACGCGAGCGGCCGGGTGATCGCGTCGAGCGCCGGGCAGCAGCCGTTCCGCTCACGACAGTGGGCCTACGCCTTGCCCGTCGACGGCACCCCGGGCGAGCGGCTGCCGCTCGGCCCGCTCTGCGGCCTCGCCCGCCACCCGAGCGGCGTCACCGTCCTGCAGACGGCGCTGAACCGCGAGCCGGCCACCTGGAAGCGCTACCGCGGCGGCACGCGCGGGCGGTTGTGGATCGACCGTGCCGGCGACGGTCGATTCGTCCGCCACCTGAGCGAGCTGGACGGCCAGCTCA
>NZ_JBQCEE010000221.1:0-8090 GCF_051960575.1 Jatrophihabitans sp.
CCGGGTGCGGCTGCGTCCCGTGTCGCACTATCCGCAGCGGCTGCTCGCCGCGCTGCGCGCCGCGGCCCCGCCCGGCGTCGTCGACCCGAACGTCGTCGTCCTGACCCCGGGCGTCTACAACAGCGCCTACTTCGAGCACGCCTGGCTGGCACGCGCCATGGGCGTCGAACTCGTCGAGGGCCGCGACCTGGTCAGCGCCGGCGGAGTCGTCCGCATGCGCGACACCTCCGGTGAGCGGCGCGTCGACGTCATCTACCGCCGGGTCGACGACGAGTACCTCGACCCCGTGCAGTTCCGCGCCGACTCGATGCTCGGCTGCCCGGGCCTGCTGACCGCCGCCCGCGCGGGCAACGTGACGATCGCCAACGCGGTCGGCAACGGCGTCGCCGACGACAAGCTGATCTACACCTACCTGCCCGACCTCGTGCGCTACTACCTGCACGAGGAACCGGTGCTCCCGAACGTCGACACGTGGCGCCTCGAGGACCCGGGTGCGCTCGAGGAGGTGCTCGACCGGCTCGACGAGCTCGTCGTGAAGCCGGTCGACGGCGCGGGTGGGCGGGGGCTGGTCATCGGACCGCAGGCGTCCAGGCAGGAGCTCGACGCCCTGCGCGCGCGGCTGATCGACGATCCACGCGGGTGGATCGCGCAACCGGTCGTCCAGCTGTCGACGGTGCCCACGCTCGTCGGCAACAAGGTCGCGCCCAGGCACGTCGACCTGCGGCCGTTCGCGGTGAACGACGGCGACGACGTCTGGGTGCTGCCCGGGGGGCTGACCCGCGTCGCGCTGCCGGAGGGGTCGCTGGTCGTCAACTCCAGCCAGGGCGGCGGTTCGAAGGACACGTGGGTGCTCTCGGGTGCGCGCAAGCCGACCCCGCCGCCGATCAAGGCCGCGCCGCCGTTCGCCTACGCGCCGCTGCCCGCCGTCGACCGGTCGGACGACGGTGGCTACCAGCAACAGCAGCAGCAACAACAGCAGCAGGGGACGTCGTGCTGAGCCGCATCGCCGAGTCGCTCTACTGGATCGGCCGCTACGTCGAGCGCGCCGAGGACACCAGTCGCATCGTCGACGTGCACCTCAGCCTGCTGCTCGAGGATCCGTGGGCACCCGAGGACGTCGTGTGTGCGTCGCTGCTGTCGGCGATGGGACACGAGCCGGCGGACTCCGTCGGGCGGGCCGAGGTGCTCGACACGCTCGCCTGGGACGCCACGACGCCGGCCTCGGTGCTCGGGGCCGTGGCGGCCGCCCGTGAGAACGCCCGACGCAGCCGCGAGGTGATCTCGGCCGAGCTCTGGGAGAACATCAACGTCACCTGGCACGAGGCGTCGCGCCCCGGCCGGCGGGCTCACCCGCACGCGTTCCTGACCTGGGTGCGCGAGCGCATGGCGACGTTCAACGGCGTCGCCGACAGCACGCTCTCGCGCGACGAGGCCTGGCAGTTCCTCGTGCTCGGCCGCAGCATCGAGCGTGCCGACATGATCGCGCGGCTCGCGGCCGCCCGGGCGCTGGCCGGCCCCGCCGGGCCCTCGTGGGTGACGCTGCTGCAGAGCTGCGGTGCGTACCAGGCGTTCCTGCGCAGCGCGCGCGGCTCGCTCGACGAGCGCCGTTCGGCCGAGTTCCTGCTGCTCGACCCATTGTTCCCACGTTCGTTGAGGAGCGCGCTGACCCGGGCCGAGCGCTGCCTCGAGGACCTCGCCGCGCTGCACGGGCCGGCCCAGTCGAACCGCACGGGGTCGATCGGCAGCCAGGCTCAACGGGTGTTGGGGATGATCAGGTCGGAGCTCGAGTACGCCGCGCCCGCCGAGCTGCTCGAGGACGTCTACGAGGTGATGGGACGCGTCCAGAGCTCGTGCTCGATGGCCTCGGACGCGATCGCACAGCGCTACTTCCCGCACGGCGTCGTCCTGAGCTGGGACGCTGTGTCATGACCACCCCACGAAATCGCTCCGCACAAGGCGCTCCACGATTCCGCGGGGGCCCCGGATGAGCGGTCCCGTCCGGTACAGCATCACCCACACGTCGCACTACGCCTACGACCACGCGGTCGGCGCCTCGTTCAACGAGACGCGGCTGACGCCGAAGCTGGTGCCGTGGCAGGCGCCGCTCGACTTCAACCTGCAGGTCGAGCCGGTGACCTACCAGCACCGCTACGTCGACTACTGGGGCACGCAGGTGCGCATCGTCGAGGCCACGCAGCCACACCGCTCGCTCGACATCCGCGCCACCAGCGTCGTCGAGATCAACGCGTCGCGGCGCGAGCCGGCCGACGCCCTCGGCTGGGACGTCGTGCGCGCGGCATCCGTCGCCGACCGCTGGTGCGAGTTCCTCGCACCGACGCGCCTCACCGAGGTGCCCGACGATCTCGCGGCCCGCGCCGAGGAGCTCGCCGGCACGCACTCCCCGGATGCCGCGGCGCGCGAGATCAGCGCCACCGTGCACGACGCGCTCACCTACCGATCGGGTGTCACCCAGGTGCAGTCGCCCGCGTCCGAGGCCTGGGCCTCGCGGGTGGGCGTCTGCCAGGACTACGCGCACCTCGTGGTCGGCGCACTGCGGCACGTCGGTCTGCCGGCGCGGTACGTGTCCGGCTACCTCTACCCGTCGCACGACCCGGACGTGGGGGAGTCGGCCGAGGGCGAGAGCCACGCCTGGGTCGAGTGGTGGCTCGGACGCTGGGTGGCCTTCGACCCCACCAACCTCATCGAGGTCGCGAACCGGCACGTGCTCGTCGGCACCGGCCGCGACTACGCCGACGTGCCGCCGATCAAGGGCATCGTCGCCGGCGGCCACAGCTCGACCGACCTCACCGTCCGGGTCGACCTGCACCGCGTCGCCTGATCACGCACGGTGATCATCGGGCGTGAGCGCGGTCTCGTCGGGCCCACAGTTATCGCCTCGGCACGCTCGGGTACCTCCTCTGTGTACGCGAAGGACGCCGAACAGAGGAGAGTTCCATGAGCGCCGTTGACAAGATCAAGAACAGCATCGAGGACGTCGAGGGCAAGGCCAAGGAGGCCCTGGGCCGCGTGTCCGGCGACCGCTCGACCGAGAACGAGGGCAAGGCCGACCAGGCGAAGTCGGACCTCAAGCAGGCCGGCGAGAACGTCAAGGACGCCTTCAAGCACTGACGCCCGCGCGAACGCGGCGACGGCCCCGTGTCCCCCTCGGGACGCGGGGCCGTGCTGCGTCCGGGTGCGCGCGGCATGACGCCCGCCGCTAGGGTGCCGAAGCGTGACGGCACCCAAGCAGCAGCGGCGCGGCCGCAAGATCGCGATGACCGACGCGGAGCGCGACGCGTTCCTGGCCGACGAGCGCACCTGCCGCGTGGCCACGATCAGCCCCGACGGCCCGCACGCCACGCCGCTCTGGTTCGGCTGGGACGGCACGTCGCTGTGGCTGTACTCGATCGTGAAGAGCCAGCGCTGGGCCGACCTGCAGCGTGACCCGCGGATCGGTGTCGTCGTCGACGCCGGCGTCGACTACTTCGAGCTGCGCGGTGTCGAGATCAACGGCACCGTCGAGATCGTCGGCGACGTGCCCCGCACCGGCGGCGACGACCCTGCCCTGGCCGACATCGAACGCCACTTCGCCCGCAAGTACATGGGCGGCGACGACATGTTCCACGACGGTCGCCACGCGTGGTTGCGCGTGACCCCGACGAAGATCAGCAGCTGGGACTTCCGCAAGCTCGCCGACCTCTGACCCGCGCCGAGGCCTGTTTGCGCCCCCAGCTGTCGGCCGGACGCGTCCGAACCGTCAGGTGGCGGCGCAAAGCCGCATCACGGACGGCGGCTCAGCCGAACTCGACGCCCTGGGCGAGGGGCAGCTCGGTCGAGTAGTTGATCGTGTTCGTCGCACGGCGCATGTAGTTGCGCCAGGCGTCCGAGCCGCTCTCGCGGCCGCCGCCGGTCTCCTTCTCGCCGCCGAACGCCCCGCCGATCTCGGCACCGGACGGGCCGATGTTGACGTTGGCGATGCCGCAGTCGCTTCCGGCCGCCGACACGAAACGCTCGGCCTCGCGCAGGTTCAGCGTGAAGATCGACGACGACAGCCCCTGCGGCACGGCGTTGTGCAGCTCGATGGCCTCGTCGAAGTCGGTGTAGGTGAGCACGTAGAGGATCGGCGCGAAGGTCTCGGCCCGCACGATGTCCGACTGGGTCGGCATGCGGACGATGGCCGGCTGCACGTAGTACGCGTCCGGCGCCTCGTCGGCCAGCACCCGCTCGCCACCGGCGACCACCGTGCCGCCGTTGGCCTGCGCCTTCTCGAGCGCGTCCGCGTAGCCGCGGTACGAGGCGGCGTCCACGAGCGGGCCGACCAGCGTGCCCTCGGCGAGCGGCGACCCGATCGGCAGTGACCCGTAGGCCGCGGCGAGACGCTGCACCAGCTCGTCCGCGATCGACTCGTGGACGATGACGCGGCGCAACGTCGTGCACCGCTGCCCGGCGGTGCCTGCGGCCGAGAACACGAGCCCGCGGACGGTGAGGTCGAGGTCGGCCGACGGCGCGACGATCGCGGCGTTGTTGCCGCCGAGCTCGAGCAGGGTGCGGCCGAAGCGGGCGGCGACGCGCGGGGCGACGGCGCGGCCCATACGGGTCGAGCCGGTCGCGCTGACCAGCGCGACGCGATGGTCGTCGATGAGCGCCTCGCCGACGGCCGCGTCGCCGAGCACCACGGACGACAGCCCCGCCGGCGCGCCGACGCGACGGGCCGCCTCGTCGAACAGTGCCTGGCACGCCAGTGCCGTGAGCACGGTCTTCTCCGACGGCTTCCACACCACCGGGTCACCACAGACGAAGGCGAGCGCGGCGTTCCACGACCACACCGCCACGGGGAAGTTGAAGGCGCTGATGACGGCGACGACACCGAGCGGGTGCCACTGCTCCATCATCCGGTGGCCCGGACGCTCGCTGGCGATGGTGAGCCCGGTGAGCTGACGCGACAGACCGATCGCGAGATCGCAGATGTCGATCATCTCCTGCACCTCGCCGAGGCCCTCCGAGCGGATCTTGCCCGCCTCGATGCTCACCAGCGCGCCGAGGTCGGCCTTGTGCTCGCGCAGCAGCTCGCCGAGCTCGCGCACGAGGGCGCCGCGCACGGGCGCGGGCACGCTGCGCCACGTCGTGAATGCCGCTGCCGCCTGGCCGACCAGCTCACCGACCTGCTCGGGGGTGTGCGCGGTCAGCCGCGCCAGCTCGCCGCCGGTGATGGGGGAGCGGGCGACCAGGTCGCCGCCCTCGGGCAGCGTCACGCCGAGGCGCGACAGCACGGCGCGGGTCTCGTCGAGCACGGCGTCGTGCGTCGGGACGGTCATGGCGATTCCTCACAGGTCGGCGGACTTACGGCTGTCACTCTATGCCGTAAGTTGCGCTTATGCCCACCACCGGCCTGGACGTGACCCGCATGCGGTTGCTGCGCGAGGTCGGCCTGCGCGGCAGCATCGCCGCCGCTGCGCGCGAGGTGGGACTCACGGCGTCCGCGGTGTCGCAGCAGATCGCCGCCCTCGAGCGCGACACCGGCCTCGCCCTGCTCGACCGGTCGCCGCGCGGCGTCGCGCTCACCGGCGCCGGCCGCCTGCTGGCCGCCCGCGCGGGCGAGGTGGCCGACGTGCTCGAGGCCGCCCGGGCCGATGTCGAGCGGCTCGCCGGCACCGTCGGCGGCGTGGTCGCCGTCAGCGCGGTGGCCAGCGCGGCCGCCACGTTCGTGTCGGCCGCGGTGGGCGCGCTGCGCGACGAGGCGCCGGGTCTCGAGGTGGTCGTCGCCGCGGCCGAGCCGGCGTCGTCGCTGGCCCGCCTGCTCGCCGGCGACGCCGAACTCGCGATCGTCGACGAGTACGACGGTGTGCCCCTCGCCCTGCCCGAGGGCATGCGCACGACGCCGCTGGGCGACGAGCCGCTGGTGTTGGTGCACCCCACCTCGCGCCGACCGCCGCGGCGTCTGGCCCGGCTCGGCGACGAACGCTGGGTGCTGCCGCCGGAGGACGCCGCCTGCGGCCGTGCGGTGCGGGTCGCCTGCCGGGCCGCCGGGTTCGAGCCGCACGTCAGCTGGGAGACCGACGACATGCTGCTGCTCGCGCGCGCGGTCGCGGACGGGCACGGCATCACCCTGCTGCCGCGGCGCTCGGTCGCGGCCGACGTCGACGGGATCGCTCGCGCGGCGGTCGACCCGGCGATGCGCCGTCGTCTCGTCGCGGTGACGAGGGTGAGCGTCGCGTCCCGGCCGGCCGTCCAGACGGTGCTCGCCGCACTGCAGCAGGCGGCGCGTCGCGCGGGCCGCTGACGCCGTCCGGGGGTTCGGGACCTCCGGCCCGACCCGCCGATGTAGCAGGACCCCCCCTTGACAGCGCGGAACGACACGCGTGTAATTTCAGACGTGTCCTTCTTCGCAAGGCCGCTCATCCCCCCGCTGGACACACCCCCCGTTCTTTTGGAGGACGCCGTGACCGAGCTGTCCCACGATCTCCCCGCCGACGAGCTGGCCGACCTGTTCGGCCTGCCCGACGAGGCCGGCTGGCAGGAGCGCGCGCTCTGCGCCCAGACCGATCCGGAGGCGTTCTTCCCCGAGAAAGGCGGCTCGACCCGCGAGGCCAAGCGCATCTGCACGGGGTGCGAGGTGCGCAGCGAGTGCCTCGAGTACGCCCTCGAGCACGACGAGCGGTTCGGCATCTGGGGTGGCCTGTCCGAGCGCGAGCGGCGCCGCCTGCGTCGCCGGGCGGTCTGACCCTGCTGCATCGGCCCGTCGGCGGGGCTGCCCGTCCCGGGGGCTCGTCCGTGCCGTCAGTGGTGGACGGCGCCGGTGGCCACGGCCTCGAAGGCCGACCCGGGCACCCGCTTGAGCTGGTCGAGGTTCGCGTCGTCCCACCCGCGCCAGCTCGCCCCGCTCAGGTACCAGTTCGAGCCGTTGTCGGCGACGAACATGCCGTACCGCTTGAGGCAGCGCAGGATGACCAACGCCGCGCCGGTGTAGCCGCGCAGCGGGAACGACGCCTTGAGCCGGAATCGCGCCCCCATCGGCGGCACGTCCGGCGAACCGGTCGAGCCGGCCTGGTGCCGCGCCGGCAGGATCCAACCCCGCTGCGTGCGGCTCACCGTGAAGCGCAGCGCGTGGTCGATGTGGCCCGCCGCGATCTCGTCAGGACGCACCAGGCCCGGCAGGATCGGCAGCCCGGCCGCATCGGCCGACGTCCATCCGGCGGGCCGCAGCCGGTCGGACCGCAGGTCGAAGACGGCGCCCGAGTCGGCCGCCCAGCCGTGCACCGTCCGGCGTGCGCCGTACAACTCGTAGAGATGGCAGTTCCGGGACGCGACCAGTACATGCCGATCGCCACCGGCCTCGACGCGGGCGGTGAGCGGCACGGGGTAGGGCCCCGGGTCGCTCTCGTCGCCGTAGGCGGTGAACCGGATCGGCACGCGCGGCTGCGTGGCCGGCACGACCACGTACGGGATGCCGTAGGACGGGTTCGACCCGAAATCGGGATGCAGACGGGTCGTGGCGCCGATGCTGCGCACCCACGCCGCCGACCGGGGCGACACCGCGAAGCGCGAGATGTCGGTGCGCCACGCGTTGTCGGCCGGGAACAGCGGGCACCCGGCGATCCTCGCGCCGCCGACCGCGGCGGCGTCGACACCGTGGCTGCCCGTGGCGTGCTGCGGCCGGGGTGGCGAGGCGGCGGACGTGCAGGCGGCCAGCACCAGCCCCGCCCCGGCGATCCGCACGAGCCGCCGGGGGAGCCGGGCGCGGCTCACGGCGGGTCGATCTCGTCGACGTCCCGGCCGAGGTACTCGGCGACCAGTTCGGCCACGACGGCGAAGACGAGGTCGCCACGGTCGTCGCGCTCGACGGCGCGCGCCTCGACCGGGCGGCGGTAGACGACGATCGTCGGGCGGGCGATGCCGGGGACGCCGGTGCGGAACAGGCGGCCGAGGGGAACGCCGCGGTCGACGATCGCGTCGTGGTCGTAGGCCAGCTCGTCCGGCGCCTCGCCGGTCGGCGGCACCTCCTCGACGGCGAACTCGACGCCGGCCAGTTCGTCGGCCCAGGCCGCCTCGAGCTCCTCGACCGCGTCCATCACGAGGTCGTCGAAGACCTC
>NZ_JBQCEE010000222.1:0-2051 GCF_051960575.1 Jatrophihabitans sp.
GGCCTCTCCCTCGCGGAGGCCACCGCCCTGGTCCTGGATGGCTGAACGTCAGCTCTTGGTGCGGAACTTGTGGATCGCGTACGGCGCCGCCACCGCCGTGATCGCCACCGACCAGCCCAGCGTCACCCACAGGTCGTGCGTGACGGGGCCGCCGACCATGAGTCCGCGCGCCGCGTCGGCGAGCGTGGACAGCGGGTTGTAGTCGGTGAAGGCCTGCAGCCAGCCCGGCATCGACTTCGTCGGCGCGAAGATCGACGAGCCGAACTGCAGCGGGAACAGCACCAGGAAGCCCATCGCCGGCACGGACTGCGCGTTCTTCAGGATCACGCCCAGGGTGAGGACCACCCACATGATCGAGGTGGCGAACACCGCGGACAGGCCGACGGCCGCGAGCAGTCCGCCCCAGTGGTGGATGTGGAAGCCGACGAGCACGGCGACGACCATCAGCACGGTCGTCGCGAACAGCATCCGCAGCAGCTCCACCGTGATCTTGGCGAAGAGCACCGAGCCGCGTCCGATCGGCAGGGACCGGAAGCGGTCCATGACACCGGAGTTGAAGTCCTGGCTGAAGCCGGTGCCGACGCCCTGGGAGAGCGTCATGCTCATCATCGCGATCATGCCCGGGATGACGTACTGCACGTACCCGTCCTGCCCGCCGCCCAGGGCCTGCCCGATCGAGCCGCCGAAGACGTACACGAACAGCAGGGTGAAGACGACCGGCATCAGCAGCGCGTCGAACATCGACTCGGGGTCCTGCCGGATCCACAGCAGGTTGCGGCGGATGAGCGCGCCGGTGTGGCGCAGATGACCGCGCAGCGGGATGCGGGCGTCGGTCGCGGTGACGGCGTCGGTTGCGGTCAAGGTTGCGGCGCTCATACGGCGACCTCCTCGCGGGTCTCGGCGGGCACGGTGTCCTGCGGGGCACTGGCGCGGTGGCCGGTGAGGGACAGGAACACCTCGTCCAGGCTGGGCAGTTCGGTGGTGATGGCGGAGAGGGTGATGTCGCGGGCGGTGACGGCCGTGACGACGGCGGTCAGCTGCTCGTCGCTGAGCACCGGGACGAGCACGGTGCCGCTCTCGGCGTCGACGGTCGTCGTCGCGAGCCCGGTGATGCCGAGTTCGTCGAGGGCGGTGGCGAGCGGCCGCAACTGCGCCGGGTCCGCGGGCCGCACCCGCAGCGTCCGGCCGCCGACCTTCGCCTTCAGCTCGTCGATGGCGCCGCCCGCGATGACCTTCCCCCGGTCGACGACGGTCAGTTCGGTCGCCAGCTGCTCGGCCTCCTCCATGTACTGCGTGGTCAGCAGCACGGTCACGCCCTCGCCGACCATGGCCTTGACCTCGTCCCACACCTCGTTGCGGGTACGGGGGTCGAGCCCCGTCGTCGGCTCGTCCAGGAACAGCACCTGGGGTCGGCCGATCATGGAGGCGGCGAGGTCGAGCCGCCGCCGCATACCGCCGGAGTAGGTGCTCGCGGGCCGCTTCGCGGCGTCGGTCAGCGAGAACCGCTCGAGCAGCTCGTCGGCCCGGGCGCGCGCTTCCTTGCGCGGCAGGTCGAGCAGCCGGCCGATCATGTAGAGGTTCTCCCAGCCGGGCAGCTTCTCGTCGACCGAGGCGTACTGCCCGGTGAGCCCTATCACCCGGCGCAGCTGCCGGGGCTGGCGCAGCACGTCGTACCCGGCGACGGTCGCCTGTCCGGAGTCGGGGCTCAGCAGGGTGGACAGAATCCGCACGAGGGTGGTCTTGCCGGCGCCGTTCGGTCCGAGCACACCCATCACGGTGCCCTCGCGCACGTCCAGGTCGACCCCGTCCAGCGCCTTGGTCTCGCCGTAGTGCTTGACCATCCCCCGTACGGTGACGGCGTTCCCGCCGCCGCTGGAGTTCTTGTCGATGCGTGTCATGCCGAGAACGGTGCCAGTCCCCACCGACAGACCACCGACACGCGACCGACAGCGACCTGTCGGTGCCTACCGCTCGCCTACAGGCCGCCTGCAGGCCCCCTATACGCCGGCAGCCCGCCGACGGGGGAAGATCGGCGGGCTGCCTCTGTGCCG
>NZ_JBQCEE010000223.1:0-16087 GCF_051960575.1 Jatrophihabitans sp.
CACGGAACCGCCGCGCGAACGTGCGCGTGCTCATCGAGCAGCGAGCGGCAAGGTCGTCGATCGAGTACTCCTCGTCGAGTGCCGCGGCGAGTTCGTCCAGCAGCGGGGCGAGCGTCTCGGCCTGGCGGAACCGCACCGGCGTCTCGACGAACTGCGCCTGCCCACCGTCACGGTGCGGCGGCATGACCATCCGGCGGGCCACCCGACGCGCGATCTCCTCGCCGTGGTCGGCGCGGATGAGGTGCAGGCACAGGTCGAGCCCGGCGGCCGTCCCCGCCGACGTCAGCACCGGGCCGTCGCACACGAACAGCACGTTGGGGTTGACCCGTGCGCACGGGAAGCGCGCCGCCAGTTCGTCCGCGTGACGCCAATGGGTCGTGCACTCGCGGTCGTCGAGCAGGCCGGCCTCGCCGAGCGCGAACGCGCCGCTGCAGACACTCATGACGCGGGCGCCGCGGGCGACCGTGTCGCGCAGCAGCTGGAGGGCGTCGTCCTCGCTGCATCCCAGGGCCGTACGGGCGGGGACAACGACGAGGTCGGCGTCGGCGGCGTGGTCGAGGCCGTACTGGGTGGTGATCGTGTACCCGCCCGACGTCGGCACCGTCGGCTCGGGCGACACGACCGCGCACTCGTAGTTCGGCACACCGTCGTCCGACCGGTCGATGCCGAACCCCTCCCAGGCCACGCCGAGCTCGAACGGGGCGACGCCCGGCAACGCCATGATCGCGACCTTGCGGATCGGCGGGAACGCGGGCACGGAGCGGAGACGAGGAGCCACGCGACGAGGCTGCCACAGCACTTGGCGTGAAATCAACGGTCCTCGACAAAAAGTCAGTCGCGGCGGGATGTCGACGGGTGGACAGTCTGTGCCATGAGTCCTCTCCTCTTCCTCGGCGTCCTGCTCCTCCTCGGTCTGCTGCCGGCCTTCGGCATCGGCGCCGACACCCGTGACCGCCGCTTCACGGTGGGCAGCATGCTCGATCACGCGACGAGACGATCCGGCCGCCCGCGATAATGGGCGCGCACCAGACTGGCAGCGGGCCCCCGTAGCTCAGTGGACAGAGCATCCGCCTTCTAAGCGGTTGGTCGCAGGTTCGATCCCTGCCGGGGGCGCAACTCCTGTATTCACTGGCCTATATGGGGTTGGCCGAGCTTGACGAGCATGGCACTGAGGTCAGCGACAAGGTAACTTTCGCTGATGACCTCTTCCGAGTGGCCGTCGTTCGAGCGTGACTTCTTGGCCTTCCTGCGCTCGCGGAACCTGTCAACCTCGACGCAGCGGATCTACACCGCCGCCGTGCGCGAGCTGGCCGTCTATCTGACGAGCCGCCCGGAGAACCCGTGCCTGTCCCCCGCTGACGTAACGCGCCGCGACGTCGAGGCCTTCGTGCGGCACCGGCTCGACAGGGTCAAGCCGGCGACAGTGTCGGCCGACTTCCGCGCGCTGCAGCAGTTCTTCAAGTGGTTGCTCCGCGAGGAGGAGATCGAACGCAACCCGATGGACGGCGCGCTGCCGCCCATCGTCCCCGAGCAGCCCGTGCCGGTGCTCACCGTCGAGCAGATCCGGGCGCTGCTCGAGACCTGCAAAGGCAACAGCCTGGTCGAACGGCGCGACAACGCGATCATCCGGCTGCTCGCCGACACCGGCGGGCGGCTCGGCGAGATCGCTGCGCTCACGGTGGACGACGTGGACTTCGACGCGGGTGTGTGTCACGTCGTCGGAAAGGGGCGACGCGGACGGGCGCTGCCGTTCGGCCAAACCACCGCCCTCGCGCTCGGCCGCTACCTGCGCTCGCGGGCGAAGGACCGGCAAGCGCACCTGCCCGGCCTCTGGCTCGGCGAGAAGGGGAAGGGCGCGATGCTGTCGAACGGGATCTCGCAGATGCTTCGACGCCGCGGCGCCGCCGTCGGGATCGAAGGGCTGCACGCGCACCAGTTCCGGCACACCGCAGCACACTCCTGGCTCTCTGCCGGCGGCGGCGAGACCGACCTCATGCGGATCATGGGCTGGAAGTCACCGCAGATGTTGCGCCGCTACGGCGCCAGTAAGGCAGACGAACGCGCCCGCGACGCCCATCGACGCCTCGCACTCGGCGACCGGCTCTGATGGATCGGGCACGCGAGGACAAGATCCGCGGCTTGACGGAGGACGACTGGTGGGTCCTGGCTATGGACACCTCCGACCTTGAGGCGTCCGATCTCGCCTACCGCCTTCTGTCCGCGAGAGACGTGGCCCGAAACCGAGCCAAAGCAGCAGCGTTCCAAAGCCGAATCGACGCCCTGACCACTGCGCAGCGGCGCCACCGTGTCGACCTCTTCATCCGCTGCGACCTCAACTGCCTACTTGTCGAGATCTTCCTCGAAAAGCTCGCCGAGGGCGGCCAATGGGTGTTCCTATCGGCCCACACACGTCGCGGCGCCAAGATGTACTACGCGAACGGCGGAGCTGCCAACGACGCGTACGACGCCGACATGTGGGCTCCCATCGCCTGCCGGCACGGGTCGGGGCGCTATGTCCTTGCGGACGCTCTCGAGCTTGTCTGGCTCAGCGACCTTGAACATGGCAGCTCCCTCCGCCTCTCGGACACCGTTACTGTCACGACGGCGTCGTCAGAGGGCCCGCGGTCGCACGAGCTGCCGGTCCTCGGCGCGCCCTACGGGAGATGGAACCCGCGGTAGGCGACGGCACCTCTATGCTGTCGACAACAGAACAGCCCCGACTGCCATAGGCGTGGACACGGCCACCTGGTGGCGACCGCCGCAGTCCTTCGGGATGGGAACCCGAGTGACGACCCTGAAGGGGCCGGTTACTCGCCATGCCCGCACGAAGTCCCGAAGATCGCGCGCTCATCGCCCGTATCGCGAACACCACGCGCCTGGCGAAGACACCTGACCGCGCCGTTCTGACCCAGAAGGCCCGCGCCGAACGGCGCGCGCAATTCGAGCGCCAAGCACTCGCCGACAATCCGGGGTTGACCGGCGACGCCCTCGCACGCGCCGTGGACGACTACCAGCGGGCGCACATGCTGCGGATGACGCTGAAGGCCAAGCAGGCGCGCATGCGCATCAAGGAGGCGACCGCGCAGGCCGCAGCGGCCGAGTCAGAGCTTGAGGCGTTCGGCGGTACGGCGTCATGACCGGCATCGGCGAGCGGGGCCGCCCCACCACGTCGGGTGACCTGCTCGCTCTGCTGAACGGTGCCCCGCCCGATGCCTTGCCATGGCTCGGCATCGCCTACGCCGCAGGACTCGCGGACGGTCGTACCAGCGTCTATGCGGATCTTGAGGCAGCGGGCCGGTCCGGTGCCGCCACCGCCGCTCGAACGGTCTGGCGGCAGCGGCCGTGGGACGAGATCCGCGCGACCCACGAGGTCGACCACAAGCCGTGTCAGCGCCGCTGCGGCTCCTGCTCGAGGTGCGTTCACGCCGCCGCCTGGAAGGCGCGCGGCGGTCGGCCGTACCTGCCAGCGGGCGCGGTCCTCGGAGCCGACCATGCCTAACCGGAATCAGAACAAGGGCAAGGTCGCCGAGCGGGAGGTCGCGGCGCTCCTGCAGGACATGCTCGGCCTGCCGGTGCGCAGGAAGCTCGGTGCCGGCCGGCTCGACGATGTCGGCGACCTGGACGGAGTCCCGGACACGGTCATCCAGGTTGCCAACTGGGCCGACGCGCTCCGGGCGGTGCGCGAGAAGCCCCTCGAGGCCGAGCAGCAGCGCGAAAACGCCGGCGCCAGCTTCGTAAGCAGTTTTGTCCGACTCCGGGGCGGGACCTGGCGTGTCGTCATGACTCCCCAACAGTGGGCCACGTTGATGCTCCAGGTGCTTGCATGACCGCGGGTCGTGTGCGGATCGAGGTGGCCGAAGGGGCCGCCTTCGTCGCTGGCCCCGGAGGCATCGTCAAAGCCGCTTTGAAGGCGGCACGGTCGAGCCGACGATGGGACCCTGACCGACGGCGCTGGCGGATCCCAGTGGCGAAGGTTGACGACGTGGTCTTCATGATCAAGCGGTTGGGCGGCGACGTCGATCTCGAGTTGGTGGTCCGATGACCACGCTCCCGGTGGCTGTAGATCAACCGCCGTCGTGGCGCCCGGTCGATATGGCGGCTGTGCTTGCCAGCACGGAGCCGCTTGTCGTGCCCACGCTCTTCCCCCGGGACGACGGCGTCTTTTTGATCTATCCAGGTCTCGTCCACTCGTTTCACGGGGAAAGTGAGTCGGGCAAGTCGTTACTGCTTCAGTGGGAATGCGCGCGCCTGTTGAGATCTGGCGCCAAAGTCTTGTATCTGGACTTCGAGTCGGACGCCCATTCGCTTCGCGACCGCCTGCTCGTACTCGGCGCTACGCCGTCCCAGATCCTGGACGGTTTCACGTATGTGCGCCCCGACGCTGACCCCCGCTCTGAGGGCGAGCGCGCGGCATTCGAGGCTCTCTGCCGTGGGTGCTACAACCTGATCGTCATCGACGGCGTGACCGACGCGCTGGGCATCTACGGCTACAGCACCAAGGACAACGACGAAGTGTCGGCCTGGATGCGGGATCTGCCGCGCCGGCTCGCTGCAAGCACCGGCGCTGCGGTCGCCCTCGTCGATCACGTCACGAAGGACGTGGAAGGACGCGGCAGGCATGCCATCGGCGCGCAGGCCAAGATGGCGAGTCTCACGGGCGCCGCTTTCCTTGTGGAGGTGAAGGACCCCATCGGCATCGGCATGGTCGGCGCGCTCGAGCTCTGGATTGGGAAGGACCGGCCCGGTCAGATCCGACAGCACTGCGGCCGTACCCGGGGACGGATGCAACTCGCCGCCACGGTCCAGGTCGATGGCCGGGGGGTGACGACGACGATCCTCGTTCTCGCGTCAGGCCGCCGCGAGGACCAAGATCGACCCGTTAGTGCGATGGAGACGCTGAAGGTGCGAGTTTCCCGCGCCGTCGAGGAGTCGGCCGAACCGCTGACGAAGACAGCGATCAAGAACCGCGTCGCCGGCCGCACCCAGGAGGTTCTCACCGCGGTCGACGAATTGGTCGCCTCGGGGCACTTGACCCGTGTGCAGGCTGGGTCGGCCCAGCTCCACTCGTCGCGGCACCCCTTTCAGCCTGGAGACGCAAACTGCGATCTCAAGCTTGCGGATCAGCTGGTGACAGTGAATCCCGCGGTCGCAATCGTTGCGACGCCAGAGCCGGAAACGGTGACCGAGGCCGAGACCGGTTCCGCTGGTTCCGGTTCCCTATAGCGGGGACCCGGGAACCAGCCGTTTCCCGGTTCCGGGAACGAGGCGGAAACGGCGGGAAACGGTGCCTCACAGGCGGGAGCGTCGGCTTGGAGAACAGGACGAAGGTGACAGGCCGTCAGCTCCTGCGGTGCTGGCTCGGTTACGGATGGCCCTTAAGGCACTTGCTCCTACGTCGCCCGGCTCAGCCGCGGTCGAAGGATGGCGCCTCAAGAAGGACGGCGACGGGAGAGTGGTAGGTATTTCTCGTACTTTGCTGGCAAACCCGTGCTGCGCGCTCGCTTCGACGAGCCGCCGGCCGGATGAATTTCCTTCGGCAGTCCGAGACAGGTGGGGTCAGGCAACGCCAGTCGAGGCCCCGGCGCGGACCTTGTCCAGGGCGACGATGAGGGCGTCGATGTCGGCTCCACTGAACAGGCTCTCTGGCCCGGCCGGGGCCAGCTCCGTGAACGGGGACTCGTAGAGGCGGCCGGCGTCCATGACGCCGTTCTGGGTCAGGTACTCAACGACGAGATCGAGGAAGTGGAGCTGGTTCGCGGTGAGGGTGCGGCCGGCGATGAGCCCGGCCAGCGCGTCCGCAGCGGCGTCGCGGTCAAGACCGACCAGGCCGCGGATGAACAGGCCAAGGCCCTGGGCCTGCTCGACGGCCTGGGCCATCTCGTCCCGGGTGCCGGCGCCGGACTCGGCGAGGATCCGTTCCAATTCGGCAAGGTCGTCGGCGGTGAGGGGCCGGTTGCGCCGCAGCTTCTGCAGGGCGACGTGGTCGAGGTGCCCAGTGAGGTAGACCCGGATCTTGTCGGTGAAGCGATGGACGTCGATGACGGCTGCGTGGCGCAACTCGACGGTCTCCGCCGTGCCGAGGGTGTCGGCGAAGTCCGTGTACACGATCTTGCGCTTGCCTTTCGGGACCAACGCCACGAGCGACCGGATCCGGCGCCGGGTCAGCTCGAGCAGGGGGACGGTGACGTCGACCCACCACTCCTCCCCGGCGAGGGCGTCGAGCAGCTCCAGCTGGGCCGCGACGGCAGGGATGTTCGCCAGGTCCAGCAGGGCGGTGGCGATGCCCTGCACCTGGCCGCGGAGCCGGTCGAAGCCGGTCTCCTGCCCGAGTACGCCCAGCTGCAGGCGCAGCAGCATCAGGTCGAAGCGCTTCGCTGCCTCGTCGGGGTCCTGGATTCCGGTGGGGAGGCCGGATAGGTGCTCGGCCACCTCGTCCGCGCCGGCACGATCCAGGGCCGCCCAGGCGTCGGCCTCGCCGTACTTCTCGACCCACCGGCGCTGGGGGCGGACGACGAAGTTGTCCAGCGTCATTCCGGCGACCGCGGTGTGCAGCGTCGAGGCCAGGGAGGCCTTCAGCCCGGCCACGCCAGCGGTGGCGTCCTCGGCCGGGTCTACCGTCCCGGGGAGGGCGGCGAGGAGTTCGGCGCGGGCCTTGAAGATGCGCTGCGCGAGCGGCTCCGCGACCGTGCCCTCGGCGCCGGGGAGGTCTTGGTTGAAGAACTCGAGGTTGCCGCAGAAGTCGAAGACCCGGAAGTCGGCCTTGTGCTCGCCGGGGCCGTACAGGTCGGGGCACAGGCGAGTGCCGCGGCCGAGCATCTGCCAGAACTTGGCCTTCGATCTGACCGGCTTGAAGTAGACGAGGTTCACGACTTCGGGGACGTCGATGCCGGTGTCCAGCATGTCCACGCTGATCGCGATGTGCGGGGCCTTGTGCTTGATCGAGAAGTCGTCGATCAGCGATTGGGCGTACTCGGTCTTATGCGTGATCACCCGGGCGAACCGGCCGCCGTAGTGCGGGTAGTTCAAATCGAACCGTTCGCGGATGAACTCGGCGTGGGCGTTGTTGACCGCGAAGATGATCGTCTTCCCGAGCCGGTCACCCCCGGCGACTCGGTGCCCCTCGGCCATCAGGTAGCCGAGCATCTTGTCGACGGTGTCAGCGTTGAACAGCCACCTGTTCAGCGACGCCGCGTCGACCTGGTCGGGGACGGTGCCGTCTTCGTCCCACTCAGCGGCGTCCCACGCGGCTTTCTCCTCCTCGCTGAGGTTGTCGTAGCGGATCCCGCGCTGCATGAAGTCGGTCGTGACCGACACGGCCTTCGGTGGGACGAGGTAGCCCTCGGCGACGGCCTCGCTCAGCCCGTAGGAATCGGTCGGGACGCCGTCTTCGAGGTGGAACAGGCGGTAGGTGTTGCGGTCGATCTCGTCCTTTGGGGTCGCGGTCAACCCGACGAGCGGGGCGTCGAACCAGTCGAAGATGGCACCGTACTTCGCGTACACCGAACGGTGCGCCTCGTCGATCACGATCAGGTCGAAGAACCCCGCCCCGAACCTGTTGCCCTCGGAGCCGTCGCCGGTGTTGATCAGCCCCATCATCGTCGGGTACGTCGACACGTACACCCGCCCGTCGACGTCCTTCTCCGTCACCAGGTTCACCGTCGTCGAGGCCGGCAGGTGGGTCTTGAAGGCGTTCACGGCCTGCTTAACGAGCGCGACGCGGTCGGCAAGGAACAGGACCCGCTTGACCCAGTTCGCCCGCTGCAACAGGTCAACCAGCGCCACGACGGTGCGGGTTTTTCCCGCCCCGGTCGCCATCACCAGCAGGGCGTCCCGCTGGTGAGCCTCGAACGCCTCCCCGATGCGGCGGATCGCCCGATGCTGGTAGTGCCGCTCGGCGATCCCGTCGTTGATCGGCAGCCCCCCAAGGTGCTTGCGTGTGGTGCGGCGCTGGACCGCCAGCTCCAGCTCGGCCTTGGTGTAGAAGCCGGACACCGGCCGGGGCGGGTACCCGTCGGCACCGAAGGCGCGGTCGTCCCAGATCCAGTGCTCGTAGCCGTTGCTGCAGAAGATCACGGGGCGCTGCCCGAACATCCCCTCGAGGCAGTCGGCGTACAGCTCTGCCTGCCGCTCCCCGACCTTCGCGTCCCGCCGGGTCCGCTTCGCCTCCACCAGCCCCAGCGGCCTGCCGTCATCACCCCACAGCACGTAGTCGACAAAGCCCTTGCCCTGGTTGTTGGGCATGCCGGTGACCTCGAACTCGCGGTCCTCCCGTCGGTCCAGCGCCCAGCCGGCCTCCTTCAGCAGCAGGTCGATGAACAGGTCCCGCGTCTCGGCCTCGTTGTAGTCGTGCTCGTCCGGGCGGGCGTCGTTGACGGCCTTCGCCGCCGCCACTTCGGCACGCAGCGCCTCAAGCTCGGCCTCGAGGGACACGTTGGCGTCCCGCAGCCGTGCCGCCTCCGCGTCGACCTGCTCGAACCGGCGCTGCTGCTCGACCAGCTCCGCCTGCCGCTGCGCCCGCACCTGCGCGCTGACCGGCTTCGGCACCGCCGTCGCGTCGAAGGCCGTCCCGTCGGCGGGGATGTTCGCTGGGTCGCGGGAGTAATGCCTGGCCAGCCAGAACAGCACTTGCCACAACTGCCCCAACGTCGCCACTGATTCGTTGGGGCTGATCGGGGTGTTCCTGTGGACCGCGTCATTGCCCCGGCGCCGCACCAGATCGGCCTTGGTCTGAATGTCGTTGCCCACCAGCGACCGGAACGACGGCTCCCAGATCCGTGCAGACAGGTCATCTCGGTACGGGCGTACCAGGGTCGAGTCGGCGTCGTACAGCCAGCTCAGCGCAAGCTCCAAGCACCGGCGGGCATAAAAGCATGCCGCCCGAGGGTCGCCCGCAGCCAGTTGCTCAGCCCGCGCGGCGGGGTCGTACAGCTGCGGCCACTCCGTACGCAGGAAGGCGAAGTTACTCACGAGCGAGTCCTCTCGGCCTGATCCTCATGTCGTATCAAAGCAGGCCAGCAAAGGCCCGATGCTGTAGAGCGGCAAAGAGCTCAGCGGCTCCCTCCGCCTGCGATTGCGCAATGGCCCGAAGTCGCTGCGACCGCTCGTACCGCTCGCGGAAGAGGAGCTGTAGTTCAAGTGGTGGCACGGGAATTTCAATTCGCATGAACCCCGACTTGTTCAAGATGGGTAGCGTCGTCGAGGTTCCAAGTCGCGCGATCATGTCGCGACGGAGCTTCATACTCATAAGACCGTAAATGTCATCTACGTCCGGCGACCATTCGACGGCGTTTATCTGTTGGTTGAAAGCGCTTCGGGAGGCCGCCATTCCGACCTTGCCTATCGTCGCGCCGATGCAGCAGACCAAGGTGGCGCCTCGACGCACGGTTCCGACCAAGTCGGCAGCCTCATCGCTCACGACCCGCGCCGGATGCTTCGCAGTCCCGAGATCGCCTGGCGTTACGAACGGAATGTTGCCTTCGAAAGCACCAGCCATCGCCGAGGGCGGTGTCTTTCCAGTCCGAACGACCCCAAGGCTGACCAACGGTGAGGACGGGTAGCCGCGGGAATTTGAGCGGACGTCGCCGAACATGTCGAGGAAGATCGACTGGGTGTGGTCGTCGAGGAGGGCGAGGGACTGGCGGCGCTTGGCGCGGAGGGCGTCGGCTCGGTCGAGGATGTCCGCGATCCGCCGCTGTTCATGCAGTGGCGGCAACGGGACCTCGACTCGCACGATGTTTTGTCGCGTGATCTGCGGTTGCGAACTTCCCGTGATGACGTCACGGAAGCCGCGCTTTCGGAGCCAGAATGCGAGGTATCTAATGTCAACCCGAGGATCAAGCTGATCCAGGGCCATTGCGTTCCCGTTCGCATAAATCTGCCCCGGTGGTGTTACGTGAACTGATCCACACGTACCGCGACAGCCCACCAGAATGACGGGCTCCGAGTGAGTGAAAGACCTGGAATGACCGATTGGGCCGTTAGCGCCGTAGACGGGGAAGCCCTCATTAGACATGGATGACGCCGCGAGAATTGGCCACTGTTTAGGTCTGGCGAGCTCGCCCAGAGTTGCCATCGGCCAAGCTGTCACAGCATCGCCTTAAGTTCGGCCAGCCCCTGCGTGATGTCGGCTTCAAGCTTCTCTAACTCCGCGATGATTTCCAGCGGGTTCCGGTGCTCAGCTTGCTCGTGGATCGCTTCCTTGTAGCGGTTGAGGGATAGGTCGTAGTCCTGGGCCGCGATGTCGGCCTTAGGGACGCAGAAGGACTGTTCGGTGCGGTCGCGGTCGCGTTCGGCTCCGTCGCGGTCCTTCCATCGAGTGAGGGCGTCGGGAAGGTCGTTGGCCTCGACAGGGTTGCGCTTGTCGTCGAGGGAGTACCCGTCGGCGCGGACGTCGTAGAACCAGACCTGGTCGGTGCCGCCGACGCCGGTCTTGGTGAATAGCAATATCGCGGTCGAGACCCCAGCGTAGGGACGGAACACGCCGGAGGGGAGCTTGACGACGCCTTGGAGCTGGTGGTCTTCAACCAGCGACTTCCGCAGCTGTCTGTGGGCCATCGAGGAGCCAAACAGCACTCCGTCGGGGACGATGACCGCTGCTCGTCCGCCGGTGCGGAGCAGGCGCAGGAACAGGGCGAGGAACAGCAGTTCGGTCTTCCTGGTCTTCACGACCTGTTGGAGGTCCTTCGCGGTGCCTTCGTAGTCGAGGGAGCCGGCGAACGGTGGGTTGGCCAGGACGAGGGTTGCGACGTCGGCGGCATCGGCAGCGCCTTCGGACAGGGAGTCGCGGTAGGTGATGTCGGGGTCTTCCACGCCGTGCATGAGCATGTTCATGGAGCCGATACGGAGCATGGTGTTGTCGAAGTCGTATCCGTGGAACATCGAGTTGTGGAAGTGCTTGCGGCTGACCTCGTCGAGAAGCAGGTTTGGGTGCTCCCGGCGGAGGTACTCGGCGGCGGCGACGAGGAACCCGGCGGTGCCGCAGGCCGGGTCGATGATCTCGTCCGACGGTGTCGGGGCGGTCATGTCGACCATGAGCTGGATGATGTGCCTCGGGGTGCGGAACTGGCCGTTCGTACCGGCAGAGGCGATCTTGCCGAGCATGTACTCGTAGAGGTCGCCGTTGGTGTCGCGGTCGCTCATCGGGATGTCCCCGACGAGGTCGACGACCCGGTCGAGCAGCGCCGGCGTGGGGATGACGAAGGTGGCGTCCTTCATGTGGGAGGCGTAGGTCGATCCGTCGCCGCCGAGCTCGCGCAGGAAGGGGAACACCTGGGTTGAGACGACCTCGAACATGGCTGCGGGTTCCATGTTGGAGAAGTTCTTCCACCGGCGAGGGTCGGTCGGGCCGTCGGGGAAGATCACCCGCTCGACGGGCTTCCCGGTGCGGTTGGCCTTGTTCTCAGCCAGCGTCTGCAACTCGTCGAGGCGGCGCAGGAACAGCAGGTACGTGAACTGCTCGACGACCTGGAGTGGGTTCGAGACCCCGCCGGACCAGAAGGCGTCCCACACTCGGTCGACCTTGCCGCGCAACTCTCCGGTGATCACGCGGTGGAACCTATCTCTCCGTACCGGTAGGTGCCGACCCCATCCTCGGTGTTGCGCCGATGGATCGTGTGCGGATCCCGCGCGAGCAACTTGCATTGGCTGTAGGTCCTTTAGGCCCTCGGGCGGCGCGTTGCGAGGCCATCAAATGACGAGAAGACCCCTACCGGCCCCCGAAGGGGCCGGTAGGGGTCTCGTGTTACTCGCAAGTGCGGGGAGTCGAATCGCTGCTCTTCAAGTAGCGGTACACGGTGGTCACGCTGGAGCCGACCGCGCGGGCGATCTGGTCGACGGTCACCTGTCCGGTGTCGTAGAGCTGCTGGGCCTCGCGCTGCTGCTCCGGGGTGTAGCTGCGGCGGCGACCGCCGACACGGCCCCGGGCCCGGGCAGCGGCCAGGCCGGAGTGAGTGCGCTCGATGAGCAGGTCCCGTTCCATCGCCGCGACGGCCCCAACGATGGTGAAGATCAGCCGCCCGGCTGCGGTCCTGGTGTCGACCCCGAGGTTCAGGATCTTCAGCCCCACCTGCCGGTCGTCGAGGTCGTCAAGGAGCCGGCCGAGGTCGCCGGTGTTGCGGCCCAGCCGGGACAGCTCGGTGACGACGAGGCTGTCGCCTGCGCGGAGGTGTCCGAGGCAAGCCTCCCACTCGGGCCGGTGGGCGCCTCGCTTGCCGGATGCGGTCTCGGCGAAGATGCGGGTGCAGCCGGCGGCCTTCAGGTCATCGAGCTGGCGGTCGAGGGACTGCTCCGGGGTGCTGACCCGGGCGTAGCCGATGTCGGCCATGGTGATGCTCCTTTCGATGGCCATGCCCGGATCCGGGCGTGGCGGAGTCCCGCAGCCGGAACCGATTGCGGGTGGTTAATTGCGGGAGGGGTTGCGGGAGGCCAGCAGGGCTCAGAACCACCAGGCGGCGGCCATCCCTATGGGCGGTGTGCGCCTGCCGCATAACGTTGGTTTACGGCAGTCCGCGAAGGTGCCAACCGGGGCCGTACTGCGCTCGGCCCTATGAAGGACAGCCTCAGCCGGGAGGCGATGGACAGGCCTCTCGCCAGTCCGAGTTGCCGCGCCCGAAGCAGGGGGCCGGGCGCCAGGGAGTTCTATACGAGGAGACTCAATCCGCGCGTAGAAGGCGAGATAGGTAGCTGCTGTCACGCAGCTCGGGCTGGCGACCGGCATGCGCTTCAGGCAGCGCATGAGGCGGTCGGCGCCAACTGCTTATCTTCGGAGGACTGCCGTGGGTGGTCCCGACCTCGTAGATCAAGCCATCCTCGCCAAGCCACATGTGATCGTATTGGGTCTGCGGGTGATACGAGTCAGCGTCTAAGGTGTACGAGGTACTCCCGAGGTACCAACCCCGCAGTCCCGGCTTGACCTGTACGTCGCCTCTGCGCTGCTGCAGCACGGCGGATATGCGCCGAGCCAGCGATTCGGTGTCATCGCGCCGCTGGGACGCGTCGGCTTCGCGCAGCTGGCGAGCAATGTCACGTAGTGCGGGGATCTTGTTGTGCAGACAGTCATCGCATTGTGGATTCCCGCCGGAAGCGAGCCACCGCTTAAGTGCCTCGGAGCGAAGTTCAAAGTGAAGATCGCCGAGCGCGGCCCAGGGGTCCTGCCGTATCAGGTCGGAGGTAGGCCAACCGCCAGCGGATAGGGCGCGATTCTGCGTGAAGTGCAGTCCGCACAGATTACGGGAGCACCCGGCCATGCACTGAGCCACCGCGGGATACCCGCAGGCAGATGCGTCGCACACAAGCAGCATGGTAGGGGGCCGGCCTCCGACCGCGGACCTGGCGCAGCTTGCGAAGCGATCCGTGGCCCGGCGAGGTTGGAGCTTGCACTCGAGCGGCGGACCTCCTGACAGGACAGAGAGCTCTGATCCGACTGCTCAGTTCCACACTGCGCTCGCCGACATGAACGGCGAGATCAGCGCACGAGCGTAAGGAGCTTGCTGACGAGGTGCGCAGTCCGGCTGGTCAGCGAAGCATGTGGAGTTGGAGTAATTGATGGCTCAGCCTCACGGGCGCCGGGTATCACCGGTCCTGTTCGCAACAGCGCTCATTTGCGCCGGAGCGTCGGCGTGTTCGTCAGGACAGACCGACGCTGCACACGTCGTTCGGAGTGACGTTCGCACGTCGACTTCTTCGGTAGCCATCCCTACGAGCGCTCCGTCGACGCCGGCCTCGTCGGCGGCGACCACCCCGAGTGTCTTGGGCCAGACCTCCGCCGCAGTGCCTTCCGCATCGCCCAAGCGTCCGCGTCGCAAGCCGACGCCGACGACGACCGTGACCGTCACGGTCACCCCGACGCCTGCGAGGTCGCCGCAGGCCAACCCGACGCGGGTCCGACCGTCCGAAGACACTTCAGCGGGTCCCCACCTGGTCCGCGGCTACATGCCGAACAAGCCCCACTCGTGCCGTAGCGACATCGCGCCCTACAACGTCGTGCTCCACGTTTTCGGGCCACACGCCCACGACAGGTGGGGCGTCGACAACTACTCGTCCGGCACCTACCGCTGGATGAACGAGATCGTCTCCAGTCGACCAATTCCTGGGGGGATGGAGTATGTGCTGGCGACCGATGTCGAGCTCGACCCGCCGGACTACGCCCCGAAAGAGATCTACGGCGATCACGTCAGCGACGCAGACACGCAGGACATCGGCCAGGGCTACCAGCTCGCATTCGAGCAGGGCCCAATGTTGGCGACGACCAAGTACTGCCTGGCGTAGCCCTCGCGCAACGAATCGGCGCGAGGCGTGCCCTGCCTCCGGGGCCAACCCCGGAGGCAGGGCCTCAGGGAACTATGCGGTATCAGCCCCGAGCAGGCGGGAGAGGAGGCCGAGCGTTGCACGGTCTGCCCTGGATGTTGAACCGTCGATGACGCGGACCATGGCGCGGTCCTGCCTCGTCGTGCCCCTGACTGCGGCGAGGTGCTGGTTGTAGGTGTTCGTCGCCTGCAGGACGCCGTAAGCCGTGCCTCGCCAAGGGGCGACCCTCCCGTCGTAGTACCAGAGTTCAAGCAGAGCCTTGCGTTTGGCGATGGCAAGGGTGCGGCTTCTTCCCTCCTTTTGCGGGATCGGTGTGTGGGCGTCGAGGAAGGCGTGCCACTGTGCCTCGGCGACGGCGGTTTCGACGAGCCTGTCGACTTCGGCGGCGAACTTGGCGCCGGAGTCGAACACGATCTGCAGGGCGTCCCGTGCGGTCGCGACTTTGAGGTTGCTGTTGCGGGTGTGCCGGACGCGGATCTCAGCCCCGTTCTCGCCGCGTGCGATGGCGAGGGTGTTGTCGCACACGACGACGGTCTGGACCCGCTTGTACGTCGAGGCGACGGAGCCGTCGTGCGACGTGCAGGCCAGCAAGTGGGGTCGGAACTCGACGCCCGTTCCGGTGGCAAAGTTCTCCGCCGTCTCGAGCTGGACCCAGGCGACCCGGCCGCCGCCGAGTAGGCCGGCGGAGCCGATCTGGAGACCTTCGTCGAGCAGAAGGGCGAGATGGTCCAGCAGCCACTGCCGGTACTGGTGCATCGCGTAGCCGGTGCCGGCTATGCCGAGGATCGTGTTCGTGTCGGGGCGGACGATGGCCTTCCGGGTTGGGTCTGGGATGACGTTGACGCCGCGGTCGTCGACGAGGACGGCTTGGACGTCGGCGGTGACGGCGTCCCAATGG
Source organism: Jatrophihabitans sp. (assembly GCF_051960575.1). Taxonomy (GTDB): domain Bacteria; phylum Actinomycetota; class Actinomycetes; order Mycobacteriales; family Jatrophihabitantaceae; genus JBQCEE01. Next base: position 15,203 of record NZ_JBQCEE010000223.1, read on the forward strand.
AAGAGGCGGCGGGCGACGTCGGCGACGGGAACGGCGCCGTCGTAATGGTTCGGCTCGGCGCCCTGGAGGTCGGAGCGCCAGTGCCAGGCGGTTCCGCGCTTGCTGGTGAAGCCGATCAGTGTCTGGGTGTTGAGGGTCGTCATGCTCTCGCGTGACATGAGAGTGCCTTTCGTAGATGGGAACGGCCCGCCCCGGGATGTCGGGGCGGGCCGTGGTCGAACCGTCGGGCTACTTGCTGGGTTGCCGCAGCATGGGCATCCGCCGCGGGTCGAGGTGGTGCTCGATGGCCGCCAGCAGGAGATCCGCGGCGCTGTACCCGGGGTCGCTTCCGAGGGCGCGTTCGACCGCGTCCCGGGCGAGGACGCTGCGCCCCGCCCGCCAGCTCGCCCAGGCGAGCAGGAACCACGGGGCGGCGTCGTACGGTGCCGGCGCGCGACGGGCGAGGTCGAGCCAGAGCTGGCAGCCGTCGAGCGTGGCGTCGTCGACGGCGAGCCAGACCGCGTCCCGTACGGCGAAGCTGCGGAGGCCGACGAGCAGGCGGGCAGCCGTGTCGTCGTCAGGCGGGACGTCCGAGCGCGTGGCGCGGAAGACCGCCCGGGTGACGGCTCGGTGGTGCGTCGGCAGCCGGTCGGCGATCATCGCCCGCACCTCGGCGTCCTCGCAGGCCCGGATCGCGGGCAGGAGTTCGTCGCGGTCCTCGAGTGGCCGGTGCCGGCCGAGGTAGTCCTGTCGTGTCGGCTCGGCGGTCAGGCCGGCGTAGATCGCGCTGGCCCTGACCGCAGAGTCGGTGCCGATGGGCGTGGGCGCGCGCGGGCCGGGGGTCGGGGCGGCGCCGGGCAGCGCCCCCCCCCGCCCGGCCCCGCCCACGAGCGGGGCCGGGGTTGG
>NZ_JBQCEE010000224.1:0-4538 GCF_051960575.1 Jatrophihabitans sp.
TTCGGCCCGAACCGTGAGCGCTCGATCGCCGGGCTGCGCCGGGTGTCCAAGCCGGGTCTGCGGGTCTACGCCAAGTCGACGGGCATGCCCCGCGTGCTGGGCGGCCTCGGCACCGCGATCATCTCCACCTCGTCCGGTCTGCTGACCGACCGGCAGGCGGCCAAGCGTGGAGTGGGCGGGGAAGTCCTCGCCTACGTCTGGTAAGGGCTGGTAGTCGTCTCATGTCTCGTATCGGCAAGCTCCCCATCCCCGTCCCGAGCGGCGTCGACGTCGCCATCGACGGACGCACCGTCACCGTGAAGGGCCCGAAGGGCTCGCTCAGCCACACCGTGGCCGAGCCGATCACCGTCGCGCAGGAGGACGGCACCATCGCCGTCAGCCGCCCGGACGACGAGCGCGCGTCGAAGGCCCTGCACGGCCTGTCGCGCACGCTCATCGCCAACATGGTCACCGGCGTCACCGCGGGCTACTCGAAGACGCTCGAGATCGTCGGCACCGGGTACCGCGTGACGGCCAAGGGCAGCGACCTCGAGTTCGCGCTCGGCTTCTCGCACCCCGTCGTGGTCACCCCGCCGGAGGGCATCACCTTCCGCGTCGAGCGGCCGACCCAGTTCGTGGTCGAGGGTATCGACAAGCAGAAGGTCGGCGAGGTCGCCGCCAACATCCGCAAGCTGCGCAAGCCCGACCCCTACAAGGGCAAGGGTGTGCGGTACCAGGGCGAGGTCATTCGCCGCAAGGCTGGAAAGGCTGGCAAGAAGTAATGGGCGCCTCCACGATCGCGAAGCAGCCGCGCCGCTCGGCCGGCATCTCCGCCGCGCGCCGGGTCGGCAAGGCCCGCCGCCACTTCCGCCTGCGCAAGAAGGTCGTCGGCACCGAGGCGCGTCCGCGTCTGGTCGTCACCCGCTCGTCGCGGCACCTGTTCGCGCAGGTCGTCGACGACAGCAAGGGCGTGACGCTCGCGTCGGCCTCGACCTACAAGTCGACCGACGGTGACAAGACCGCGCAGGCCAAGGCGGCCGGCACGGCCCTGGCCGAGGCGGCCCGCGCCGCCGGCGTCACGAAGGTCGTCTTCGACCGCGCCGGCAACACGTACACCGGACGGCTCGCGGCCTTCGCCGACGCCGCCCGCGAAGCTGGATTGGAGTTCTGACATGCCTGGACCTCAGCGAGGTGGACGCTCGGGTGGACCCGGCGGCCAGGGCGGCGACAGCGGGCAGCGCGGCGAGCGTCGCGACCGGCGTGAGGGCGGCCGCGGCCGCGACAACGCGCCGGAGAAGAGCCCGCACCTCGAGCGCGTCGTCACGATCAACCGTGTCGCCAAGGTCGTCAAGGGTGGTCGGCGCTTCAGCTTCACCGCCCTCGTGATCGTGGGCGACGGCGACGGCACGGTCGGCGTCGGCTACGGCAAGGCCAAGGAGGTGCCGGCCGCGATCGCCAAGGGTGTCGAGGAGGCCAAGAAGAACTTCTTCAAGGTCCCGCGCATCCAGTCGACGATCCCGCACCCGGTGCAGGGCGAGAAGGCCGCCGGCGTCGTGCTGCTCAAGCCCGCCAGCCCCGGTACCGGCGTCATCGCCGGTGGCCCGGTGCGTGCGGTGCTCGAGTGCGCCGGCATCCATGACGTGCTGTCGAAGTCGCTCGGCTCCGACAACCCGATCAACATCGTGCACGCGACCGTCGCCGCGCTGAAGCAGCTCGTGCGTCCGGAGGAGGTGGCGGCCCGCCGTGGCCTGCCGCTCGAGGACGTCGCTCCGGCCGGTCTGCTGCGCGCGCGTGCCGGAAAGGCCGGCTGACGATGGCCAAGCTCAAGATCACCCAGATCAAGTCGGGCATCGGTTACAAGCAGAACCAGAAGGAGACGCTGCGCTCCCTGGGTCTCAAGCGCATGCACGACAGCGTCGTGCAGGAGGACCGTCCCGAGATCCGCGGCATGATCAACACCGTGCCGCACCTCGTCCAGGTTGAGGAAGTCGACTGATGGCTGGTTTGAAGGTCCACCACCTGCGTCCGGCCCCGGGCGCCCACACCAAGAAGACCCGCGTGGGTCGCGGTGAGGGCTCGAAGGGCAAGACCGCCGGTCGCGGCACCAAGGGCACCGGCGCGCGCTACCAGGTGCGCCCCGGCTTCGAGGGCGGCCAGCTGCCGCTGCACATGCGGCTGCCGAAGCTCAAGGGCTTCAAGAACCGCTTCCGCGTCGAGTTCCAGGTCGTGAACCTGGACAAGCTCGCCGAGGCGTTCCCGCAGGGCGGCACCGTGGGTGTCGTCGACCTCGTGCAGGCGGGTCTCGTCCGCAAGGGCGAGCTCGTCAAGGTGCTCGGCGACGGCGACCTCGGCGGCGTGAAGCTCGACGTCACCGCCAACGCCTTCTCGGGCAGCGCGAAGAGCAAGCTCGAGGCGGCCGGCGGGTCCGCCACCACCATCTGACACAGTCGTCCGGTTCCGGGACGGGTCGACCACCGCGTCTGCGCGACGCGGGGGTCGGCCCGTCCCGCTGCCGTTCCCAGTCGTTCCGACCTGAGTGCTTCGCCCTCGGCGAACACCACTCGTCCACCCGCCGCCGACCCGGCTGTTAGCCTGAGCACCCGGGCGGCCGGTCTCGGACGTTCCCCGACCCACTCGGCGACCCGACCGCGGTCGTAGCAGGAGGATTCGTGCTCAGCGCCTTCGCCTCGGCGTTCCGGACGCCGGACTTGCGCAAGAAGCTGCTGTTCACGCTCGCGATCATCGCCCTGTTCCGGCTGGGTGCATCGGTCCCGACGCCGAACACCGACACCGCGAAGCTGAACGACTGCATCAGCCAGGCCACCAAGGGCGCGAACGCCAGCCTGTACTCGCTGATCAACCTGTTCTCGGGCGGCGCGCTGCTGCGGCTGTCCGTCTTCGCGCTCGGCATCCTGCCCTACATCACGGCCAGCATCATCATCCAGCTGCTCGTCGTGGTGATCCCGCGCTTCGAGCAGTTGAAGAAGGAGGGGCAGGCCGGGCAGCAGAAGCTGACCCAGTACAGCCGCTACCTCACCATCGGCCTGGCGATCCTGCAGTCGACGGGCTTCATCGCGCTCGCGCGGTCGAACCAGCTGTTCCAGGGCTGCACCGGCATCCTGTACCACCAGGACATCTGGACGCTCACCGTCATGGTGCTCACGATGACGGCCGGCACCGGCGTCATCATGTGGCTCGGCGAGCTCATCACCGACCGCGGTGTCGGCAACGGCATGTCCGTGCTGATGTTCACCTCGATCGCCGCGCGTATCCCGTCCGAAGGTCGCGTCATCTTCCAGAACGCCGGCGGCCTGGTCTTCACCCTGATCCTGGCGCTGGGCCTGGCGATCATCGTCGCCGTCGTCTTCGTCGAACAGGGGCAGCGCCGCATCCCGGTGCAGTACGCCAAACGGCAGGTCGGTCGACGGCAGTTCGGCGGCACGTCCACCTATCTGCCGCTGAAGGTGAACCAGGCCGGTGTCATCCCGGTCATCTTCGCCTCGTCGCTGCTCTACATCCCGCAGCTCATCAGCCAGCTGACCAGCGACAACGGCAAGGTCAGCGGCTTCCAGCGCTGGGTGAACCAGCACCTGCTCGACCAGACCAACTGGGTCTACCTGGTCGTGTACTTCGCGCTGATCATCTTCTTCACCTACTTCTACGTCGGCATCACCTTCGACCCGGTCGAGCGCGCCGACGACATGAAGAAGTACGGCGGCTTCATCCCGGGCATCCGACCTGGGCGCCCGACCGCCGAGTACCTGCAGTTCGTGCTGTCGCGCATCACCCTGCCCGGCTCGCTCTACCTGGGCATCGTGGCCGTGCTGCCGAACTTCTTCTTCAACCTGACCAGCGGCCAGAACCAGAACTTCCCGTTCGGTGGCACCGCGGTGCTGATCATGGTCGGCGTCGGTCTGGACACCGTGAAGCAGATCGAGAGCCAGCTCATGCAGCGCAACTATGAAGGTTTCCTGCGTTGAGGCTCGTGCTCGTGGGTCCTCCGGGCGCCGGGAAGGGGACCCAGGCCGAGTTCATCGCCGAGCACTTCGGGATCCCCAAGATCTCGACCGGAGACATCTTTCGCGCCAACGTCTCGGGCGGTACCGACCTCGGCCGGCTCGCGAAGAAGTACATGGACGCCGGTGACCTGGTTCCCGACGAGGTCACCAACGCGATGGTGCGCGACCGGCTCGGCGAGCCCGATGCCGCCCCCGGGTTCCTGCTCGACGGGTTCCCGCGCAACGTCTCGCAGGCCTACGAGCTCGACGGCATCCTCGGCGACCTCGGTACCCGGCTGGGTGTCGTGCTCGACCTCAACGTCGACAACGACGAGGTCGTGCGGCGGCTGTCCGGGCGGCGTACCTGCAAGAAGTGCGGGCACGTCTGGCACATCGAGTACGACAAGCCGCGCACCGAGGGCGTCTGCGACAAGTGCGGCGGCGAGCTGTACCAGCGCGACGCCGACCGTCCGGACACCGTGCGGCACCGCCTCGAGGTCTACGGCGAGCAGACTGCCCCGCTGATCGAGTTCTACCGCGGACGCAAGCAACTGGTCGAGA
>NZ_JBQCEE010000225.1:0-18074 GCF_051960575.1 Jatrophihabitans sp.
GACCGCATTGCCCTCGGGCAGCTCGACGCGCACCGTGCCGTCGCCCGACGCGACGTCCGCGACGCCCATGGCGAGGATCTCGCCGCCGTGTCGGTGCACGTCGTCGCGCAGGGCCGCAACGTCGGGCGTCGCCGCCCCGCCCCCGCCGACCACGATGACGGAACGCCGCGCGCGGCCGAGCTCGAGCGCTGCCGCGAGGCCGGCCGCCGATTCGCCGAGCACGACGACGTCGCAGTGACGGACGACGGCGGGCGCGGCGTGGGCGTGGTGCGTGTGGCTCATGCAGTCGACGGTAGGACGCCCTCGCGGTTCGTGCGATACTCCTTGCAGGATCCGCAAGGACGGAGCTGCACCATGCGAGCGGGCAACGACGTCGAGAGCCTCGTGCGCACGCGGCTGCGCAGCCTGCGCACCACCCTCGGCCTGTCGCTGGACGAGCTGGCGGCACGCACGAACCTCAGCCCGTCGACGATCAGCCGCATCGAGACCGGCAAGCGCGGCATCGGCCTCGACGTCCTGCTGCCCCTGGCCACCGGGCTGCAGATCGGGCTCGACGCCCTGCTGGACGTACGGTCCGACGACGACGTGCTCATCCGCCCGACGCCGACCACCCGCGCGGGCCGCACCACCTGGCTGCTGACCCGCCCGGACGACAGCCGCATCGCGATCAAGATGCGTCTCGAGCCCACGACGGCCCGCCCGCCGCAACGGGTGCACCCCGGCCACGACTGGCTCTACGTGCTCAGCGGACGCATCCGCCTCTCGCTCGGCGACCGCGACATCCTCGTGGCCGCGGGCGAGGCGGCCGAGTTCGCCACGATGACGCCGCACGCCTTCTCGGCCGTCGGCCGCGCCGCCGAGGTGCTGATGGTGTTCGACCGCGACGGCCAGCGCGCGCACGTGCACCGCGCGCGGCCCTGACGCGTCCCGGTCAGGACACCGTCACGACGATCGAGTGCCAGCCGGTGGCGCCGGACGGGAAGACCCCGCGGCGGGCCGAGTCCTGCACCTCGCCGTGGTTGTCGATGGCCCGCACCTGCAGGGTCACCGGTCCGTCGCCGGCCACGGTCCACGGCACCGACCACTGCACCCACGTGTCGACCGACGGCACGCGCCCCAGGTCGGCGTCCATCCACGGTCCCTCGTCGATGCGCACCTGCACCGACTTGATGCCGATGGTCTGGTGCCACGCGACACCCGCGATCATGATCTTCTGACCCTTGGTGAGCTGGGTGAGCCCCTTCGGGGTGTCGATGCGCGACTCCATGCGGATCGGCGCCTTCGGTGCCCACTTGCGGTCGACCCAGTAGGTGCTGGTCTTCGCGAACGTCGTGGCCTCGAGGTCGACCAGCCACTTCGTCGCCGAGACGTACCCGTAGAGACCGGGGACGAGCATGCGGCACGGGAAGCCGTGCGCCAGCGGCAGCGGCTCGCCGTTCATGCCGACGGCCAGCATCGCGTCGCGGCCGTCCATGATCACCGGGATCGGCGTGCCGATCGTCATGCCGTCCGACGAGGTGCCGACGAGTTGGTCTGCGTCGGCGTGCACACCGGCCTCCTTCAGCAGCGGCGCGAGCGGCACGCCCAGGAACTTGGCGGTACTCACGTACGGACCGCCGACGGCGTCGGAGACGCAGGTCATCGTGATCCAGCGCTCGATCAGCGGACGCGACAACAGGTCGTCGAAGCTCAGGGTCATCGGGTGGTCGAGCTGGCCGTGGATGCGCAGCTGCCATGTGTCGGCCGGCAACTGCGGGACGGTGAGCGCGGTGTCGACGCGGTAGAAGTCGTTGTTGGGCGTGATGAACGGGACGGCGCCGCGGCCGAGGTCGACACCTGCCGGCAGCGGGGGCGCCGGGCTGGCGGGGCGTGGCAGCACGACCGCGCGGCGCGAACGCTCGGCGTCGAACCGGGCGTGCTGCAGGGCGCGACCACCGACGCCCGACCCGGCGGCGAGCACCGCGACACCGGCCGAGCCGAGCAGGAACGCGCGCCGGTCGGGCGACCGCCGGGCGCCGTCGCCCGGAGCGGTCTCGGCACTGCGCCAGCGACGCGGCAGCGGCCACTGCTGCCCGCCGCCGAACGCCCGGACGAGGGCGGTGAGCACGACCAGTGCGGCAGCCGTGCCGATGAGGGTCGGGACGATGTCGCTGGCGCGGGACGCGTTGGCGGTGGCGGCCGCCCACACCCCCACGGCGCCGAAGAGCACGAGCCCCAGCAGGCCGATCCAGAGGCGGCGCAGCGCGAGCACGCCGAGAACCACCGCGAGCACGGCGATCACGACGTAGATACCACTCAGCAGCACATTCTTGTCATTGCTGCCGAAATGACGGATCGCGAATTCCTTGAGCGATTCCGGCGTGAGCAGCACGAATTTGTTGCCGACCGCGATGACCGGCGCGGCGCTCGGCCGGACGAACGCCGCCACGAATTCACCGACACCGAGGGCGGTACCCGCGGCGAGCAGGCCGACGAGGGCGCCGATGCCGGTGCGGCGGAGGTGCTGGAGGACGGCCTTCATGGCGACTCGCTCAGGGGTTCGGGCGGAGGACCCTCGTTGTCGGAAGGGTCCGGGAACAGCACAGCGGGGATGACCGACGACCGGTCATCCCCGCTGTGACGGTCTTACTTGGTGGGCGGCATCATCACGGAGTCGATGATGTACACGGTCGCGTTGGCGGTCTGGACGTTGCCGCAGATCACGTGCGCCTCGGTGCCGTTCGGGCCGACGGTCAGGTCGGGGGCCGAGCCCTTGACCACGACGTTGTCACCCTCGAGCGTCTTGTGCGTGCCCGGCAGCTGGTCCGGCGAGATCTTGCCGGCCACCACGTGGTAGGTCAGGATCTTGGTCAGCAGGGCCTTGTCCTTCAGGACGCTGTCGAGCGTGGCCTTCGGGATGTTCGCGAACGCACCGTTGTAGGGCGCGAAGACGGTGATGGCCTGCTGGCTGTTCAGGGTGTCGACGAGACCGGCGGCCTTCACGGCGCTGACCAGGGTCGACAGCACCGGGTTGTTCGAGGCGGCCGTCGCGACCGGGTCGGTCGCCATGCCGTCGAAGCTGCCGGCACCGGTCTTCGGCACCGCGCCGCAGGCCGAGCCGAAGGTGGCAGCACCGGCGCCCGAGGCGCCGCTCGACGGGGCAGCGGGAGTGCTGGTCATGGTGTCGCTGCTGGTCGCCGACGTGCTCGCCGCGCCGGCCGGGGCGCTCGAGGTGTTGGTCGAGCCGCCGCCGCTGCTGCTGCAGCCGGTGAGCGCCACGGCGAGCGCCGCGAACGAACCGGTGGCAGCGAGGGTGATCTTGCGCATTGCTGATCCTCTCTCGGGGTCAATCGGTGCGGGGCACCGTGTCATGAGGGGTTTCGCTCGGGAGGTGCTCCGTGGTTTCACCGGCGGCGCAGAAAATCGATGAGAAATTCCTCAGCGAGCGCGGTTCCGCGAATTCCACAACGATTCGGTCTCGACCTCGGAAATCGATGTTTGACGTCGCCGACGCGCGGGTAGTCAGGGCCGGACGATGACGCGGGCGTTCATCCCGTAGTGGATGTCGCAGTAGTACGAGTACGTGCCCGCCTTGGTGAACCGGTACGAGAAGGTGTCGCCCTGACCGGCGAGTCGGCGGTCGAACAGGCCGCTCGGGTGCTGCCCGCTGCGCAGGCCGGTGGTGCGATCGACCCCGGTCACCTGCCCCGCTGTGATCGTGTGGGTGATCGGCTCGTCGTTGCGCCAGGTCACGGTCGTCCCGACCTTCACCGTGAGCACCGCAGGGTTGAACATCAGGCCCTTGAGCGAGACGACCGGGCCGCTCACCGGCGGCGCGGACGACGTCGCCGGAGCCGCACCGCCCCCGCTGCTGCTGCAGGCGGTGGCGCCGAGCAGCGCGCCGAGCAGCACGGCGACGACGAGCACGACACGACGGCGGGACGCGGCGGGGGGACGCATACCCACTGTTCGTCGGCCAGGGCGTCGCGGTTCGCCTGGGGACGGGCGACCGGTTCGTCCCGTGTGACGATCGGCCGCGGCGGGCATCGCCTCGTGGGTCCGATCGTTGGGACCGGACGTGGAGCCAGCCCTCGACTACGCGAACGTCACCGGACGCCCGAGCGGGCCGTTCGTCCGGCTCGCGGCCGCCCTGCTGCCCGGCGTCGCACGGGTGCAGCGCGAGCACGCGCCCTGGGCGGCCGCCTGGCACGCCGCGAACCGTCGGGCGCTCACCGTGCCGGGGCGCCGGTGGATCGTCCTGGGCGACTCGATGTCGCAGGGCATCGGCGCGCCGCGCTTCGACGCCGGCTGGGTCGACAGCGCGCGGCGCCGGCTCGGCCCGGCCGCCGACGGGCTGGTGGTCGTGAACCTGTCGGCCAGCGGCGCACGCGTGCCGGACGTGCTCGATCAGCAACTGCCGGCCTGGTCGGCACTGCCCCCGGCACCCGAGGGGCCGCACGGGGCCGACGTCGTCACCGTCTTCATCGGCGCGAACGACCTCATGCGGCGCGCGCACCGCGACGCCCTGCCCGGCGCCTTCACCGAACTGCTGCGCCGGCTGCCGGTCGGTGCGATCGTCGCGACGATGCCGCAGCCGCGCGCCGCTGCCCGCTCGGTCAACGCCCGGCTGGAGACGGCCGCCGCCGACGGACGCGTGCGGCTGGTCGACCTGCGCACGGGCGGCCCGCGGTCGTGGCGCGGCAAGCTGGCCAGCGACCACTTCCATCCCAACGAGGCCGGGTACGCCGAGCTCGCCGAGGCCTTCGTCCCGGCGCTGCGGACGGCCCTCGCGGAGGACACGACCGACGGGGCGGCCAAGTCGAACGACCGGCGGTCGAGCGGCACGTCCGGGACGTGACTGTGGGTCGGCGACCCCGGTCGTCATCCTGGTCACGACCGAACTCGCCGACCCACTCGTCGGCCGGCGTTCACCGGGCTCCCCCGCGGATCCCTGTGACCGCCTCGCTCATTCAAGCCGCAGCTGTGACGCAGTGTCACGGGTCTATGGGCACGATTCGCGAAGGACCATCGCCTGAACCGGCCGCCGGATCGCCCGGTGGGGCCGCAGGTACTTGATCTTCGCGACGTTGGACCCTGCCGCGGGCACCGCGGCGCGCGCGATGCTCGGCGGGCACAAGATCCCCCACCGGGACCGCGCACCACGCCGCCCCGGTGGACGGTGCACCCAGGCGGTCGTCCGGGGGCGCGGCCCCCATCTCGCTCCCGGACGACCGTGCCGCCCGGCGATGATCGGCCCCTCGACGGCGCTGCGATGATGCAGGCCTCATGAACGACGTCGTGGTGAGGACGCTGCACGCACTCAACGTCGCGCAGGCCGCGCTCCGGGCGCGTCCGACGCTCGCCCTCGCGACGTCGGGCGCCGTCATCACCGCGGTGGTCGGCGTGGCCGGCGCGCGCGCCGACGCCGCGGGCCGCAGCGCGAGCATCACCCCCTGGTTCGGCCTGTCGACCTCCCGCGGCCAGGACCACACGGCGGTGGTCGCCGGCATCGTGACGCTCGCCGCCATCGCGGCACTGCTCGCGCTGTGGGGCACGGCGGTCGCGACCGTCCGGCGGCGCCGGCTGCCCGAGAGCCGCATCTGGACGATCGTCGCGGCCTGGTCCGCGCCGCTCGTGCTGACCCCACCGCTGCTCGACTCGCACGCGCTGCTCGACGTCGCGCGCGGCCTGCTGCAGCGCGACGGCGCCGATCCGTACCGCGTGCCCGTCGCCGCCCTGCCGCAGACGCACCTGGTGTCCGCGATCGACGCCTCGCTGCGCGGCATCCCGTCGGCGACCGGCCCGCTCGGCACGGTCGCGCAGCACCTGGCCGTCGCCGCGGCGGGCGGACACCCGTTGCCGGCGTTGCTGCTGCTGCGCGCGGTCGGCGTGTTCGCCGTCGTGCTCATCGGACGCGCGGCGGCCGACCTCGGCGGACGGCGCCGCAGCCGCGCCCTCGTCCTGACCGCGCTGAACCCCCTGGTGCTGCTCTACGTCGTCTCGGCGGCGCATCTCGACGGTCTCGCCGTGGGCCTGCTGCTGACCGGGCTCGCCGCGGCCGACCAGCGGCGGTGGGCCCGGGCCGTGCTGCTGGTGACGATCGCCGGCTGCCTGCTGCCGGTGCTGCTGGTCGCGCTGCCCTTCCTGCTCACCGCGCATGTGCTGGGGCGCCGGGGCGGCTCGGCGCGCCGGGTCGCCGGCCGGGACGCCGTGCAGGCGGCGGTCATCCTGCTCGTCGCCCACCTGGCGGTCGACGACGGCGTCGGCTGGACGCGCACCGCGTCGTCGCAGTTCTCGGAGTACGTCGTGTACGCGCCGGCCAACGCGATCGGCCGGCTGCTCGCACCGGTGGTGCGCGGCGCCTCGTTCGACGACCTGGCCGCGGGCGGCCGGCTGGCGGCGATCATCGCGATGAGCGCGATCTTCGCCTACCTGCTGAGCACGGCGCAGCTGCGCCCGCTCGACCACTCGGTCGGGTACACGTTGCTGGCGATGGCGCTGCTCGCACCGGACGTGCACCCCTGGTTCCTGCTCTGGGGTGTCGTCTGCCTCGCACCGACCGTGACGAGCCTGCGGCGCAGCATCGTCATGCTGCTCAGCGCGGTCGGCTGCCTGCTCGACCCGATGGGGTTCTCGGACACCGCGGCCGGCCGCCTCAGTGTCGCCGCGATCGCCCTGGGCGCCGTCGTGCTCGGCGCCGCCGTGTGGCGCTCCGGCGAGCTGCGCGGCGAGGCCGGGCCGGTCGCGTCCGGTCAGCGACCGCCGGAGATCTCGCGCACCGCCGGACGCACGTCGGCGAGGTAGACCGCTGCGACGACCGCGGTGATGAGCGAGATCGGCCCGCTCGGCACGGGCACCAGCACGGCGAACAGCACCGACACGGCGAGGATCGCGGTCCACGCCGGCTTGGTGAGCTTGTCGACGGCGGGGAAGGCGGCCGACTTGCGGGTCAGGCAGTCGGCGAGCGCCCAGACGCGCACGACCAGCAGGCCCCAGAACACCACCTGGTCGGTGCGGAGGTAGAGCTGGTCGATGACGTCCACGAGCCCACGGTACTGGACATGCAGGTCGCCCCGCCCTGGTCGAAGTGCAACCGGGACGGGGCGACGGGCCGCCTCTTCCCCCGCGGAGAGACAGCCCCCGGCGTCGAGCGCCGGAGCTCGTTCGGGGGAGCGTGCGGGGTCTTCGGGACGTCAGGCCTTGGTGGCCGGCGCCTTCCTGGCGGGCGCCTTCTTGGCCGGGGCCTTGGCGCTGGTGGCCTTGGTGGCGGTGGCCTTCGCCGTGCGGGTGGTGCTCGCCTTCGCGGCCGAGGCCTTGGCGGCGGCCTTCGCCGGCGCCTTCTTCACGGTGCGGGTGGCGGGCGCGGCCTGCGCCTCGACCTTGTCGATGGTCGCCGCGACCTGCTTGGTGCCGCGGTTGGCCAGCTCGAGCACGGGCTTCACGACGCGGACCTCGAAGGTCTCGACGTACTTGCCGAAGCGCGGGTCGCTCTTGCCCTTCTCGAGCAGCGTCTCGACCTGCTCGTGCACCTTGGCCTGGATGCCCTTTACCTGCGAGAGGTAGGGCTCGACGGCCGACTTCAGGGCGTCGAGGTTGACGGCCTTCTCGGCCGAGGTGCGCAGGTCGGTGACGGCCTCGGTGGCCTTCTCGCGCAGGTCGGAGACGTTGGTCTTGACCGGGGCGGTCAGCTTGCCGACCAGCTCGTTGGCCTGGCCGGTGACATCGTTGAGCTGCGCCTGGGCGTTGGCGACCGTCTTGTCCGCGTAGGCGCGGAGGTCAGTGGTGATGGACATCGACGAACTCCTCTGAGTCGGTGGTGGGAAGGGCGGCCGGTGGGGCGGCGTCGCCCGCGGCTGCATCGGGACGGGCGGCGTTCTCGCGACGGAAGGACTCGTAGATCTCGAGCAGCACCTGCTTCTGCCGCTCGGTGAGTCCCTCGTCGGCCAGCACTGCCGTGACGAGCTCCGGGTTGCCGGTGCGCGTCTCGAGGATGCCGGCGCGGACGTAGAGCTGTTCCGCCGAGATCGCCAGGCCCTTGGCGATCTGTTGCAGGATCTCGGCGCTCGGCTTCCGCAGGCCGCGTTCGATCTGCGACAGGTACGGATTGGAGACGCCGGCGAGCCGGGCGAGCTGCCGCATGGAGACTTGCGCCTGCTCGCGCTGCTCACGGATGAAGTCACCGATCGCCGCGCTGCCGCGCTTCGCCTGCTCGACCGGCTCCGTGATCACTCGACCCAGTCTTCCCAAGGGTGCTAGCAATTGCAAGCACTCAGCAAGCGATACCCGTCACTGTGGCAGCATGCAGGCAGCGACTCCCGTCCCGACGGCGCGTCGACGCCCTTCTCCACCGCACCGCCGGAGCCCCTGCATGCGCTCGCTCGCCCGTCTCGCCATCCGCCACAGCTGGCTCGTCGTGGCCGGCTGGGTGGCGTTCCTCGTCCTGACGAACGCGCTGGCCGCAGCCGCGGGCGGCTCGGCCTACAAGGACTCGTTCGCCCTGCCGCACACCGAGTCGGGCACCGTGCTCGACCTGCTGCGCAACGCCGGCCAGGGGGCGTCCGCCGGCCAGAGCGGCACGGTCGTGCTGCACCCGGCGTCCGGTGCGCTCGATCCGGCGACGCCGCCGGACGGGCTGCTGCCGGCACTGTCGGCACTGTGCCCGGCAGGCCTGCACGTCGCGGGCGCGACCTCGCCGTGGGGCGGCGTCGCCTGCACGCCGACCGGCGCGACACCGACACCACGCGCGCCCGGGGGCAGCCCGTTGCTGAGCACCGACCGCTCGGTCGGTCTGGTCACGATCGCCTGGCAGTACAACGAGAACGCGGTGCAGAACTTCAGCGGCGTGCACGACCGGCTGGCCAAGCTGGCCACCCCGCAGCTGCAGGTCGAGTTCACCGGCCCGGCGTTCGCGAACCTCGCTGCCCGCGGCGGCGGTGGCGTGCCGCCGGAGTTGTTCGGGTTCGTCGCCGCACTGGTCATCCTCACCGTCGTCTTCCGCACGGTCGGCGCGGCGGCCCTGCCGCTGCTGTCGGCCGCCGCCGCACTCGGCAGCGGCCTCGCGCTGATCTCGCTGCTCAGCCATGCGATGAACGTCGCGTCCTTCTCGACGCAGCTGGCGCAGCTGATGGTGATCGGCGTCGGCGTCGACTACGCGCTGTTCATCGTCACGCGCCACCGCCGCAACGTGCTGCACGGGATGCCACTGCACGAGTCGATCGAGAACGCGATCAACACCTCCGGACGCGCCGTGCTCTTCGCCGGCGCCACGGTCTGCATCGCCATGCTCGGCCTCACGGCCCTCGGGGTGAGCTTCCTCTACGGCGTCGCCATCGGCACCGCGATCGCCGTCGCCCTCACCATGGTCGCGTCGCTGACGCTGCTGCCGGCGGTGCTGCGGCTGCTCGGGTACAAGGTGCTGCCGCGGCGCGTGCGCGCCCAGGTCAAGGCCGGCACGTACGTCGTGAGCGACCGGCCGACCCGGTGGGCCCGCTGGGCGCGGCTGGTGTCACACCGCAAGCTCGGCCTCGGGCTGGTGGCCGGTGCCGTCATCGTCGTGCTGGCGATCCCGTTCTTCTCCCTCCGCCTCGGGCGCGCCGACGAGAGCAACGACCCGCCCGGCTCGACGACCTACCGCGGCTACGAGCTGATCGCGAACGCGCCCGGCTTCGGCCCCGGCTACAACTCGACGCTCGAACTCGTCGTCGACGGCCCGGGCGCGAGCGACCGCGCCTTCCTCGCCGCGGCCACGACCGGCCTGCGCGGTGTCAGCGACGTCAACCCGACGAGCATCCGGCCGGTGCCGCTCAGCCCGACGCTGGCGCTCATCACCTTCAAGTCGACCAGCTCGCCGCAGGCCGAGGCGACGACCAACCTCGTCACCCGACTGCGCCACGACCTCGCGCCCCGGCTCGAGCACGGCACGACCACGCAGGTCTACGTGTTCGGGCAGACGGCGATCTTCGTCGACTTCGCTGCGGTGCTCGCGTCCAAGATCGCGTTCTTCTTCGCGGCGATCATCGGCCTGTCGTTCCTGCTGCTCATGGTCGCGTTCCGCAGCGTGCTGATCCCGCTGTCGGCGGCGGTGATGAATCTGTTCGCGGCAGGCGCGTCGTTCGGCGTCCTCGTCGCGGTGTTCCAGTGGGGCTGGGGGCACAGCCTGCTCGGCATCGGCAAGGGCGGGCCGGTGGACGCGTTCCTGCCGGTGCTGTTCTTCGCGATCCTGTTCGGCCTGTCGATGGACTACCAGGTCTTCCTGGTCAGCCGCATGCACGAGGAGTGGGTGCACACCCGCGAGAACGGGCACTCGGTGCGCGTCGGACAGGCCGAGACGGGCGGCATCATCACCGCCGCGGCGCTGATCATGATCGCGGTGTTCCTCGGGTTCCTGTTCGGCGACGCCCGCGTGATCAAGATGGTCGGCCTCGGTCTCGGCGGCGCCATCTTCCTGGACGCGTTCGTGCTGCGCACCGTGCTGGTGCCGGCGTTGATGCACGCGCTCGGCCGGGCGAACTGGTGGTACCCGCGCTGGCTCGACCGCATCACGCCGCAGCTGTCGGTCGAGGCACCCGGCGCCGAGTGGGAGCGCGGCACCGACCTGGACGCGGAGCCGGAGCCGGCGGGCGTCTGAGCCGCCGGCGCCCGCTCAGGCGTCGATCGCGACGGCCGTGCCGGCGACGGTGAGCGCCGCGTCGTCGGGCAGCGAGCGCTTGATGACGGCGAGCGCGATCGGGCCGTACTCGTGGTGCTGCACGGCGGTGCCGAGGAAGCCGACGGTGCGGCCGTCGAGCTCGACCGGCGTGCCCGGCTCGGGCAGCGCGTCGGCCTCACCGGACAGGTGCAGCAGCACGAGCCGGCGCGGCGGCTTGCCGAGGTTCTGCACCCGGGCGACCGTCTCCTGCCCGCGGTAGCAGCCCTTGTCCAGGTGGACGGCGACGCCGATCCAGCCGACCTCGTGCGGGATCGTGCGGTGGTCGGTCTCGAAGCCCGCGCGCGGCCTGCGCGCCTCGACGCGCAGCGCCTCGTAGGCCCAGATGCCGGCGGGGGTGCCGCCCGCGGCGAGCAGCCGGTCGCGGTAGGCAGCGAGATCGGCGCGCGGCACGAGCAGGTCGGCGGCGTCGGCGCCCGGGCCGTCCATCCGGCGCACGAAGCCGCCAGCGTCGAGCGCGGTCGCGCGGTGGGCATCCGGCACCGGCAGGCCCGCGACGGCGAGCACGGTCGTGGTGGCGGGCCCGACGAGCGAGAGGACCGCCCGGTCGCCGGACACGTCGGCGGGCTCGACCCGCTTGAGGAAGCGCATCTTCTGCAGGTAGGCCAGCGCGTCGTCGCCGGCGCCCGGCTCGGTGTCGAGCCAGACGGTGCCGTCGAGCTCGGTGACCTGCCAGTGCTGCTCGACATGGCCGTGCGGGCTCAGCACGAGCGCCTCGGTGCTGTCGCCGTCGGCGAGGTTGCTCAGGTGCTGCGAGCAGATCGAGTGCAGCCAGCCGAGGCGGTCGTCGCCGGGGACGGCCAGCACGGCGCGGTTGCTGCGGTCGACGACGCCGGCGCCGCTGGTCAGCGTGCGCTGCTCGCGCAGCGGGTCGCCGTAGTGCCAGGGGATGCCCTCGTCGCGTCCGCTGGCGAGGACGGGCGTGGGGGCGGGTGTCGTCTCGGTCATCGTCAGGTTCAGTGCCGGTGGTGGCCGGTTTGTTCCCGCGTGACCGGGGCAGCAGGGGTCGCGCCCGCGGCACAGTCGCGGCAGCGGCCGAAGAGGGTGAGGTGGGCGCGGTCGATGACGAAGCCCTCGCGCTGCAGCAGGGTGTCGGCGAGGTCGTCGACGAGCGTGGCCGGCTGGTCGATCCGGCGGCCGCAGGCGTGGCAGACGACGTGAATGTGGTCGTCGTCGGCCGGGCGGTAGGTCGCGGCGCCGTGACCGAGGTGCGTGTGCCGGACGAGACCGAGCTCCTCGAGCAGCTCGAGCGTGCGGTAGACCGTGGCCACGTCGACGTCCGCGACCGCGTCGGCGATCTGTTCGGGCGTCGCGTGGCCCATCGAGCGCACGGCGTCGAGCACGCCCTGCCGCTGGGGCGTCATCCGCAGGCCGCGCGCGTGCAGCGCCGCCGACAGCTCGGTCACGCTCCGGATGGTAGGCGCTCGGGACCCGGCGGGATCTAGGCTGGCGTGGGTGATCGCGAGTGCGCCCGGCCCCGAGTCCGTCGTCGCCGTCGTCGGCCGCGGGGTCGCGCCTCCCGACACCCCGCTGCTCACGGCGGACGACGCGGGGGTCACCCGCGGCGACGGGTGCTTCGAGGGGCTGCTGCTGCGCGACGGCGAGGTGCTCGAGCTCGACCGGCACCTGGCCCGCATGGCTCGTTCGGCCGCCGCGCTCGACATCGCCTTCGACCCGGCCGCCTTCGCGACCACTGCGAAGGAGGCCGCCGCGGCCTGGAGCCCGACCGGCGAGGCCGCGGTGAAGTTCGTGCTGACGCGCGGGCCCGCGTCCACCGGCGTCCCGACCGGCTACGTGACGATCACCGCGCTGGGCCCCGACACCGCGCGGCTGCGGCGCGACGGCGCGCGGGTGATCACCGTGTCGCGGGGTGTCACGGCCGATGCGTTCGCCGACGCGCCGTGGCTGCTCGGGGGCGTCAAGACGCTGTCATACGCGGTGAACATGGCGGCGCAGCGCGAGGCGGTGCGCCGCGGGGTCGACGACGTCGTGCTCACCGCGGTCGACGGCACGGTGCTCGAGGCGCCGACGGCGGCCGTGGTGTGGGCGTCCGGCCGCTCGCTGACGACCACCCCGACCGGCGCAACCGGCATCCTCGCGTCCACGACGCAGGCGCTGCTGTTCGAGCAGGCCGCGGCCGCCGGCTGGACCGTGGGCGGGCGACTGGTGCGCATCGACGACCTGCACGCCGCGGACGCCCTGTGGCTGGTCAGCTCGGTGCGCGGGCCGGTCGAAGTCGTCGAGCTCGACGGACGGGCGCGCGAGCGGCGTCCGGACCTGCACGCCGAGGTGGCGCGGCTCGCCGGCTTCTGACGCCGCCATCCCTCGTCCCGGACGATCTTGCCGGCCCGGGGCGAAATGTGCTGGCGAAGGTCCCGTCCTGCGTCGTACCGTCGTGGTACACGGGAAAGGAGGTGGTCCAGAGTTGTGTACTTCTCGGACACGTGAGGTGGCTGCCGGCTAGTCGCCGCACCACGCTTGGATCTGCGAGGCGTACGCCCGCGGTCGCGAATGCGGCGGCGAGCACTACGCGGTAGCCCACCCGCGCCCCGCGCCGCCGGCCCGTCCAGCCGGCCCCCACCGCCGTTCAGACGGCGCAGTGTGGAAGCGGCTCGGGGATTGCCACGTCCTCGGCCCTTCGCTACAGCAGCGACACCAGCTGGTAGATCGGCTTCGAGTACCAGGTCACCAGGCCCTCGTCGGTCAGGAAGGCCATGATCTTCTCGCCCATCCAGCGTCGCGTCTCGGCGTAGTGCGGGTTGTTCCGCGCCTGCCGCTGCGCCTCCTTCGGGTCGAGTCCGACCGCCGCATAGACGTCCGGCGAGATCAGCGACGAGACGACGAAGGCGCCGACGACCGCCGAGGCGACGTTGCTGACCACCTTGGCGACGGGGTTGATCGTCGCCATCTGGCGGGTGACCTCCTCGCGGGCGAAGCGCACGTGCCGCGCCTCCTCGACGACGTGGATGCGGTTCACCATGCGGATCAGCGGGTGGATCGCCTCGTCGTTGATCATCGAGCGCTGCAGCCGGTCGGTGATCTCCTCGGCGACGAGCACCGGCGCGAACAGCGACGGCCCCTTCGCGATCGCCTGGTAGACCTGCGCCAGCTTGTCGACGAGGCCGCGGGGCCGGTAGGTCGGGGCGCCCATCGCCTTGATCGCCTTGCTGAACATGACGACGTGCCGCGTCTCGTCGCCGATCTCGGTGAGCGCGTACTGGGTGCGCGGGTCCTGCGGGTCCTGGTGGTAGCACCAGCGGGCGAGCATCTGGATGAGCAGGATCTCGAACCAGAGGCCGGTGCCGGCGACGCTCGCGAGCTCCTGGCGCGAGAGTTCGATGCGCTGCTGCTCGCTCATCCGCTCCCACAGCGGCGTCCCGTAGAGCGACGTGCGCTCGAGCGGCATGAACGCCATGTCGTCCTCGACCGGGGCGTCCCAGTCGATGTCGAGGTCGGGGTCGTAGGAGTTCTTGGCCGACGACCCGAGCAGCCGGATCGCGGTCTTGCGCACGGCATCCTTCGCGGCCTCGCGGGCCTCATCCGGGATTGCAGCAGCGGTCATCGCTGTGTCCTTCCTCACGCCGGTACCTACGACGTTGTGTAGCACCTACCCACTCCGGTGACAAGCTGTCACAGCTACATCGGCGAAGGTCGGCGGAGGATGAGCGGCTGCTGCGTGCATCGGGTCTGCCCGCACCCGCGGGGTGGGCGGTGGCATCGCCCCGCGCGAACCGGATCGTGTGCATGGCACGCGGAAGATCTCGGCGCGTCTGCACAAGATCGGGATGCGCTCGTGGACCTTGTGCACGACGCGCGGAGGATTCCGGCGCGTCCGCACAAGATCGCGGGTCGAGCGCGCAGCGGCCGTCAGGCGCGGACGAGGTCGGCGTTGAGGTGCGGCGCGAACGGGGCGCCGGCGGGGGCGAGCTCGGTGGCGTAGACGAGCCGTCCGGTGTGCACGGCGTAGAGCCGCCGCTCGCCGTCGACCTGCTTGGCCGTCGCGGCGGGGGTGGCCGAGGTGGTGGCGAGCTCCCACTGCTGGTCGCCCGCCGTCCCGGCGAGCACGAGCGCCTGCCCCGTGTTGGACGCGAGCACGACCTCGACGTCGTCGGGGCCGGCGCCCGGGCGCCAGAAGCCGGTCTCGCGCCAGGCGGGTCGGATCAGCTCGCCGGCCTCGTCCACGAGCCACGACCGGGCGGCGTAGGCGAGGAACGGGCGCCCGTCATGGGCGAAGACGAGCTCCTGCTCGTAGTGGAACAGCTCGCCGGACGCCGGGGCGACGCCGATGCCGCGGCCGCGCCAGGTGCCGACGAGCGGCAGCAGCGCGAGCAGGGCGTCGTGCAGCGGCGCGCCCGTGCGCAGATCGGTCGTGTCGGCGGGTCGGTCGGCGGTCACCGGGGTGACGTCAGCGCTGCTCAGCGCTGTCCGGCGAACAGCTTCACCAGGATGTAGATGCCGACGACGCCGATCACCACGAACGTGGCGATGAGAATCGCGAGGTAGGTGGCCTCCATGTCGGCGAAGGTACAGCAGGATGAACGGCATGACCGCTCCGCGACCGCTCGTCGTGAAGTGCACCGCAGGCGTCGAGGCGCCGGAGCGGTGCGCCCAGGCGTTCACGGTCGCGGCGACCGCCATCGCGTCCGGCGCCCGGGTGTCGCTCTGGCTCACCGGCGAGGCGACCTGGCTGGCCGTGCCCGGCCGCGCCGAGGAGTTCACGCTGCCCCACACCGCGCCCATGGCCGACCTGCGCGACACCATCCTGGCTGCCGGGTCGATCACCGTCTGCTCGCAGTGCGCGGCGCGGCGCAACCTCACCCCGGACGAGCTGGTGCTGGGCGTCCGGATCGCCGGCTCGGCGTCGTTCGTCGACGAGATCCTCCGCGAGGGCGTCCAGGCCCTCGTCTACTGACACCTGGTCAGGGGCGGAAGGGGCGGGGCGTCCAGGTGCGGCCGCCGTCGGACGTGACCAGCAGGCCCGCGCCGAACGGCTGCAGCCGGTACCCGTGCCGGGCGTCGAGCAACTGCCACTCGAAGACGGTCTGGGTCGCGTCGTCGGTGCCGACCTGCGTCCAGTGGTCGCCGTTGTCGGTGCTGCGGTAGAACGTGTGGCCCGGCGTGCGGTTGCCGACGCGGGCGAGCAGCACGCCATGCTCCACCGCCTGCAGCTCGACCACGCGGTCGCCGCCGTCGACGCCGGGCAGCGGCACCGGCACGAATGCCGTCCCGTCGACCAGGAACTCGGTCGCCCGCGGGCCGCTGCCGTCGTCGCACACCACCGCGGCGGACCCGTCGGCCGACGCGCTCAGGTCGTACGGCCGGCCGGCCGGGCAGACCTGCGGCACGACGCGGCGCCAACTGTGCCCGGCGTCGGTCGACCCGAAGGCGGCCGCACCGTGCCCGCCGCGCGCGCCGACCACGGCGATCACTGCCGAACCCGACCTCGCCAGCAGCACGTCGCCGTGCGTCGCGCCGAAGGCGGCGGGCGTGACGTCGGTCCAGCGGCTGCCGTCGAGCGGCGACGCCAGCAACCGGTCGTCGGCGTTCGCGCCGGTGCTGCGCGCCTCGGTGCGCAGCACCTGTCCGCCGACGACGACGAGCGTCGTGGTCGCTTGCGCCGACGAGCGCCACGTCCGTCCGCCGTCGGCGGTGACGAACAGGCGCGACGGCCCCCACAGGTAGGCGTGCCGGTCGTCGGCGACGGCCACCTGGTCGGCGCAGTCGGTCGCCGGACGCCCGCACTGCACCGCCGACGAGATGCCCTTCGGCGCCGGCAGCGCCTGCCAGTGCACACCGCCGTCCGACGTCCGCAGCACCGCCGCGCACATCGCCGGCGCCGGCGGACGCAGTGCCCTCGACGCCGGGCCGCAGTGCGCATCGCCGATCGCCCAGCCGTGGGTGGCGTCGGAGAAGTCGACGTTCGTGGCCTGGAACCCGGTCGGGAACGGCACGGTCGGCAGCGACGGCGCGGGATTCGGCACCGGCTTCGCGGGGGGCTGGTGGGCGGTGGTGCGAACGGCCACGGTCGTGACCACCGCCGCGACAACCGCCGCAGCGGCGAGCAGCGGCGGCAGGACCCGGCGCACCGACGACCGGGGGCGGAACGGCACGACCCGCCCGGACGGACGGGCGCTCACACCGGCGAGCAGTCGCTCGCTCAGGCCAGGAGGCACCGGCGCCGCGTGCTCGGCGGCCACCAGGGTGTCGCGCAGGGCGTGCTCGAGGTCGGTCATCACCGGCCACCTCCCATGGTCGCGGTGGACGGATCGGCGAACGAGTCGCTGCGGATGCTCGCGAGCCCGCGGCTGATCAGGCTGCGTACGGTGCCGACGCGGCAGTCGAGCGAGGCCGCGATCTCGTCGTCCGGCAGGTCGTGGAAGTACCGCAGCACGAGCGCGGCGCGCTGCCGCTCGGGCAGCCCGGCGAGCGCCTGCCAGAGCCAGCGGCGCTCGGCGACGGACTCGGCGAGGTCGCCCGGCGCCGCTGCGTCCGGCAGCTGCCAGACGGCGACGTCGCGAGCAGCGGGGCGCCGGGTGGTGCTGACGAACCGGTTGCTCAGCGCCCGGCGCACGTAGGCGAGCGGCTGCTCGGCGGCCTGCACCTTCGTCCACTTGGGGTAGAGGGCGGCGAGCGTGTCCTGCAGCAGCTCCTCGGCCGCATGGCCGGAACCGGTCAGCAGGTACGCCGTGCCGAACAGCGAGCGGCTGTGCGCCCGCACGAAGGCGGCGAATGGGTCATCCACGCCGTCCAGACGCGGCAGCCCGCTCATCCGTTGCGCCCCGGAGACGACTTGTCCCCCGGCCCGGGCACGACACGCGGGTCGCGGATGCCTGGGACGGGGGACAAGCGGGCGTGCTACTGCAGCTGGAGCGGCACCTCGATGAGGCCAGGCTCGAGCGCGTGGACCTCCTTGCGGACGTTGCCGCTGCGGTGCAGCACCGACAGCGTCCACTGGCCGGGGGCCGCGAAGAACCGGAAGTCACCGGTCGCCGAGGTGACGACCTCGGCGGTGAACTCGCCGGTGCCGTCGAGCAGCCGGACGTACGCGCCCGGCACCGCGGCACCGTCTTTGGAGACGACGCCGTAGATCACCGTCTCCTTGCTGAGGTCAACGCTGGCGGGAAGGTCCGGCGTCTGGGCCGGTGCGCCGCACATGTCAGACGTCCTTCTCGATCGGAACCCCGACGAGCGAGCCGTACTCGGTCCACGAGCCGTCGTAGTTCTTCACGTTCGGCTCGCCGAGCAGCTCGTGCAGCGCGAACCACGTGTGGCTCGACCGCTCGCCGATCCGGCAATAGGCAATGGTGTCGCGGCCGTCTTCCAGGCCGGCTTCGGCGTAGAGCTTCTGCAATTCCTCGTCGGACTTGAAGGTGCCGTCCTCGTTGGCGGC
>NZ_JBQCEE010000226.1:0-3075 GCF_051960575.1 Jatrophihabitans sp.
AAGGCATAACCCTGCGCGGTGTGCTCGGAGAGGAGCTGCACCAAATCCTGGGCGAGGCGCGTGAAGACCGCCTGGGGCCCGCGCCGGCTCGTGCTCCGGGCCTTGTCCGGATCGAACAGCAGGATGAGGTCGACGTCGCTCGAGTAGTTAAGCTCGAAGGCGCCGAGCTTCCCCATGCCGAGCACGATGAAGCCGCTGTCGCGCTCGGGATGGGCGGGATCGGCGATGTGCCAGACGACGACCGGCGACTCGTCGTAGCGCTCGACCAGCAGCGACCCGCCGTCCGGCGCCCACCAGAAGCCGCGGGCGCGGTCGAGCTCCTCGGCGGCGACGAACTCGGCGAGGCCCCACACGACCTCCTCCGGCTCGTCGGACCCCGGGCCGACCAGCGCGCGGTCGTCGCCCGTGTCGAGGTCGACGACGTGCAGGGCGCGGTCGCCGGCGTAGGCGATCCGCCGGCCGGTGGGGTCGAGGTGCGGGTCGACGACGGGCGCCGCCGTCGCGAGCTCGCGCACACCACGCGTCCCGGTCAGGTCGGCGACGAAGAGCCGGGACGAGAGCGCGAACGCTGCCGTCGTGCAGTCGTCGTCGGTGCTGAACGCGACGACGCCGGACGTCGTCACGCGCAGCCGTTCGCGGCGCGCCTGCTCCTCGACGGTGAGCTCCTCGTCGCCCGCGCCGAGCAGTTCGACCGGGTCGGCGACGAGCCGTTCGCGTGCCTCGGCGACGTCGTAGACCCACAGTGCGTGCGCCCGCTCGGTGCCGCTCGGCGAGCGCAGGAACACGACCCGCTGCCCGTCCGGGCTCACCGCGAAGCCCTTCGGCAGACCGAGGCGGAAGTTCATCGTGCGCGCGGCGAGCCGCGGGAAGGAGTCGGACGTCATGCCCGCCATGCTGGCATTGCCGCCGATCACCGTGACGGTCGCCCGTGGAGCCCCCCTCGCGGAATAGTTGCGGCTGCAATCAGCTTGGACGAGGCAGTCACTGCCGAGGAGCACCGATGACCACCACGCTCGAACCCGCCGTCGACATCCGCCGCGCGGCCGACCGCTTCGCCACCCGACTGTCGTGGCTCGACTCGAAGCACTCGTTCTCGTTCGGCCGGCACCACGACCGGCGCAACACTCACCACGGCCTGCTGCTGGTGAACAACGACGACATCGTCACGCCCGGCGCGGGCTTCGAGACCCACCCGCACCAGGACATGGAGATCGTCACCTGGGTGCTGCAGGGCTCACTCGTGCACCAGGACTCGGAGGGGCACAGCGGCGTCATCTACCCGGGTCTCGCCCAGCGGATGAGCGCCGGCACCGGCATCCTGCACTCGGAGAAGAACGACGCCTGGCGCCTCACCGGCGGCGACACGCACACCGACCCGGTGCACTTCGTCCAGATGTGGGTGCTGCCGGACGAGCCGGGCATCCGCCCGGGCTACGAGCAGCTCGAGATCGCCGACGCCGACCTGCGCAACGCGCTGCGGCCGATCGCGTCCGGCATGGACGCGTACGCCGACGAGGCGGCGATCCGCATCCGCAACCGGTACGCCGCCCTGTTGAGCGCGCGGTTGGACGCGGGCCGGTCGGTGCAGCTGCCCGACGCACCCTTCGTCCACCTCTTCGTGCCACGCGGTGCGATCGAGCTCGAGGGCGCCGGCCGCCTCGACGCCGGCGACGCCGCCCGCATCACCGTGGGTGGCCAGCGGGTCACCGCGGTCGAACCGGCGGAGATCCTCGTGTGGGAGATGCACGCGACGATCGCCGACTGAGCCAGCCGGGTCGCCGGCCCGGCCGCACGGCACGGGCCGGCGCGGGCGTCAGCGGCTCCAGCTGCCGCGGCGGGCGAACAGCCACAGGATCGCGACGATGACGACGAACCACAGCAGCGGGTGCACGGTGAGCCCGAGCGCCGCGGCGATGATGACGATCACGAGCGCGATCAGGATGTCCATGAGCATGACGACCTCCGGTTACCGAACCAGCAGAGTGGTTCGGCGATACCCGTCCTGCATGGTCGGCTAACACCGGTTAAACACCGACGCAGCCATGCCCGTCAGCGCCAGCCCGGCGTCCGACCGGCCTGCGCGATCCAATCGAGCATCTGCGGCTGCGTCACCTCGTCCGCCGACCTGATCTTGACGTAGCGGCTCCGGCCGACGTCACCGAGCGGCGGCACGGGATCAAAGTCGGCGCCGCCGAGGAACAGGATGTTCGCCGAGAGCTGGTAGGGCGCGACCTCGATGACCCAGCCGAGGTCGGGCAGGCCGTAGAACGCGCGGTGGAACTTGACCGCGTACTCGAGGCCGTCGAGGGTCTCGCGCACCGCCTCGTCGACGACACTGACCAGCGGGCGCACGCGTGGGGCGACGTCGGCGAACCAGGCCCCGATCACCTCGTGACCGGGCGTGGGGTCCGGCGGCTTCCGCCGCGGATTGCCCTTGATCTGCTTCGGCACGACGCGAACCTATGCCGTGGACGTGACGCCGGCACCCCGTGGGTACACCACCACCATGAACGCATCGACGGTGGAGCGGGATCGAGCGCAGCACGCCCCGACCGGTGCCTTCGGGCTTCTGGCCGACGCGGCCGGCCGGTTCGCGGTGGCGAAGCTGGAGCACAAGCTCACCGCCTGGGGCGGACAGCACCAGGGCGCTGCCGGTGGCACAGCGCCCGGCGCGCTGGTCGCCGCGGCCGACGCGGGTCTCGAGCAACTGGCGGACGGCGGCGGCGCGATGAAGGCCGCGGGTGCCGATGCGGTCGAGGCGGTCGTCCATCACGACAACCCCGTCACTGCAGCGATCAAGGGCGCGTGGAGTGAGGCGACGACGGCGGTCCGTGCCGCCATGATCTCGGCCGCGGTCGCCGCCGTGCTGCTGCTGGTGCTGTCGCCCGTGCTGCTCGTCGTGTTCCTGCTGGCGCTGCTGATCGTCGCCGCGGTGCACCAGGGCCGCCGCCGTACCGCCGACGCTGCGACGTAGGTCGGCTGGACGCGCCGAGGACACCGGCGCACGGGATCACTTCCAGCTGAAGTGCACGAAGATCCGGCCGTGGTTGTCCTTGTCCTTCTCGACCCGGTGGT
>NZ_JBQCEE010000227.1:0-8743 GCF_051960575.1 Jatrophihabitans sp.
TGCGGTGGTGGAAGACGCAGACGAGGTGGCCGTCGTCGACGCAGGTGCGGCCGGTCACGATCCAGGGGGTGATGTGGTCGGCTTCGAGGTAGGCGATGGGGGCGTCGCAGTCGGGGAAGGTGCAGCCACCGTCGCGGGCGAGCATGGCGAGGCGTTGTTGTTCGTGGAAGCAGCGGGACCGCTCGCTGTAGGCCAGGATCCCGTGGAGGCTGTCGAGGGCGACGCCGAGGACGTTGGGGTTGCCGCCGGCCCACTGGATCGCTTCGGCGGTGCTGATGAGGTCGCCGTGGCCGGTGCGGGCGACGCCGGTCCCGGCCAGCCAGTCCTCGGCGGGCAGGGTGAGCACGACGGTGGTGTGCACCCCGCCACCGGTCGGTGTCGCGGCGTTGGCCTGGAGCAGCCGCAGCAGTTGCAGGAACCCGTCGTGGCGGCGCTGGCTCGCCGACCGGGTGTCCCGGACCGGGCCGCTGGCCCGCGGCGGCGTCACCATGCCCTCGTCGTCCAGCGCGCCCGCAGCCGTCCCGCCCGCGCCGGCGGCCGACTCGGCAGCCGTGTCGGTGGTGCTGGTGTCGGGGTCGAGGGTGCGGGGGTGGGTGATCGCGTCGAGCAGGGTGCGGAGCCGCTCGGTCGCTTCGGGGGTGAGGTCGCCGTGCAGCACCGACGACCCGTCGGCCCGCACACGGAGGTCGAGGCCGCGGTCACGCTGGCTGGTGCGGTCGCCGGGGAGGCGGCCGTCGGGGTCGAGGTGGGTGTGCACCTGCTGGCCGAGTTGCCGCACCACGCCGGGGTCGGACTCGGCGGCCTCGCGCAGCAGCAGCGCCTCCACGTGGTCGTGCGCCCGTTCCCGCACCCCGTCGGGGAGGGTGTCGATGCAGTCGGTGATCGTGCGGGCGTGCTCGGGGTTCACGGCACCGGCGGCGAGGGCGGCGGCGACCTGCGGGAACCGGGCCGGCAGCGGCTCGCCGGTCATCGCCTGCCGCGGCCCGACCGCGAGCGCGGCCTTGACCCGGTTCGCCGCGTCGGCGGGGTGGATCCGCAGCACCGAGCGCAGCAGCGCCTTCGTCGTCTTCTGCGAGTGCTTCCCGGCGAGCCCGCGCCGCTCGACCTCCGCGATCACCGCCGCGTCCAACGCCGCCAACCTGCACCGCAGCGCCTCGGCCGACCGGACCGCGTCCAGCAGCTCGGCCTCGGACGCGAGGGCCGTCGACGCCGCCAGCATCCGGTCGAGTTCGGCGTGCCCGGCGGGCAGCGTCCACGCCTCGACCGCCGGTGCCACCATGCCGTCAGTCTACCCGAAGGAACGTTCGAAAACAAGCGATCAAACCATGAAAATCGTTGTGACGTAACGGTTTCGGGTCTGTTGACACGATGCCGATAAGGGCGCGTTTGCTGAACTTCGCTGCGTCGGCCCGTTCGCCTCCCCAACTCGTCGGCCGGCCCGTTACCGTCGCCCGAGTGACCGACGTCCGACTGAAGACCGCGCAGGGACGCAGCGTGCTGGCCGCGACCATCCTGGGCAGTGGCATGGCCCAGCTCGACGGCACGATCGTCAACGTCGCGCTGCCGCGCATCGGTACCGATCTGCACGCCGGCCTCACCGCGCTGCAGTGGACGGTCAACGCGTACACGCTGACGTTGAGCGGCTTGCTGCTGCTCGGCGGATCGCTCGGCGACCGGCTCGGCCGCCGGCGCATCTTCCTGCTCGGGGTCGTCTGGTTCACGATCGCGTCGGTCGGCTGTGCGGCGGCGCCGACGAGCGGTCCGCTCATCGCCTTGCGCGCACTGCAGGGGGTCGGCGCGGCACTCCTGACACCGGGCTCGCTCGCGATCCTCGAAGCGGTGTTCGTGCCGGCCGACCGGGCGGCGGCCGTCGGTGCGTGGTCGGGACTCGGCGGCATCGCGACCGCGATCGGGCCGGT
Organism: Jatrophihabitans sp.; assembly: GCF_051960575.1. Classification (GTDB taxonomy): domain Bacteria; phylum Actinomycetota; class Actinomycetes; order Mycobacteriales; family Jatrophihabitantaceae; genus JBQCEE01. The sequence continues at coordinate 1,920 of NZ_JBQCEE010000227.1, forward strand.
GCTCGGCGGCGTGCTCATCGGCGCTGCGTCCTGGGGCTGGCGCATCGCGTTCCTGATCAACGTGCCGATGGCGCTGGCGGTGATCGTGCTGGCGCGGCGGTTCGTGCCCGAGACCCGCGACGAGGACGCGAGCGGCAGGGTCGACGTCGTCGGGGTGGTGCTTGCGGCCGCCGGCCTCGCCGCGCTCGTCTACGGGCTCACCGGTGCGTCCGGCGGGTGGACGAGCGCGGCGGCCGTCGAGGTCGTGGTCGGGGCGGCATTGCTCGTCGGCTTCGGGGTGTGGGAGGCGCGCACGCCGGCCCCGCTCATGCCGCTCGGCCTGTTCTCGTCACGGCAGTTCAGCGCGGCAAACGCGGTGACGCTCGCCGTCTACGCGGCGCTGTCGGGTGCGTTCTTCCTGTTGCCGGTGCAGCTGCAGCGGGTGTCCGGCTTCGCGCCGGTCGCGGCCGGGTCAGCCCTGCTGCCGGTGACGGTCGTGATGCTGCTGCTGTCGGCCCGCATGGGACGCCTCGCCCAGCGCATCGGCCCGCGGCTGCCCATGACGGTCGGGCCGATCGTCGCGGGCCTCGGCCTCGCGCTCATGACGCGCGTCGGCGCCCATGCGAGCTACGTCGCCGATGTGCTGCCGGCGGTGCTCGTCTTCGCGCTCGGCCTGTCGGCGACGGTCGCGCCGCTCACCGCGACCGTGCTCGCCGCCGCGCCAGGTCACCTCGTCGGTATCGCGTCCGCGGTGAACAACGACGTCGCCCGCGTCGCCGGTCTGTTGGCCGTCGCGGTGCTGCCCGGGCTTGCGGGCATCACCGCCGCCGCCTACCGCCACCCCGCCGCACTGTCCGACGGCTTCCACACCGCGGTGCTCATCGCCGCCGGGCTCTGCGCGGCGGGTGGCGTGCTGTCGGCGCTGCTCATCTCGGACGCCGAGGCGCGCGCCCGCCGCACCACCGTCGTCGATCCGGCGACCGACGCGCCCGCCTGCCCGGTCTCGACCCCGCACGCCCGCCCGCGCTGAGCGGTACTTCAGACGGGGACGGACAGGGAGAGGGCGAAGTCGCCGGCCGGGTCGGTCCACCAGTGCGTGAGACACAGCCCGCACGCGGCCAGCTCGGCCTCGACCCGCTCGCGGCGGAACTTCGCCGAGATCTCGGTCCGCATCATCTCGCCCGCGGTGAAGTGCACCTCGAGGCCGAGGTCGGCGACGCGCACGACCTGGTCCTCGCGCGAGCGCAGCCGCATCTCGATCCACTCGTGCTCGGCGTCGTAGAGCGCCAGGTGGTCGAAGGCGTCGAGATCGAAGGTGCCGCCGAGCACCCGGTTGATCACCGCCAGCACGTTCTTGTCGAACTGCGCGGTCACCCCGGCGGCGTCGTCGTAGGCGGCGACGAGCCGGTCGGTGTCCTTCACGAGATCGGTGCCGAGCAGGAACGCCCCGCCCGTGTCGAGGGCGGTGCGCACGTCGGTGAAGAACGCGCGGCGCTGCTGCGGGTCGAGGTTGCCGACGGTCGAGCCGAGGAATGCCAGCAATCCCTGCGGATGGCGCGGCAGGGCCGGCAGGTGGCGCTCGAAGTCGCCGACCACGGCCTCGACGGCCACGCCCGGGTACTCGGCCGCAACGGCCTCGCTCGCCTCGAGCAGCACGGCGGGGTCGACGTCGAACGGCACGAAGCGCTCGAGCGTGCGGGCGTCGCGCAGCGCCGACAGCAGCAGCCGGGTCTTCTCGGACGTGCCGCTGCCCAGCTCGATGAGGGTGTCGGCCCGCGTGATGGCGGCGATCTCGGCGGCGCGCGCGACGAGGATCGACCGCTCGGTGCGGGTCGGGTAGTACTCGGGCAGCCGGGTGATCTCGTCGAACAGCTCGCTGCCGCGCGCGTCGTAGAAGTACTTCGGCGGCAGCACCTTCGGGGTGGACGTGAGGCCGGCGCGCACGTCGCGGGCCATCGCCGCGGCGAGATCGGTCGGGTCGAGCAGGGTGGCGATGCTCATGCGGGGCTCTCCAGTGGCGTGACGGTGACGCCCTGCGGCGTCGCCTCGAGCAGGGACCGGTCGGGGACGTCGACCCAGGCCGGATCGTCGTCGAAGGGCTCGCTCGCGACGGCGATGCCGTCGGCGGCGATGAGGTAGGACAGGGTGTCGCCCCAGGTGGTGGCGAGCACCCGCTCGCCGTCGGCGAGCAGCAGGTTGAGCCGTGCGGCGGGGTCCTTCGCGCCGACCTCGACCACGATCTCGGCGAGGTGCGCGACACCGGTCGCGAAGACGAGTGCGGCGAGTTGGGCCGAGTCGCAGACCGATTCCGCGCGCGGTGCGCTCGCCAGAACCGAGCGGTCGACGCGGCCGTTGTGCGAGAGCAGCCAGCGCCCGTCGGTGAACGGCGCGGTGGCGGTCTCGTCGATCGGCATGCCGGCGGTGGCGCTGCGCACCGCGGCGACGACGCATCCCGAGCGCAGCAGTGGCGCGATCGAGGCGAAGGACGCGTCCGACCACAGCGGTCGGCTCGAGCGCCAGCGATGCACGCCGTCGTCGGTGACGAGCCCGACGCCCCAACCGTCGGCGTTCATGAGCCCGTGCCGTTGCCGCCGCGGCTGGTACGACTGCCGCAGCAGGCCGAACTCGGGCGCGAGCACCAGCTCGTGTGCGGTGCGTGGCGCGCCGAGCCACGCCAGATGCCTACACATCCGTCGAGCCTCCGGGTGCGGCGTCCCAGGCGAGCCGCACGCCGCAGAAGATCTGCCGGCGGATCGGATGGTCCCAGTTGCGGAACGACGGCCGGATCGCGTTGCCGCCCACCGCCCACGAACCGCCGCGCAGCACCTTGTAGTCGCCACCCCAGAACGGTTCGGAATACTGCCGGTAGAGCATCGGCGTGAAGCCCGGCCACGGCACGAAGTCCGACGACGTCCACTCCCAGACGTCACCGATGACCTGCTCGACGCCGTACGCCGAGGCACCGGCCGGGTACGCCCCGACGGACGCCGGCCGGAGCGCGGCACCGTCCAGGTTCGCAACATCCGTCGAGGGCGGTGTCGATCCCCACGGCCAGCGCCGTCGCCGGCCGAGCGCAGGGTCCCAGACACAGGCCTTCTCCCACTCCTGCTCGGTGGGCAGCCGGGCGCCCGCCCACGCCGCGTAGGCCTCGGCCTCGAACCAGCAGACGTGCTGCACCGGTTCGTCCGGCGGGATGTCCTCGACGGTGCCGAAGCGGCGACGCGACCCGTCGGCCGACCAGAACTGCGGCCGCTCGAGCCCGGCCTCGAGGCGGTGCTGCCAGCCGCGTGCCGACCACCAGCGCGGCTGGTCGTAGCCGCCGGCGTCGATGAACGTCTGCCACTCGGCATTCGTCACCGGCACCCGGCCGATGCGGAACGCGGGCAGGTCGACGACGTGTGCCGGGCGCTCGTTGTCGAGCGACCAGGGCTCGTCGGCGCCGTCGACACCGAGCACGAACTCGCCGCCGGGCACGAGCACCGCGTCGTGCGGCACCGGCCGACCGGGCGGCAGCGCGGCGCCGGTGCCCAGCAGCGGCTCGCCGTCGCGCAGCTGGTGCGTGGCGAGCATCGTCTCGACGTGCTGCTGCTCGTGCTGCTCGACCATCGCGAAGGCGAAGAGGTCGTCGGCGTGCGCGAGCCGGTCGAGCACCCGCCCGCGCACGTCGCGCAGGAAGGCGCGCGCCTCGGGGGCCGGCAGCAGCGGCAGCTGCACGCGTGTCGCCCGCGGGTGCTCGAAGGCGTCGTAGAGCCGCTCGATCTGTGCGGGCAACAACCCCTGCGCCTCGGCCCGGCCGCCGCGCAGCAGCCAGAGGTCCTCCTGCTGACCGATGTGGGCGAGGTCCCAGACCAGCGGGCTCATCAGCGGGCTGTGCTGCGTGGTCAGCTCGCGCTCGTCGAGGTCGGTGAGCAGCAGCGTGCGCTGCCGCGCGCGGTCGAGGGCCAGGGCGAGCTCGTCCTGGGTGACCTCCGGACGCGTGACCTGGTCAGGCATCGGCGACCTCCCGCAGCACGTGCACGGGGTCGGCGGCGGCGAGTCGCTCGCGCAGCTCGTCGCCGGGGGTGCGGCGGCGCTCGACGAGCTCGGCGTACGAGGCGACGCACCCGGCGACATCGGCCGGGGCGCGGTCGGCGGCGATCCGGGCACACGCGCGCGCCGCACGCCAGACCGCGGCGTCGGCCAGCCCGTCGCGGGCCGCGGCGAGCCACGCGTCGGCGACCGGTTCGCACGCCTCGTCGGCGAGGTCTACGGCGACGGGGTCGTCGGCCAGCGTGGCGACGATCGCGGCGAGCCCAGGCCACCACCGGTCGGGCACGGCGTCGAGGTAGCGCACCTCGAGGTAGCCGCGCAGCCGCACGGCGGGGAACAGCGTGGTGAGGTGGTGGTCGAGGTCGCGCAGCGTCGGGCGGCGCAGCAGCTTGGCCGCGCCCGTGATCCACGACGCGAAGCTCACCCGCGAGGGCACCGGCTCGGCGCCCCCGCCGTGCTCGTCGAGCACCAGCATCACCGGCGCCGCGAGGGCGTAGCGCGTCCAGGCCTCGACCGGATCGCCCGCGCCGATGCGTCCGGCGCGGTGCTGATCGATGCCGGCCCACATCTGCTGGCGCATCGAGGCCCAGCCGGACGCCTGCCCGGCCAGCATCGGCGAGCACGCCGACAGGGCGAGCAGCGCGGGGCCGAGGCGGTGCAGGTGCTCGACCCGCCGCGCCCAGCCGGCCCGCGGCCCGGCGTCGAGGTTCACCTGCAGCGCCGCGGTCGCGGCCATCATGCTGCGCCCGGCGGCCGAGCAGCCGACCGTCGTCCAGTGCCGCTGCATCGCCGCGTAGCGCGGAGCCCGGTTCACGACGATCACCGGACGCGCCGGGTCGGCCCCGATCGCCGCGCTGGCGTGGCCCCGCTCGGCGAGCGCCGCGCGCAGCGCCGCCCGGTCGGCGCGCAGGTCGGCGACCCCCCGCTCGAGCGAGGCGGCCGGCGGGGTCGACAACTCGATCTGCCCACCCGGCTCCTCGGTCACCCGGCTGCGGCGGGGCAGCGGCGGCAGGTCGGCGAGCAGGCGTTCGACGCTTGCGCCGTCGGGCCTGCGACCGGGCTCGGTGAGCGGGACGAGGTGCGCCTCGAGCTCGAGCCCGACGAGCCGGACCGGCCCGTCGGTCAGGGCGACGTCGGCGATGTGGGCCGCGGCGGTCTCGAGATCGAGCAGTGGTTCGACGGCGGCATGTGGTCTGCTGGCGGTCATTCCGCCCCATCCTGGTCGGGACGGGTCGCGGGGGCGACCGCGGGTCGGTGCGGGGGCGGCACGACCGCGCCTCCCGGCGTGGGTCGGACCGTCCTCACGTTCGAGTCTTGTCCTCAGCTGCGGCAGCGGCAACCACCGGCAGGTTGCGAAACCCTTACACGAGGGTGTGACAAAGGCCGCGGACGAGCCGGTCGAGCGCCGCCTCGTCGGCATCGACGTGCGGGCTGACCCGCAACGAGGGGCCGTCGAGCTCGGCCGCGCGCGGGGTCGACGACACCGTCGTGAGCACCCGGTGCTCGAGCAGCCGGGCTCGCGTCGCGGCGACGTCCTGCCCGGCCGTCGGGGTCAGCGCGACGATGGCCGTGGTGCCGTCGTCGACCCGCCAGCCCGGCACCTCGGCCAGCGCTGTCCGGGTGCGCTGCGCCACCTCGGCGAGCCGGTCGCGCACGACCTCGGGGCCGTCGGCCCAGAGCTCGCCGACGGCGTTGGCCAGGCCGACGCGTCCGGCGACGTGGGCGTCGTGCGAGTCGAGGTAGCGCACCGGCGGCAGGCCGGGCGCCTCGAGCCGCGGCGGCACGACGCGCAGCGCCGGCCAGTGCGGCTCGGCGATCGCGAGCACGCCGACGCCCCGCGGCCCGGCCAGCCACTTGCGGCTGGTCGCGTACACGGCGTCGGCCCCGGTCGCGGTGTCGACGTGCCCCAGCGCCTGCGCCGCATCGACCCACACCGGCACGCCCGCGGCGTGGGCCACCGCCACGACGGCGGCCACCGGTTGCTCGAGCCCGCGGTGCGAGGCGGCCTGGACGAGGTGCACGAGGGCGGGCGGGTCGGCGCGCAGCTGCCGCTGCAGCGCGTCGACGTCGACCAGACCGGCGCCGTCGACCGGCAACGCCGTCAGCCGGTACCCGGCCGCCGTGAACGCCTCGACGTTCGGCCCCCACTCCGAGGGCGCCACCGCGACCCGCGCGCCGGGCGCGAGCGGCCAGACCCGCAGCAGGGCGGCCAGGGCGGCGGACGCGCCCTCGACGAACGCGGTGCCGTCGGCCTGGTGGCCGAGCAGCGCGGCCAGCCGCGCGCGTCCAGCCTCGATCGCCGGCCCGGCCGCCGCCTGCGCCACGTAGGCGCCCTCGACCGCCTCCAGACGGGCGTGCGCCGCGGTCGCGGCGAGCGTCGCCTCCGACTGGCGGCTCGCCGCCGCGCTGTCCAGGTGCACGAGGTCGGTCGCCGGACGCCGGGCCCGCCACTGCTCGCCGATCACCCGCCCAGGCTGTCACGACCGGTCGATACATTTCGACGATGACCGACTGGACCGTCACCGACATCGCGGCCGCCGTGCGCGGCGGCGCGACGACCGCGCGCGAGCAGGTCGAGGAGGCGCTGCGACGCATCGGCGAGCGCGACGCCCGCATCGGCGCGTTCCAGCTCGTCCGGGCCGAGGCCGCCCGCTTCGAGGCCGACGCGGTCGACGCGCGGGCCGACCGCGCCGACCTGCCGCTGGCGGGCGTGCCGATCGCGATCAAGGACAACCTGCCGGTGACCGGCGAGCCGATGCGGCTGGGGTCACCGACCACCGATCCGGCACCGCAGACCACCGACCACCCCGTGGTGC
>NZ_JBQCEE010000228.1:0-3320 GCF_051960575.1 Jatrophihabitans sp.
GTACACGCGCACTCCCCCGCCCTCGCCGTGCGGTTCGAAGCGGCGGTGGACGCCGCCGAAGCCCGCCCACGAGGCCGCCGCGGCGTCGACGTCCAGGCCGAGGTCGGCCGCGAGCACGAGCGCCGCCGTGGCGGTGAGCGCCATGTGCCGGCCGATGAGCGAGCCGACGGTCACCGGCAGCGGCGCCTGACCCGGCCGCGTCACGGTGAAGGTGACGCCGTCGGCGCGGGTGTCGATGTCGCTCACCCGCACGTCGGCGTCGGCCGACTCGCCGTAGGTGACGACCCGCCGGCCGATCGACCGGCCGTAGTCGGCGATCCGCCGCGCGCCCGCGTCGTCGGCGCAGCACAGCAGCAGGCCGGCCGGGTCGATGCGGTCGACGAACAGCTCGAAGGCCCGGAAGATGCCCTCGAGGTCGCCGTGGTTCTCGAGGTGGTCGGCCTCGACGTTGGTGACGACGGCCAGCGCGGGCCGGGTGAGCAGGAACGAGCCGTCGCTCTCGTCGGCCTCGACGATGGCGAGGTCGCCGGTACCGAGGTGGGCGTTCTTGCCGGTCTCGTAGAGGTTGCCACCGATGGCGAAGGAGGGATCGACACCGCACGCCTGTGCCGCCACGGTGAGCAGGGAGGTCGTCGACGTCTTGCCGTGCGTGCCTGACACGGCCACGCAGCGCTTGTCCTCGAGGGCCGCGGCCAGCGCCGCCGCGCGCCGCAGCACCGGCTTGCCGCTCGCCCGTGCCGCCACGAACTCCTCGTGCTTCGGGTTGATCGCGGTCGTGTAGACGAAGGTGTCGGCGTCGTCGAGGTGGCTCGGCGAGTGCCCGATGAGCACCTCGGCGCCGAGCGCGCGCAACCCCTGCACGGTGATCGACTCGCGGGCCTCGCAGCCGCTCACGGCCAGCCCGCGCTCGAGCAGGATGCGGGCGAGCGCGCTCATGCCCGAGCCGGCGATGCCCATGATGTGCACGCGTCCGAGCTCGGCGAGCGGCGGCACGACGTCGGTGGCGGCGCTGCGCACGAGGGCCGCACCCGGCGCGGCCCAGTCGTCGGGGCGGTCGCCCGCGTGGTCGGCGGTGGGCGTCATCGGCGTCCTCCTGAACCGCGTCCTTGCAAGCCATGGTGCGCCGCCGCGACCTCGAGCACGTGCCGGGCCAGCACGACGTCGCCGTCGCGCGCGCCGGCCTGCTCGGCCGCCGCGGACATGCGCTCGCGGGTGGCCGCATCGGTCAGCCGGGGCACGACCTGCTCGACGATCCAGGACGGCGTGAGGTCACCGTCGGCGACCAGCAGACCCCCGCCGGCCTGCACGATCGGCAGCGCGTTGAACCGCTGCTCGCCGTTGCCGACCGGGTACGGGACGTAGGCGGCGGGCAGTCCGACCGCCGAGAGCTCCGCGCACGTCATGGCGCCGCAGCGGCACAGCGCGAAGTCGGCGGCCGCGTACGCGTACTCCATCTGCTCGACGAACGGCACGACCACGTACGGCGGCTCGCCGGCCGGCATGTCGAGCGTGTTCTTCGGGCCGATGACGTGCAGCACCTGGACGCCGGCCTCCCGCAGCGCCTCGGCCGCACCCGACATCGCCCGGTTGATCGACTGGGCGCCCTGCGAGCCGCCGAAGACGAGCAGCGTCGGGGCGTCCGGACGCAGCCCGAACCGCTCACGCCCCTCGGCCCGGAGCGCGGCCCGGTCGAGGCCGGCGATCGCCGGCCGCAGGGGCATGCCGATCAGCTCGGCGTGCGGCAGGCGCGCGCGCGGCGACGCGGTGTAGACGTGTGGTGTCATGCGGGCGGCCATGCGGTTGGCCAGCCCGGGCTTCGCGTTCGCCTCGTGCACCACGATCGGCACGCGCTGCCGGCGCGCGGCGAGGTAGGCCGGCACGGCGACGTAGCCGCCGAAGCCGACGACGACGTCGGCCTCCGTGCGCTCGAGCACCCGCGCCGCGGCGTCGACGGCGACGCGCACCCGACCTGGCGTGGCCACGAGCGCGCGGTTCACCCGGCGTGGCAGCGGCACCGGCGGCACCAGTTCGAGCGGGTACCCACGCGCCGGGATGAGCGCGGTGTCGAGCCCCTTCTCGGTGCCCAGCGCGGTCACCCGCACGTCGGGGTCGAGACGGCGCACGGCGTCGGCGAGGTTCATCGCCGGCTCGATGTGACCGGCCGTGCCGCCGCCGGCGACGACGACGGAGTAGCTGGTCACCGCGGCCGGCTCCCCCGAGTCTCGGTGCCGGTCGGACGAAGCGGGCCGGCCGGACGGGAGGGCGTCGCCGCCGATCGCACCGGGCGGGCGGCCGCCCGCGCGGGATGGGCCGGCGCCGCCGGGTGCGCGGCGTGCGCCCGCCCGGCCGCCGGACGCGGGCCGAGGCTGCGCACGACACCCGGCGCGGCGGCGGCACCCGACCGGCGCTTCGGCGGCGTGTACGCCACCGGCACCGGGATGCGGGCCCACCGCTCGAGCCGCGTGCGCCGCCCGAGCCGCTCGGCACGACGGGCCGCGGCGACGGCCGGCGCCTCGTGACGCGCGAACGACACGAGCATGCCGAGCACGAAGAAGGTGACCAGCAGCGACGTGCCACCGGCGGAGATGAACGGCAGCGGGATGCCGGTGACCGGCAGCAGCGCCGTCACGTACCCGACGTTGATGACGGCCTGACCGCAGAGCCACACCGTCGCCGCGCCGGCGACCAGCCGGGCGAACGGGTCGGCGTTGCGGCGCGCGACGCGCATGCCCGCGTAGGCGAGCAGGCCGAACAGCCCGAGCACGGCGAGGCAGCCGAGCAGGCCGAGCTCCTCCCCCACGATCGCGAACACGTAGTCGGAGTTCGCGTTCGGCACCCAGCCGTACTTGCTGGTGCCCTGCCCGAGCCCGACGCCGAAGATGCCGCCGGACGACAGCGCGTAGATGCCCTCGACGGCGTGGTAGCCGCTGCCCTTCGCGTCCTTGAACGGGTCGAGGAACGAGGTGAGGCGCTGGAACCGGTAGGACGCCGTGACCGCCATCAGCGACACCGCGCCGGCGACGAGCAGCAGCACGGACGTGAAGTAGCGCAGCGGCATGCCGATCATCCACAGCAGGCCGAGCAGGATCAGCATGTAGCAGCAGGTGGTGCCGAGATCGGGCTCGAGCATGACCAGCCCGGCGACGAACGCGAAGCCCGGCAGCAGCGGCACGAACAGGTGCCGGGCCCGGGTCAGCGTGCCGAGCTGCTGCTTGCGCGCGAGCAGGTCGGCGCCCCAGAGCAGCATGGCGACCTTGGCGAACTCCGAGGGCTGCAGCTGCAGCGGGCCGAGGTCGATCCAGCGGCGGGCGCCGTACACG
>NZ_JBQCEE010000229.1:0-3830 GCF_051960575.1 Jatrophihabitans sp.
GGTGGCCACCGCCTCGACGATGCCGGCCGCCGCCGCGACCTCTTGCATGGGCAGCGGGCGCGCCGCCGCGGCCCGCGAATCTGCCGGGACGCCGCCGCGGTACTTGCCCGTGAGGACGCCGCCGCCGAGCGGCGAGTACGGGAAGACGCCGACGCCCAACGCCTGCGCCGCGGGCACCACCTCGCGCTCCACGCCCCGGTCGACCAGGGAGTACCGCACCTGGTTGGCCACGATCGGCGCGCGGCCCGAGACGGCCGCCTGCCATGACACCGCACGGCCCAAGCGCCAGCCGCAGTAGTTCGACACGCCGACGTAGCGCGCGCGGCCCGAGCCGACCGCGTGGTCGAGCGCGCCGAGCGTCTCGTCGAACGGGACGGTGTCGTCGACGGTGTGGACGTAGAACAGGTCGACGTGGTCGGTGCCGAGTTTGCGCAGCGACGCGTCCAACTGGCGCAGCAGGGCGTTGCGCGACGCGTCGACCAGCCGGCCGTTGTCCTCGCGGCGGCGGGTGATGCCGGCCTTGGTGGCGATGACGAGGTCGTCGCGCGGCACGAGGTCGCCGAGCAGCGAGCCGAGGATCGACTCGGCCTCGCCGTAGCCGTACGACGCGGCGGTGTCGACGAGGGTGCCGCCGTGCTCGTGGAAGGTCAGCAGCTGCGCGGCGGCGTCGTCCGCGTCGGTCTCGACACCCCACGTCATCGTCCCGAGACCGAGGTTCGACACCCGCAGGCCGCTGCGGCCCACCATGCGTTGCTCCACGGCGAGCCAAACTACCGCCCTCGGTAGGCTGCGCGGGTGCGCCTGGGGATCAACGTCGGATATTGGGGCTGGGACGCGTTCGACGACACCGTGACGCTGGTGCAGGAGGCCGAACGGCTCGGGTTCGCGTGCGCCTGGGTCGCCGAGGCCTACGGGTCGGACGCGGTCACCGCGCTCACCTGGCTGGCCGCCCGCACCAAGCGGATCGACGTGGGCAGCGCGATCCTGCAGATCCCGGCCCGGACGCCGACGATGACCGCGATGACCGCGGCGTCGCTCGACATGCTCTCGAAGGGACGCTTCCGCCTCGGCGTGGGCGTCAGCGGGCCGCAGGTGTCGGAGGGCTGGCACGGCGTGCGGTTCGCCAAGCCGCTGGCCCGCACCCGCGAGTACGTCGACATCGTGCGCCTCGCGCTGCGCCGCGAGCGCGTGCGCTACGACGGCGAGACCTACCGGCTGCCACTGCCCGACGGGCCGGGCAAGGCGCTGTTCCTCCAGGTGCACCCTCGGCGCGCCGACATCCCGCTCTACCTCGCGGCGATCGGGCCGAAGAACCTCGAGCTCACCGGCGAGATCGCCGACGGCTGGCTGCCGGTGTTCTTCAACGCCGCATTCGCCGACGAGCAGCTGGTGCACCTGCGCGCCGGACGCGAGAAGGCGGGCAGGACCCTCGACGGCTTCGACATCGCGCCGTCGATGGGCGTCTCGGTCGGTGACGACCTCGCCGCCTGCGCCGACCCGCTGCGCGGCTACGCCGCCCTCTACGTCGGCGGCATGGGCAGTCGCGAGCAGAACTTCTACAACGCCCTCGCCGTGCGCATGGGCTTCGCCGACGCCGCCGCCGAGGTGCAGGACCGCTATCTCGCGCGCGACTACGCCGCCGCGGGCGCGGCGGTGCCGTTCGAGTTCATCGACGCCACCTCGCTGCTCGGGCCTGTCCCGCGCCTGGCCGACCGGCTCGCCGAGTTCGCGTCCGTCGGCGTCACCACGCTCAACGTCATGCCGACCGGCGCGACCCTGGAGGACAAGCTGACCTCGATCCGTGCCGCCGCCGAGGCCCTCGACCGCAGCGGCGTCGCCTCGTGACCTTCGTCCAGGCCGTGATCCTCGGGCTCGTCCAGGGGCTCACCGAGTTCCTGCCGATCTCGTCGACGGCCCACCTGCGCATCGTCCCCGCGCTGTTCGACTGGCACCTGAACTACAACCAGGACATCCCCAACGACCCGGGCGCGGCGTTCACCGCCGTCATCCAGCTCGGCACCACCCTGGCGATCGTCCTGTACTTCTGGCGCGACCTCTGGAACGTCACCCGCACCTGGTTCCGCGGCATCGTGGCTAAGGACGTGCGCGGGTCGCACGAGTACCGCATGGGGTGGTACCTCATCCTCGCGACGATCCCGATCGGGATCCTGGGCCTGGTGTTCAAGCACCAGATCGAGACCGGTGCCCACAACCTGTGGCTCATCGCGTCCGCGCTCATCGTGCTCGCGCTGGTGCTGCTGGTGGCCGAGCGGGTCGGCACACGGGTACGGGGCGAGGCGCAGATCACGACCACGGACGCCGTGGCGATCGGCGGTGCGCAGGCGCTGGCGCTCATCCCGGGTGTCTCGCGCTCGGGCAGCACGATCACGGCCGGGCTGTTCCGCGGGCTGGACCGGCCGACGGCGGCGCGGTTCTCGTTCCTGCTGTCGATCCCCGCGGTGCTGCTCTCGGGCCTGTACGAGGCCTACTCGCACGCCGGCGACAGAAACGCGCCGGGCGCCGGCGTCACCATCGTGGCGACCATCGTCGCGTTCGTCGTCGGCTTCGCGTCGATCGCGTGGCTGATGCGCTACATCGCGCGGCACAGCACGATGATCTTCATCGGCTACCGGATCGCGCTCGGCATACTGCTGATCGTGCTGCTCTCCGCCGGCGTCCTGCACGCCACCCGCTGATGTCGACGCTGCTGCTCGTCCGGCACGGGCTCACCGCGAAGACCGGTCCGGTGCTCGCCGGCCGCGCGCCCGGCCTGCACCTCGACGATCGCGGGATCAAGCAGGCCGAGGCGCTCGCGCAGCGGCTCGCCGCGGTGCCGCTGACCGCCGTCGTCACCAGCCCGCTCGAGCGGTGCGTCGAGACGGCGACCGCGGTGCGCGAGGCGCAGGCGAAGGACCCCGCCTGGCACGTCGACGACCGGCTCATCGAGTGCGGCTACGGCGACTGGACGGGCAAGGCGATCAAGGACCTCGTCAAGGACCCGCTGTGGAAGGTCGTCCAGGCACAGCCGTCGGCCGTGCGGTTCCCGAACGGCGAGAGCCTGCCGGAGATGTCGTCGCGGGCGATCGCCGCCGTGCGCGACTGGGACCAGAGGCTCGGCGACGACGCGGTCTGGGTGGCGTGCACGCACGGCGACGTGATCAAGGCGATCCTCGCCGACGCGCTCGGCCTGCACCTCGACCAGTACCAGCGGATCGTGCCCGACCCGTGCTCGGTGTCGGTGGTGCGCTACACGGCCACGCGGCCGTTCGTGGTGCGGATGAACGACGTCGGTGGCGACGTCAGTGGCCTCGTCCCGCCGAAGAGGACGCGGCGGCGGCGGACCTCCGATGCGACGGTGGGTGGCGGCGCCGGAGGCGGCACGGTCTGACCGGTTCTGACTACGCTGGAGGGCATCATGCCGCGCCAGCTGTTCCTCTTCGACCGTCCCAGCCGCTTCGTCGCCGGGACGGTGGGTGCACCCGGCGAGCGCACGTTCTTCCTGCAGGCCGTCGACGGCAACCGGGTGGTGTCGGTCGCCCTCGAGAAGCAGCAGGTGGTGGTGCTCGCCGACCGGCTCGAGGAGCTGCTCGACGACATCGTCGAGCGCACCGGCACCGCGCTGCCGGCCGGGCCGCCCGACAGCGAGGCGCTCGAGCAGCCGATCGACGAGGAGTTCCGCGTCGCGGCGATGGGGCTGGCCTGGAACGGCGACACCGGGCTCATCGTGATCGAGGCGCAGGCGCCGACCGAGGAGCTCGAGGAGGCGGCGGCCACGCTGCTCGAGGACGTCGACGACGGCCCGGACGCCCTGCGGGTGCTCATCGAGCCGG
>NZ_JBQCEE010000230.1:0-2149 GCF_051960575.1 Jatrophihabitans sp.
GGGGGGAATTAAATATAAAACAACAAAAAAAAAACTACCTTTCGTTCTTTGTTTTTGGGGGGCGGGGGCCCCCCCCCCCCCCCCCCCCCCCCCCCGCCCCGTCGGAAGGGATCCCCATGTCGCAGGACAGCACGCCCGCCGAACCGTGGCGCGACTTCCCGCCCATGGCCGCGACGACCGGACGCGTGGAGCCGGCGCCGCGGCGCGTGCGCGGTCTGCTCGCCGGACACACCGTGGTCGACACCGTCGCGGCCCGGTACGTCTGGGAGCACGAGCGCTACCCGCAGTACTACCTGCCGGTCGCCGACATCGACGCGTCCGTCCTCGTCGACGAGGGCCGGACGCAGCACCTGCGCTTCGGCACCGCGCGGCGTCACGGCCTGCGCGTCGGGGACACCGTGCGTGAGGGCGTCGTCCGCCTGTTCGGGGACGACGCCGTCCCGGGCCTCGCCGGCACCGCCCGCATCGAATGGTCGGCCCTGGACGCCTGGTTCGAGGAGGACGAGCAGGTGTACGTGCACCCGCGCAACCCGTACACGCGGGTCGACGCGGTGCGGTCGAGCCGGCACGTGCGGGTCGAGCTCGACGGCGTGGTGCTGGCCGAGTCGCGATCGCCGGTGCTGGTCTTCGAGACCGGGTTGCCGACGCGGTACTACCTCGACCCCACCGACGTCGACCTGAGCCTGCTGCGGGCGAACCAGACCCGCACCGAGTGCCCCTACAAGGGCCGCACCACCGGGTACTGGGACGCCGTCGCGGGCGACACGGTCGTGCCGGACGCCGCCTGGAGCTACGCGTTCACCACGGCCGCGCTGCAGCCGATCGCCGGTCTCGTCGCCTTCCTCAACGAGGGGGTCGACCTCACCGTCGACGGCACGCGGCTCGTGCGGCCGGTGAGCCCGTTCAGCTGACGCCGCCGGCTCGCTGCTCCAGGACCCGTCCGTCTCAGTAGCTGAAGGTGACCGCCGGCTCGTCGCCGATCCACTGCCACATCGGGACTGTGCCGCCGAGCTCGGCGTTCTCGACGAATGTCGTGGCGTCGACCTTCCGCGCGTCGACGCAGATCGGGCAGACCAGGTAGCGCCCGCCGGCGGCGCGGAACCGGTCGAGCAGGGACGGCAGCGGCGGACAGCCCTCGCAGGCCGTCAGCACCGCGACGCCCGGCGTCACGAGCCGCACCGCCTCCTTCGTCAGGAACATCAGCGTCTCGCGTCCGGTCTCGGCGGCACCGACCGCGACGAGGAACGCGACGGTAACCCGCTCGGGGTCCTCGAGCCCGGTGGTCAGGCTGACCACCGCCTTACCGGCCATCGGTGGTCACCTCGTGCATGCCCGAGCAGAGCAGGTCGAGCGCGACGATGCGCTGGTCGACCCGCGCGTAGACGTGCTGTTCCAGTTCGCGCACCATTCCCGCGGCGTCGGTGACCCGGGCACACCAGCGCAACGACAGCACGGGGCCGACCTGACCGATGGCGGCGTCGGCCATGCTGAACGCCGACGCGTCGCCGTACCAGCGACGGAAGTGGTCGACCGCCGCGTCCGCCGTCGACTCCTCGACGACACGAGGTGGGAGCAGCGCCCGGAAGCGCACGTCCGGCGCGAGCACACCGGCCAGCGCCACGAAGTCACGGCGGGCGAGCGCGTCGAGGAAGACGCCGCCCGTCGTCCAGAGCGGGGTGTCCTCACGGAGGACGTCGAGAGTGGTCATGGCGCATGTCTACGGACGCCGACCACCTGCTCACATCGGGCGATCACCCGATGTTCGTCGGGGCGGGTGCTGCGTCGACCAGGCCGTGGCGCAGCGCGAACATCGCCGCGGCCCCGCGGGTGCTCACGCCGATCTTGGCGTAGATGTGCTCGATGTGGCTACCGACCGTGCGTGGCGAGAGGACGAGCGTCTCGGCGATCTGCCGGTTCGACAGCCCGCGCACGAGCAGCGCGAGCACCTCGACCTCGCGTCCGGTGAGACCGGCCGGCAGACCGGCCCGGCGCCGCACACGGTGCCCGGCGACGGCGAGCACCGCGCGCACGGCGGCGGTGTCGAGGCGCCCGGCCTCCGCCTCGGCGAGCAGGGCGGCCTCGCGCATGGCCGCGTCGTGCGCCGGACGGTGGGGCCGCGCCTCCCCCATCGCCTGGTACACCTCGGCGG
>NZ_JBQCEE010000231.1:0-21073 GCF_051960575.1 Jatrophihabitans sp.
CTCCGAGTTCTCGCTCTACGACCTCGGCCAGGCCGTCGCCCATCTCGGCTTCCAGGCCGCCGCGCTCGGCCTGGCGATGCGCCAGTTCCGGGCCTTCGACCGCGACGGCCTCGCCGCCGAGTTCGCCGTCCCGCCGCACTGGCAGGTCACCACCCTGGCCGCCATCGGACGCGTCCCGCCCGGCACCGCGCCCGACGGCACCCGCGACCGCCGGGCCGACGTCCGCTGGCCGCCACTCAGCCGGTGACCGCGACCGCGGCGCTCGACGTCGCTGCGGGCGCGGGCGCCGGATCGGTGCCGGTCGTGCCATCCGTTGTCGTGCCGGTGGCCGGATCGCCCGCAGGCGTTGTCGTCGCGGCGCTCGTGGGCGGCGCATCGGTGGTGGTCGGCGCGCCGGGCGGCGCCGATGACGTGCTCGCGGTGACCGGCCCGGACGAACCGGTCGGACCGGTGGTCGCGGAGGTCACGGGCGCCGCACTGCTCGACCGCGTGCCCGTGCTGGGCGCCGTGCTCCCCGACCGGTGCCGGTTGGCGGGCGCGTGGCTCGTCGTCCCCGACCCTCCCTCGGACCGCGTCACCGCGGCCGGCTGCACCCCGCGTCCGCCCGTGCCACCGACGACACCCGACCGGTGGTGCGCCG
The DNA here is from genome assembly GCF_051960575.1 of Jatrophihabitans sp. Taxonomy (GTDB): domain Bacteria; phylum Actinomycetota; class Actinomycetes; order Mycobacteriales; family Jatrophihabitantaceae; genus JBQCEE01. The sequence continues at coordinate 641 of NZ_JBQCEE010000231.1, forward strand.
GGACGACGGTCGACGACGATCCGCCGGGCGCCGGCGGCGTCGAGCCGGCCGACGCCAGCACGAACCCGACCGCCCCGAACGCCGCCACGATGCCCGCCGCGGCGAGCGGCAGGAGGCCGCGTCGCCGGCGACGATGCGACCCGTCGTGCGTGTCGCGCGACGCGACGACGGGCGGCCTCGGCGGCGGGAACGGGGCGACCGGCACGGCAGGGAGCTCGGCCGTCGTCGCGGCGGCCAGGGCTCCGGTGCCCGACGGCATCGCTCCGGTGGCCTCGAGCCCGGTCGGCGGCCGGCGCGTGCCCAGACTGCGCGCCACCTCGGCCGCCGTCGGCCGGTCGGCCGGGTCGAGCGCGGTCATCGCCGCGAGCAGAATCGGCCACGGCATCGGCAGGTCGCGCGGGATCTCGGGCTGCCGGGCGAGCCGCGCGACCGCCGCCTCGATCGCCGTGCCGTCATACACCCGCCGCCCGGTGAGCGCCTCGAGCAGCACGAGGCCGAGCGAGTACACGTCCGCCTCCGGTCCGACGGCCGACCCGCGCACCTGCTCGGGCGCGAGGTACGACGCGGTCCCGACGGTGAGCCCCTCGCGGGTGAGCTCGGCGCCGCCGACGAACCGGGCGATCCCGAAGTCCGACAACCGCGCCCGCAGGCCCGACTCGGGCAGGGACGCGTCGGTGCCGAGCAGGATGTTCGCGGGCTTCACGTCGCGGTGCACGACGCCCGAGTCGTGCACGTACGCCAGCGCGCTCGCGATCTGCACGCCCAGCTCGCGCACCCGCTCGACGTCCAGCGGGCCGCGGGCGAGCGCGGCGGCCAGCGTCTCGCCCTGCACCAGCTCCATGACGAGGTAGTCCGGCGCCGCCGGACCGCCGTCCTGCGCGCCGTCGACGGACGCGTCGAACAGGGTGACCAGGTTCGGGTGACTGAGCCGCACCAGTGCGCGCAGTTCGACGTCGCGGCGCTCACTGGTGCTGATGGTGTCGAGGCTGCTGCGGAACACCTTGACCGCCACGTCGCGTCCGAGACGCTCGTCGGTCGCGACGAAGACGTCGGCGACCCCGCCGGTGCCCAGGCGCTCGCGCTCGCGGTAGCGCGATGCGATCACCCACCCGGACGGGCGGGCGGCGGAATCGGCGGTGAGGGTCATGTCAGCGGTTCGCGGTGCGCGAGCGGGCGTGGCGCCCGACTCAGAGGGGCGACGAGTCGATCGGCTCGTTCGGGGTCACGTAGATCGTCTCGCGGGTGCCGGCCGGGGTGCGGGTGATGACCTGGCTCGTCCGGCGCTGGTTGGTCCACCAGGCGGTGAGCGCGACGCCGACGGCGCCGACGAACATCAGCACCCAGCCGGCCGTGTTGAAGTCGAAACCGCTCGGGTTCGACCTGACGGCGAAGGCCAGGATCGCCCCGAGTGCGAACAACGACAGGCTCGCTCCGACGCGCATGGCTCCTCCGTGACGGACATCCGGCGCACACCGGCCGATGTGCACAGAAGGGCTACCCGGCGTCCGGAGCTCGGTAACGGCGCTCGCTAGCGTGCCGACGTGCTCCTCGTCGCCCACCGCATGCCCACGGATGCCGCCGCCTGCCGCCGGCTGCGCGAGGCGGGCGCCGACCTGTTCGAGGTCGACCTGCAGTTCGACCGGCGCGGGCTGGTCGTCTCGCACTTCGCGCCGCTGCCGCACACCGGTGGCCGCGTGCGCTACGACGGCTGGCGGCTGCGGGTGGGCCGCGCGGACGGCCGCGAGCCGCTGCTCGCCCCCCAGCTGGCGCTGCTGCCGGATGGCGCCCGGCTGCTGCTCGACCCGAAGGAGAAGCTGCCCGAGCGGCGCGACCGCCTCGTCGACCTCGTCGTCGAGGCCTTCCCCGACCCGTCCCGGGCGATCGTGAGCACCGGCCGCCGGGCCGATCTCGACCGCCTGCGCGCCGCGGGGTTCGAGACCTGGCTCAGCATCGGCGAGCCCGGCCCCCTGGCCGCCGTGCTCGCCGCCCCGCCGGACGACTTCGCCGAGGCGGGCGTCACCGTGCGGCACAGCCTGCTCGACGCGTCCACCGTCACACTGCTGCACGAGCGCACCCCGACAGTAGTGGCGTGGACGGTCAACCGGACGGCGCGGGCTCGCCGGCTCGCGTCCGCCGGCGTCGACGGCATCACGACCGACCGCGCGGGCGTCATGCGCGCGCTGCGGACCTGAGCCCGGGCCGCGACACGATCGTCCCGTTCGTTCACCTGACGGCAAGATCGGTGGCCGTGGACGACTACTCTGGGCGGGTGACGGTGCAGCGACGACTGTGGACGCGGGTGCGTCACGGCGCCGCATTCCCCGCGCCGGCGCTGCGCTGGCCGCGCGAACTGCTCATCGTCGCCGTCATCTACATCAGCTACGAGGCCAGCCGGGGCGTCGCCGACAGCGACCCGGGTCCGGCCATGCGCACCGGCCGGTCGCTGCTCGACTGGGAGACCACCTGGCACCTCGACCCGGAACGCTGGCTCAACCACGTGATCCGGCACTCGACGTTCCTCGAGGTCGTCGCCGCGTACTTCTACTCGACGATGCACTACATCGTCACGCCCGCCGTGCTGCTCTGGATGTTCCTCAAGCACGCGCCCCACTACCGCATGGCCCGCACGACGCTCGCGCTGAGCACGGTGATCGGCCTGGTCGGCTTCTACTTCCTGCCGACCGCTCCCCCGCGACTGCTGGCGGGCAGCGGCTTCACCGACACCCTCGCCTCGGTCGCCGACTACGGCTGGTGGAGCAACCACGGCAGCGTCCCCCGCGGCCTTGGTGGGCTGTCGAACCAGTTCGCGGCGATGCCCTCGCTGCACGTCGGCTGGGCGCTCTGGTGCGGCATCGCCCTCTGGACGCACGCCCGCACCCCCGTCGTCCGCTGGCTCGGCGCCGCGTACCCGCTGCTCACCACCGTGGTCGTGCTCTCGACGGGCAACCACTACCTGCTCGACGTGCTCGCCGGCGCCGCCACGATGGGGCTCGCCGGCGCCATCGCCTGGGTGCTGCACCGCCGCGCGCCGTCGGCGCACCTCGCCGCCACGGGCCTGGCCGGCGGCGGCGCCGCACCGGCGGACGGCGCCCCGGCCACCGCGAGCGCCGCGCGCAGCCACTGCGCCGCCTGAGCGCCTGAGCGCCGGCGCCGAGTCGGGACCGACGTCCCGTTCCCGGCGGTTGCGTCACCTCGGTGTGAGGCCGCGACCCCGGTGGGCATGATGCGCAGGTGACATCTGCACCCGAGGTCTGGCCCGGCAACCCATATCCACTTGGCGCGACCTACGACGGGTCGGGCACCAACTTCGCCCTCTTCAGCGAGATCGCCGAGCGCGTCGAGCTCTGCCTCTTCGACGCCGACGGCACCGAGACCCGCGTCGAGCTGACCGAGATCGACGGCTTCGTCTGGCACGCCTTCCTGCCGCGGATCGAGCCCGGGCAGCGCTACGGCTACCGCGTCCACGGGCCCTACGACCCTGAGCACGGCCTGCGCTGCAACCCGAACAAGCTGCTGCTCGACCCCTACGGCAAGGCCATCGACGGCAAGATCGAGTGGGACGAGTCGGTCTTCGGCTACCACTGGGGCGACGAGCACTCGCGCAACGACGACGACTCGGCGGCGCACATGCCCAAGTGCGTCGTCATCAACCCCTACTTCGACTGGGGCACCGACCGCCCACCGAAGACGCCGTACGCCGACACCGTCATCTACGAGACGCACGTCAAGGGCATGACGATCAGTCACCCGGACGTGCCCGAGAACATCCGCGGCACCTACGCCGGGATGGCCCACCCGGCGGTGATCGACCACCTCAAGTCACTCGGCGTCACCGCGGTCGAGCTCATGCCGGTGCACCACTTCGCCAACGACTCGTTCCTGCAGGAGAAGGGGCTGTCGAACTACTGGGGCTACAACACGATCGGGTTCCTCGCGCCCGACCACAAGTACACGTCGAGCCCCCACCCCGGCGGCCAGGTCGCCGAGTTCAAGGCCATGGTGCGCGCCCTGCACGAGGCCGGCATGGAGGTGATCCTCGACGTCGTCTACAACCACACCGCCGAGGGCAACCACATGGGCCCGACGCTGAGCTTCCGCGGCATCGACAACCCCGCCTACTACCGCCTCGTCGACGGCGACCAGCAGTACTACATGGACTACACGGGCACCGGCAACACCTTCAACGTCGGCCACCCGCACACCCTGCAGCTGATCATGGACTCACTGCGCTACTGGGTCACCGAGATGCACGTCGACGGGTTCCGTTTCGACCTCGCCTCGACCCTTGCCCGCGAGTTCTACGACGTCGACCGCCTCGCCGCCTTCTTCGAACTCGTCCAGCAGGACCCGATCGTCTCGCAGGTCAAGCTCATCGCCGAGCCGTGGGACGTCGGCCCCGGCGGCTACCAGGTCGGCAACTTCCCGCCCCAGTGGACGGAGTGGAACGGCAAGTACCGCGACACCGTCCGCGACTTCTGGCGCGGCGAGCCCGCCACCATCGGCGAGTTCGCGGCCCGCATCACCGGCTCGGCGGACCTCTACGAGACGTCGGGACGCCGGCCGGTCGCGTCCATCAACTTCGTCACCGCGCACGACGGCTTCACCCTCAACGACCTGGTGTCGTACAACGAGAAGCACAACGAGGCCAACCAGGACGACAACAACGACGGCGAGAGCCACAACCGGTCGTGGAACTGCGGCGTCGAGGGCGCCACGGACGACCCGGCGATCCTCGAACTCCGGGCCCGGCAGCGGCGGAACTTCCTCACGACGATGTTCCTCTCGCAGGGCGTGCCGATGATCTGTCACGGTGACGAGCTCGGACGCACCCAGCAGGGCAACAACAACGGCTACTGCCAGGACAACGAGCTCACCTGGATCGACTGGGCCTCCGCCGATGCCGACCTCATCGCGTTCACCCGCCGGCTCGGCGAGCTGCGGCACGAGCACCCCATCTTCCGTCGCCGCCGCTTCTTCGACGGCCGTCCTGTCCGCCGCTCGGGCGGGCTGCCGGACATCGGCTGGTTCCAGCCGCTCGGCGAGGAGATGACCGACGAGGACTGGGGCTCGGGCTTCGGCCGCGCGATCGCCGTCTACCTCAACGGCGAGGGGCTGCGCGAGGTCGACAGCCGCGGCCAGCGGGTCACCGACGACTCGTTCTACCTCTGCTTCAACGCCGACCCGGACGCCATCGAGTTCACCCTGCCCGAGGCGTCCTTCGGGGAGCGGTGGGAACTCGTGATCGACACCGAGAACCCGACGCCCGTCGACACCGACGTGCTCCCGGCCGGCGGGGTGATCAAGGTGGGTGGACGCTCGGTCGTCGTGCTCCGCCGACTCGCCACCGCTCCCGCCACCGCCTGACCCACGCCGCCCGTCCGGCGCGGTGACCGTCGTGCGCCGCCGGGTCGCGGGGCTGTGAACGCGGCCCGGCGTGCGTCGGCGGCGCCCGTCCGCTGAAGCTCGTGCGGTGGGGGGGGGCCGTGCGGTGGGGGCCCGTGCGGTGCGGGTGCCGTGCGGTGGGGGTGCCGTGCGGTGGGGGTGCCGTGCGGTGGGGGTGCCGTGCGGTGCGGGTGCCGTGCGGTGCGTGCGTCAGGCGGCGATGGGGCCTGTCGTCCCACGCGGCCTGAGGCCCTGCGCCAGGATCGACACGGCGAAGTCGTGGTCGAGGCGCGTGCCGTCCCACCGGCTGGTCGCGGCGTCCGTGGCGAGGTGGTCGTAGGCCGCATCGCCCGGAGCGGCCTCGTCGCCGACCCGCAGCGGATCGGCCGGCGGTGCCAGCGGCAGTCCGTCCGAGCGGGCGAAGGTGAAGCGGCCGCTGCCGGTCGCCCCGATCACAAACTCGCCGTCGTGATGGGCATGGTGGTGCGCCACACAGAGCAGCACCAGGTTGTCGAGATCGCTGGGTCCGCCGTCGATCCAGTGCCGCACATGATGCGCCTCGAGCCCCGTCCGGCGACCGCAGCCCGGATGGGCGCAGCCCCCGTCGCGCAGCATCAGCGCCGCGAACTGCTTGTCGCTCACGAGTCGTAAGGTGCGGCCGAGGTCGAGCGGCGATCCGGCGCCGTCGACCGGCACGAGCCGCACCTTCGCCCGGCAGGCGAGCCGGCGCAGCACTCGAGGCGGCAGCCCCGGACCGTGCAGCAGGTGCGCGTAGACGCCCTGCATCACCGCGGCGAGTTGCTGACCCGGTGCCGGACGGCCGCGCCGGTCCTCATCGTCGCCGCGGACCTCGGCCGGCCGTCGGGCGGCGTCCGGCTGCGCTCCGGGCCGGCGCCCTCGGTCGCGTTCACGTTCCCGCCTCGCCGCCGCCGGAGCTGCCGCGTCGGTCTCGGCGTCAGCGGCGGTTTTGGTAGCGGTCTTGGTCTTGGTCCCGGCGTCGGCGCTGGCCTCGACCTTCGCGTCGGTGTCGGTGTTGTCGGTATCGGTGTCGGCCGTGTGGGTGTCCGCGCCGGCCGCCGGCTGGGAGGGCGCAGGGGCGTGCAGGTGGACGACGACGGCGGCGGCCTCGTCGCCGCGTAGCGACGGCAGGGCACCGTCGGCGGCGGCGACCACGGCGAGGGTGATCTCGGCGAGCCGCACGAGCGCCGTGGCCCGGTCGACCTCCTCGCGGCCGATCACCGCCGACAGTGCGGCATCGACGACAGCGCCGTGTTCCGGCGCGAGTTTCGCCGAGCACGACCAGCGCGCGTCCGCCTCCCAGCGCTGACGGAACAACTCGTCCGGCGCGTCAGGATCAGGGTGCTCGTTGTCGTCGACCGTGCGCAGCCCCCGCACCGCCGCCTCGAGTTGATCGATCGACCCGTGCTCGGCGGTCATCACGAGCGCCTCGATCAGCGACGGCTCCGCGATGTCGGCGACCCGGCTGATCGCCCGCACCTGCGAGAACGAGAGCCGCCCGGCGGCCATGCTCTCGGCCAGGACCGGGAACGCGACCAGCGCCTTCGCGACCCGGACGTGCTCGACGGCCGTCCGGCGCGCGAGGCCGCAGTGGTGCATCAGCCATCTGGCGGTCGACGGGAATCCCCAGACGTCGCAGCCCTCGGCCGCATCGAAGGCCGCGATCAGCTGCAGCCAACGGGCGGTCGCGGCCGACATCCGACCGGCGAGCCCGATGATCGACTCGCCGAGCGTGGTCACGTCCGCACGATGTTCGAGCACCTCCCGCGGTGATGGGGCGGTGATCACCGAGGGCATCCGGTGCACGTTCGGTTCGTCGAGAGCGTCCATGATCCGGACGCTAGGACGCACCTCCGACACTTTTCGATGCCCGGCCAAGGCCCCGAACCGCGGAGCGCCGGGAACGGTCCACGGTCCCGGGCACGTCCAGGAGATGTGGGAAGCACGGGACGGCGCAAGGGGCGCGCCAGACGGTCACGGACGGCGGCCGGCGGCTTGGCCGAAGCGGTTCGCGCGAGGGCGAGGCCCATGACGGTGATGCCTGTCGCGGCGGTGCTCGTCCTGGCCGGCTGCGCGTCGAGCGGCGCCGGGGTCACCGGATCCGCTGCGAGCAGGCCGCCGACGGTCGGGGCCGGGTCGACGGACGGGTCGGCGAAGGGCTCGACAGCCGGGACGGCAACGACGACCGGGACCGGGACCGGGACCGGGACCACGACCGCGACGGCGACGGCGACCACGACCGCGACGGCGACCGCGACCCCGACGAGCGGAGGTCCCGGCTTCGGCGGGGAGCCCACCGATCCGGCGGCCGGGCGCGCCGTCGTCCGGCTGCACGTGGGCGAGCGGCGGGCGCTGGCGGTGCCATCCGGGACGTGGGACGCGATGACCACCGGCAACAGCCACGTCGTGCGGGTCGACCAGCGCGGCGGATACCCCGGCACCGAGCCGCTGGCCGTGACGCTGACGGCCCTCGCGGCCGGCCGAACCACGCTCACCACCACCTCGGACGCCGCCTGCCTGCACGCGTCGCCGCGCTGCCTGCTGCCGCAGCGGGTGTGGAGCGTCGTGGTCGTCGTCGGCTGACGGGCTCACCGGCGTCGAACGTGCCGGTGGGTAGCCCGCCGGCATGGGGACGATCCTCGGCACGTGGAACCCCGTGCGCTGGCCGTGGGACGCCTACCCGGACGCCTATCGCGCGACGGCGGCCGGGCGCATCCACCGGCTGCAGTGGTCGGTGCACCGGCGACGGCACGGCGTCGCCCCCGGCGACCGCTTCTTCCTGCTGAAGCAGGGCGTCGAGCCGCGGGGCATCGTCGCGGCCGGGACGATCGTGGACGGTCCGGCCGACGGGGCGCACTGGAGCGGCCGGCCGGGCGCCACCACCCGCTACGTCACGGTCGACCTCGACACGGTGGTCGACATCGACGACGTGCTGCCGGTCGAGCAGCTGCGGGCACGACTGCCGCGCACGCATTAGGCGCCACAGGGCGGCGGCACCTCCGTCCACCCCGCCGAGGAGGGGTTGCTCGAAGCGGTCTGGACGGCGCACCTGCAATGACCGACGCCGGGCACCGTCACGGTCGACAGGCGGCCGGCGCGGTGAGGCGCACCAGCAGGCCGTCGGGACGGACGTCGTCGGTGTAGTAGCCGAACAGTCGCTGCCCGCCGACGACGAGGCCGCTGATGTTCGCCGCGCTCTCCCGCGGCGCGGGCATCGGCTCGGACTCACGCACCACGCCGGTCAGCGGGTCGGCGCACGCGACGGCGTCCGTGCCCGAGACCCAGACGACCCCCGAGCCGCGCACCGCGCTGGTGACGAATCCACCGCCCGCGGCGACGGCCGGTACGCCCGCACGGGTCGGATCGCCGCCCGGCGCAAAGACGAGGGCGAGCTCGTGGCCGCTGCCGGTCTGCAACCACAGGCCGCCGGACGAGGCCGCGAGCGCCTGGGCGCCCCCGTCGGGGTTCACGGTCGCGGGCGGGTCGACGACCGTGTCGGACGCGGGATCGAGGACGACGAGCGTCCCGACGCCGGCCGCCGAGCCGGTGACGTACAGCCGCTGGTCGTCCGGGCTCACCGCGATCCCTTCGATCGACGCGATCCCGTGCACCGTGAGCCGACGGACCACACGGTTTGTCGTCATGTCGACCACGGCGACGGTGCGCTGCGAGGCGACGTAGATCCGCCCGCCGCTCGCATCAGCCGATGCGACGATCGATGCGCTCGGGCGCGCGGCCGACCGGTCGAGCACGGTGAGCGAGGAGATGGCGGCGAGGTCGCTGGCCGACCAGCGGTCGAGTTCCGCCCCACCCTCCGGGTCGTCGACCACGACGGTCAGCACACCGTGCGCGACCGATGCCCACGACGTCGTGCCGGCGAGGTAGGCGTGGCGGGCCAGGACGGCGCCGAAGGTCGGATCGAGGCGCAGCAACTGCGAGCCGTCCCGGACGTAGACCGACGAGGCGTCGGCCGCGAGGGGCGCCGCATCGCCGAACGGACCGCCGACGGTCACGGCGTCCCAGGGGCCCACCTTCTGGCCGGACGGCACGGTGGACGAGGCCGGCGCGGACGACGTCGCCCTCGACGTCGGCAGTGACCTCGGCGCCGAGGACGGCACGGAGGACGACGGCGGCCGGGGCGCCGACGACACCGGCGCGGCGGGGCCGTCGGCGTTGGGCGAACGCTCCGAGACGACCAGGGCAGCGAGCGCGACCAGCAGCGCGATGCACGCGGCGGAGGCCAGCAGGAGCGTGCGCGACGGCCGCGCTGTGCGCGCCATCAAGGGCGGCCGTTCGTCGACGGCACGAAGCCCGTCGGTGCCGGCCGGGCCGGCAGCGGCGGCCCGCACCCGAGCCGCGATGTCGTCGACGGCGATCGATCGCGGCGGCTCGGGCGTGGCCGCCTGCAGCAGCGCGGCGAGCGCACGGTCGTCGAGGGTCATACCGCACCCCTGTCGTTGCGGAGGGCTTCCAGGTCGGGGCTGCGCCGCAGCGCGTCCAGGGCCCGGCTGTTGTGTTGCTTGACGGCCCCGACCGAGCAGCCGAGCACCTCGGCGGCGGCGGCCTCGGAGAGGTCGAGGAAGTGCCGCAGCACGACGGTCGCGCGTTGCTGCGGCGGCAGGTCGGCGAGCACGGACGCGAGCGACCGCCGCAGGTCGACGTCGGCGAAGGCGTCCGGCCGGTCGACCGCGTCGACGGTCTCGGTCGACAGCTCGCCGGTCCAGCGGCGGCGCCGCCACCGCAGGAAGGTGCGCACCATGACCTGGCGGACGTAGGCCTCGGGCGCGTCCGGCCGGGTGAGCGTCGACCAGTGCGTCCACGCGACGACCAGGGCCGACTGCACGAGGTCCTCGGCGGCGTACCAGTCACCGGTCAGCAACCAAGCGGCTCGCAGCAGCGAGCGCGAATGTCCCTCGACGAAGCGTCGGAACCCCGGAGGTTCGTCGACAGCGCCGGCCCCAACGATCACCACGCGGCTCCTCCCTGTCGACGAGTAGAGCACTCGGGGACGACGAAAGGTTGACGTGCTGGATCGCGGCGACGAGAGGTAGCAAGCTGGCGCCATGCTCATCACGTCGTACTCCAGTGGCACCTCGACGAAGCCCCTGCTCGGCGAGACGATCGACGCGAACCTGCGACGGGCCGTGGCGACCTGGCCCGACCGCGAGGCCGTCGTCGACCGCGCGAGCGGCACCCGGCTCACCTACAGCCGGCTCGACGCCGCCGTCGACGCCGTCGCCCGCGGACTGCTCGCCCGGGGCGTGGCGAAGGGCGACCGCGTCGGCATCTGGGCGCCGAACTGCGTCGAGTGGTTCTTGGTGCAGTACGCCACCGCGCGAATCGGCGCGATCCTGGTGAACATCAACCCCGCCTACCGCACGCACGAGCTCGCCTACGTGCTGAAGCAGGCCGGCGTGAGCACCTTGGTCGCCGCGCTCGCGCTGAAGACCAGCGACTACCGCGCGATGATCGACGAGGTGCGCCTCGAGACGCCCGCATTGCGCGACGTCGTCTACATCGGCAACCCGACCTGGGACGCGCTGCTCGCCGACGGCGAGCGCGTCGCCTCGACCGACGTCGAGCAGCGGTCGGCACAGCTCGCCTTCGACGACCCGATCAACATCCAGTACACGTCCGGGACGACGGGGTTCCCCAAGGGCGCGACGCTGAGCCACCACAACATCCTCAACAACGGCTACTTCGTCGGCGAGGGCATGCACTACACGCACGAGGACCGCATCTGCGTGCCGGTGCCGTTCTACCACTGCTTCGGCATGGTGATGGGCAACCTCGCGTCCACCAGCCACGGCGCGTGCGTCGTGATCCCGGCGCCGACGTTCGACCCGGCCGCGACGCTGCAGGCCGTGCAGGACGAACGCTGCACCTCGCTCTACGGCGTGCCGACGATGTTCATCGCCGAACTCGCCCTGCCGAACTTCGCGACCTACGACCTGTCCAGCCTGCGCACCGGCACGATGGCCGGCTCGCCCTGCCCGGTCGAGGTGATGAAGCGGGTGATCACCGAGATGCACATGGACGAGGTGACGATCTGCTACGGCATGACCGAGACCTCGCCCGTCTCGACCCAGACGGCCGCCGACGACTCCCTCGACCACCGCACCGCCACCGTCGGGCGGGTGCACCCGCACGTCGCGGTGAAGGTGGTCGACCCGGAGACCGACCTGCCCGTGCCGGTCGGCACACCCGGCGAGCTCTGCACGCGCGGCTACTCAGTGATGATCGGGTACTGGGACGAGCCGGAGAAGACGGCCGAGGTGCTCAAGCAGGGCTGGATGCACACCGGCGACCTCGCGACGATGGACGCGGACGGGTACCTCAACATCGTGGGCCGGATCAAGGACATGGTCATCCGCGGCGGCGAGAACGTCTACCCGCGCGAGATCGAGGAGTTCCTGTACTCGCACCCCGACATCGTCGACGCGCAGGTGATCGGCGTGCCCGACGCCAGGTACGGCGAGGAGCTCATGGCCTGGGTGCGGCTGCGCGACGGCGCCCCGACGCTCACCGCCGAGGCGTTGCGCGAGTTCTGCACCGGCAAGCTGGCGCACTACAAGATCCCGCGGTACGTGCGGGTCGTCGACGAGTTCCCGATGACGGTCACGGGCAAGATCCGCAAGGTGCAGATGCGGGCCGAGTCGATCGACCTGCTCGGCCTGCACGACGTGGCCGGCACGAAGACGGCATGAACGCCCGGCCGCCCGTCGTCACCCGGGTGGCCGACGGCGTGCACGCCGTCGCCGGCTCGGACGTCAACTGGCTCATGCTCGTCGACGGTGAGGACGTGACACTCCTCGACACCGGCTACCCGGGCGACCGGACGAACGTGCCGGCCGCCCTGCAACGCATCGGCCGGCGGGTCGAGGACGTCCGGGCGATCCTGCTGACCCATGCGCACGTCGACCACCTCGGCAACGTCGCGGCGGTGGCCGGCCGCAGCGGCGCGACGGTGTACGCGCACCCGGCCGAGCTGGCGCAGGTGCGCGGCGAGGTGCAGCACCAGGTGAGCCCGCTGGCCATCGCCCGGCAGGCGTGGCGGCCGGGGGTGCTGCCGTGGGCGCTGCGGGCCGCCCGCAACGGCGGCCTGACCCACCCGAGCTGGCCGACCCCGGTGCCGCTGCCGGTCGACGGCACCGCCCTCGACGTGCCGGGCGGCCCGGTACCCGTGCCGACCCCCGGTCACACGCCCGGCAGCTGCTGCTTCCTGCTGCCCGAGGTGGGGGTCGTCGCCACCGGTGACAGCCTCATCACCGGGCATCCCACCAGCGGACGCGAGGGGCCGCAGCTGATCGGGGCGATGTTCCAGGACGACTCCGGCGAGGCGGCGGCGTCCCTCGACGCGCTGCAGGGCCTGTCGGCCGACATCCTCGTGCCCGGGCACGGCCCGGTGTACCGCGGCGCGATCGCCGGCGCCGTCGCGCTGGCGCGCGGCTGACGTCGGGTCAGGCCGCCTCGAACGACCGCCGCGACAGGCCCCACATGTAGCCCTCGATGGCGGTGGTGACGGCATGCTCGGCCGACGCGGCGCCGAGGGTCACGAAGATCGGCGTGAAGTGCTCAACCGTCGGGTGGGCGTAGCGAAGGCCCGGCGAGCGGGTGCGGAAGTTCGCCAGCTCGTCGACGTCGCCGCGCTTGAGTGCGTCCTCGGCCCACAGGTCGAACTCGACCGACCAGTCCGGCGGCTGCTGCAGGTGTTCCGGGCGGACGAACGGCAGGCCGTGGGTCATGAAGCCCGAGCCGATCACGAGCACGCCGGCCTCGCGCAGCGGCCGCAGCCGCTCACCCAGGCCGAGCAGCGTCGTGGTGTCGTGCGTCGGCAGCGACAGCTGCAGCACCGGGATGTCAGCCTGCGGGTACATGACCTTCAGCGGGACCCAGGCGCCGTGGTCGAGGCCGCGGTTGCGGTGCTCGTGCACGGCCAGCGTCTCGGGCAGCACCCCGAGCAGCTCGCGCGCCAGCCCCTCGGCGGGCGGGGTGTCGTAGCGCATGCCGTAGTACAGCGGCGCGAAGCCGCCGAAGTCGTAGACCAGCTCGGTCGGGCGGGTGCTGGTGATGCCGAGCGAGTCGGACTCCCAGTGCGCCGAGACGATCAGGATCGCGCGCGGTCGCGGCAGGCGGCGAGCCCACTCGTGCAGCTCGCGCATCCACGCGGCGTCCTCGAAGGTGGGCGGGGCGCCGTGGCTGATGTAGAGCGCGGGCAGCGGCCCGTCGGCCGGCGTCCACGCACGGTGCGGCGCGCGGGCCTCGATCTCGGCAACCCTCAACAGGTGTTGCGCGAACGGGTGCGAGGCGGGCATCAGGGCGTCCGCCGCGGCGGTGGTGCTGATCGGGCCGGTCATCGTCCACTCCGGTTGGTTGAGCTCTCAATCACTACGGTACGCGCCCGGTGTGCCGCCCGCAACCATCGCTCGCCCGTCCCCGGGCCTCGTGTCACGATGGCCGCGTCGCCCACCGATCCGAGCTCAGCGAGGCCACGCCATGACCATCGACCTGCGCGCCGTGCCGGGGGTCGCCGAGACCGACCTGTCCGAGTCGCTGTTCGCGTCGTTGCCCGCAGGCGCCCCGCCGGCGCCGTGGGACTGCACCTGCGAGGCGATCCTCTGGCTAACCCACGCCGACGGGTCCGCCGCCCGCGCACAGACCGCGGTACCCGGCCGCAACCTCGTGGTGATCGGCGGCTTCGTCCGCTACCTCGACACGCCGGTCGGCCCGTACAACGAGGTGCTCGGGACGGTCGGGGTGCTGCAGGACCGCTCGGTGACCGCGACCGTGCCGTTCATGGCCGTCGACTCGCGCGACAGCCTCGTGGGCGGTCGCCAGAACTGGTCGCTGCCGAAGACGCTGGCCACCTTCACCGGCGCACCGCTGGACGCGCGGATGAGCGCGAGCGGCGACGGGTGGGCGGTGTCGGCGAGCGCCCGGGCCGTCGGACCGAACCTGCCGACCCGGCTCAGCGGACGCCTGGCCCAGGACTGGCCCGACGGCGTGCTGCGCGACGCCGCGCTGCGCGGCAAGGGACGCGTGCGCCCGGCCCTGGTCACCGTCGGTGTCGAGTCCGACGGTGCCCTGCCGAGCTGGCTGCGTCCGGGGCGGCATCTGGGTGTGATCGTGCGCAGCGCGACGTTCACGCTCGGCCGCCCGCACTGACGAGCGCGCTGACGACCGCGGTCAGGCCGGGGCGGCGACCTCGTCACCCACGACCGGCGCGGGCACGTCGACCCGTTCGATGCGCACCGGCACCCCGTTGAGATGGGTCATGCCCGAGAGTCGCTCGAGGGTCTCGGGCGCGCCGGGCGTGATCGCGTTGACGTTCGCGCCGCCGGCCGCGTTGGCGACGGTCCAGCCGCCGCCCTCGTGACCCCAGCCGTGCGGCACCGAGACCACGCCGGGCGCGAGGTCGTCGGTCAGCTCGGCCGGCAGCTCGATCGCGCCGGTCGCCGAGACGACGCGCACGACGTCACCGTCGGCGATGCCGGCCGCGTCCGCGTCCGCACGGTTGAGCTGCGCGCGCTGGCGCCTGGTGGCGTCGCGGTGCTTGGGCGTGTTGTGCATCCACGAGTTGTGCGAGCGCACCTCACGGCGTCCGATCATGAGCAGCCCGTCGTCGGGCGGCGGGGACGCGAGCAGGTCGGCGAGTTCGGCGGTGATGCGCGGGTCGTCGAGATGCACCCGCTTGTCGCGGTGCGTGAGCCGCCTGCGCAGCACGCCGGTCTCGACCGTGTCGGCGAGCACGACCCCGTGCGGCTTCGCGCGCAGCGCGGCCAGTGACAGCCCGCCGCGGCGCAGCCCGAACCGGTCGCCGTCGCGGCCGGCCCGCAACAGGGCGTCGATCGCGCGCTGCGGGGTGACCCGCCGGGCCAGCGGCGCGGCGGCCCGGGTGAGCGCACGGCCGAGCAGCCCGTCACCGGCGAGGAACCGCGCCGCCCCGGACAGCGGCGCGAACCCGAGCTCGCGGGCCAGCGCCTCGATGATTTGCCAGTCCGGCCTGGCCTCGCCGCGCGGCGGCACGACGGCCTCGGTCCACTGGACGAAGGGCGTCAGCTGGATCTCCTGCAGCGGCAGCGGCAGGTCGTCGCGCTCGTAGAACGTGGCCGCGGGCAGCAGGTAGTCGGCGTGCTTGTGCGTCTCGTTGACGTAGAGGTCGATGCCGACCTGCAGCTCGAGGTGCGGCAGGGCGGCCTCGAGCTCGCGCGACCCGGGCACCGACAGCACCGGGTTGCCGGCCGAGACGATGAGCGCCCGCAGCTGCCCCGGGCCCGGGGTCGTGATCTCGGGCGCCATGAGCGGCGCGGGCAGCTGGCCGATCACCTCGGGCAGGCCGCCGACGCGCGAGCGGTAGGTGTCGTAGGTGGCGATGCCGCCGCGGTGAGCCAGCGCGCTGAAGTCGATCGGCGGGCGAGCGAAGACGCTGCCGCCGGGCCGGTCGAGGTTGCCGGTGACGACGTTCAACGCGTCGAGCAGCACGTTCACCAGCGTCGGGCGCGTGCCGAGGCAGGCGCCGGTGCGCCCGTAGGCGGTGGCCGACGGCGCCCCCGCGAAGGCGCGCGCGAGCTCGACGATCCGCTCGGCCGGCACGCCGCAGCGGGCGGCGGCGGTCTCGGGCGGGCAGGTCAGCGCGAGCGCGCGCAGCCCGTCGATCCCGCGCGTCTGCCGGGCGATCGCCGCCTCGTCGGTCAGCCCCTCGGCGAAGAGGACGTGCAGCATCCCGAGCAGCAGCCATGCGTCGGCGTCCGGGCGCACCGCGACGTGCTCGAAGGCGCGCGCGGTCTCGGTGCGCCGCGGGTCGACGACCACGACCCGTCCCCCGCGCTGGACGATGCCGGTGAGCTTCTCGCGCAGGTTGCCGGCCGCGACGATGCTGCCGCGCGACACCAGCGGGTTGGCGCCGACCATGAGCAGGAAGTCGGTGCGCAGCAGGTCGGGCAGCGGGAAGATCGTCGGGCTGCCGTAGAGCAGCGCCGAGGCGACGAAGCGGCTCGACGTGTCCTGGGTGTTGGCCGTGTAGAGATGCCGCGAGCCGAGCCCGCGCACGAACGCGGCCGACCAGATCGCGTGCGAGTGGCTGAACGCGGACGGGTTGCCGGCATACCAGCCGATGGATGCGCCGCCGTGGCGGGCGCGGATGTCGCGCAGCCGCTCGCCGATCTCGCGCAGCGCGGTCTCCCACGTGATGCGCTCGAACGTGCCGTCGGGGCGGCGGCGCTGGGGGTGCAGCAGCCGGTCGGGGTCGTTCTGCACGTGCACGAACTCGATGCCCTTCGGGCACGAGAAGCCGCGGGTCACCGGGTGGTCCTTATCCGGACGCAGCCCGATCAGCTTCCCATCCTCGACGGTGGCAATGAGCCCGCAGGTCGGCTCGCAGATGCGGCAGTAGGTGGCACGCTCCATCGGGCGAGTCTCCTGCCCTGTTGACAGCCGGTCAACACGACGGCGTCAGGTGGCTGCCCAGCCCGACCAGCGGGACACGGCGATCGCCAGCACCGGGCCCAGCGGCCGGTTCCGTGCGTACTCGTCGTAGCGGGCGACCAGGAGCTCGATCGCCGCCTCGGCCTTGCTCTCCTTCAGCACCCGGGCCCGTCCGTCGGCCCGGGCCCACCACAGCTGCGACCAGTCCTCGGCGTACTCGTCGACGAGCAGCGAGACCTCGGGCTGGGTCGCGACGTCGTCGAGCCGCAGCAGCGCCCGGGTCGACTTGGGCTTGTGGTCGACGGCCGAGTAGACGGTGTCACCCTCGACGGCGAAGACGATCGGGACGACACGCGGCGCCCCGGCACGCACCGTCGCCAGCCGGGCCACCCGCCCGCCCGCGAACCGCTCGCGTGCCTCGTCCCCGGTGAGTCGCACGGCGTCAGCCTAGGCGTTCGGCGCCGTCGCCCCGATACGGTGGGGGCATGCGTTTCGGGATGTTCGTGCCGCAGGGCTGGCGGATGGACCTCGCCGGCATCGACCCCGCCGACCACTGGTCGACGATGCACCGCGTCGCCGCCGACGCCGAGGACGGGCCGTGGGAGTCGATCTGGGTCTACGACCACTTCCACACCGTGCCGGTGCCGACCGAGGACGCGACCCACGAGGCCTGGACGCTGATGGCCGCGCTGGCCGCGTCCACCAGCCGGGTGCGGCTCGGCCAGATGTGCACCTGCATGGCCTACCGCAATCCCGCGTACCTCGCGAAGGTGGCGGCGACGGTCGACGTGATCAGCGGCGGCCGTGTCGAGATGGGCATCGGCGCCGGCTGGTACGAGCACGAGTGGCGGGCCTACGGCTACGGCTTCCCCTCGGCCGGCGAGCGGATCGCGATGCTGGACGAGGGGGTGCAGATCTTCCGGCAGGCCTGGACGCAGGGCACCGCCACGCTGGCCGGCAAGCACTACCAGGTCGACGGCGCGATCGTCCGGCCGCTGCCGCTGCAGCGCGGCGGCATCCCGCTCTGGGTCGCCGGCGGCGGCGAGCGCAAGACCCTGCGGATCGCCGCGCAGCACGCGCAGTACACGAACTTCGACGGCACGCCCGAGGTGTTCCGGCGCAAGTCCGAGATCCTCGCCGAGCACTGCCGCGAGGTGGGCACCGACTTCGACGCGATCACCCGGTCGGCGAACTACAACATCATCATCGCCGAGACCGAGGCCGCCGCGGACGCCAAGCTCGAGTGGGCGCTGCAGCACTACGAGCGGTACGCACCGGCCGGGCTGGCGCGGGTGACCGAGCAGCTACAGACCGCGCTGAAGGGCACGCCCGAGCAGATCGCCGAGGTGCTGGGCGAGCACGGGCGCAACGGCGTGGCGTACGCGATCGGCTACTTCGTCGACGCGGCCTACGACCCGAGCGGCTACCGGCTCTTCGCCGAGCAGGTGATCCCGGCCCTGCAGGCGTCATGACGGCCGCCGGGGTCGTGCAGCCGGTGACCGGCGACGACGGTCGCATCGTCGTCGACGGCCTCACCAAGGTGTTCCGCGGCGGCGTGCGCGCCGTCGACAGTCTGAGCTTCACCGTCGAGCCCGGCACGGTCACCGGCTTCCTCGGGCCCAACGGCGCCGGGAAGACCACGACCCTGCGCATGCTGCTCGGCCTGGTGCGCCCGACCGGCGGCACCGCCACCATCGGCGGTCGCCCGTACGCGCGCATCCCCCATCCGTTGACCGTCGTCGGGGCGGCACTCGAGTCGTCGAGCTTCCATCCGGCGCGCACCGCCCGCAACCACCTGCGCATCCAGTGCACCGTCGCCGGCATCCCCGACCGACGGGCCGACGAACTGCTCGGGCAGGTCGGCCTGGCCGACGCCGCGCGGCGCAAGGTGCGCGGCTACAGCCTCGGCATGCGGCAGCGGCTCGCACTCGCCGCCGCGCTCGTCGGCGACCCGCGGGTACTGATCCTGGACGAGCCGGCCAACGGCCTCGACCCGGACGGCATCCGCTGGCTGCGCGGATTCCTGCGTCACCTCGCCGACCAGGGACGCACCGTGCTGGTCTCGTCCCACCTGCTGAACGAGGTGCAGGAGTTCGCCGACCGCGTCGTCATCCTCAACCGCGGGCGGCTCGTGCGCAGCGGGTCGATCGCCGAGCTCAGCGCCGGCCACGACAGCGTCATCGTCCGCACCCCCGACCCGGCCCGGATGGTCGAGGCGCTCCGCACGAGGCTGGGCGCGCCGCCGCTCGAGCGGTTGCCGGACGGCGCGCTCAGGGTCAGCGGGCGCGAACTGGCCGACGTCGGCCACGCGGCCTTCGCCGCCGGCGTCGAGCTGCACGAGCTGTCGGCGCAGCGCTTCGACCTCGAGGACCTCTTCGTCTCCCTCACGGCAGGTGAGCGATGATCCGCCTCGTCCGGGCCGAATTCCTGAAGTTCCGAAGCACCCAGGTGTGGTTCTGGCTGCTGCTCGCGGCGCTCGGCGTCGCCGCCCTCGGCGTGATCGGCTCGCTCGCGCCGAGCAACTCCGACATCCGCACCCCGGACGACGTCGCCCAGATGTTCGCCATCTCCGGCTTCGCCTACATCGTCGTCTTCGTCCTCGGCGTCCTCGGCGTCACGACCGAGTTCCGCTACCAGACGATCACGCAGACCGTGCTGGCCACGCCGTCGCGGTGGGCGATCGTCACGGCCAAGCTCATCACCTACGCGGTGCTCGGCGCCCTGTACGCGATCGCCTGCCTGCTGGTGCAGCTCGCCATCGCGCTGCCGTGGCTCTCGGCGAAGGGGGTCGACTGGACGCTCACCGGCCACCACGTGCCACGCACCCTGCTGAGCGTCTTCGCCGTCGTCGCACTGTTCGGCATCGTCGGCCTCGGCATCGGCGCGCTGCTGCGCAACCAGATCGTGGCCGTCTCGGTCGGCGTCGTCTTCTTCCTCGTGCTCGAGAACCTCATCGTCGCGATCCCGGGCGTCAAGCACATCTACCCGTACCTGCCCGGCGGCGCGGCGCGGGCACTGCTGATCATCAAGGCGTCCGACCGGCACATCAACGGCATCACACTGTTCGGCCCGCTCGGCGGCGTGATCGTGCTGCTGCTCTGGGCCTTCGTCCCGGCCCTGCTCGGCGCCCGCCTGACCCTGACCCGCGACATCACCTGACCAGACGCAGGTGGCTGCCCGCCTGCTGTGGCACCAGGTGCTGTGCGGGCGGGGTGCGTGTGGCGACGCTGCGGGGTCCCGCGCGGCGCGTCACCCCGCAGGGTTGCCACACAGCGTCGCCACACACCGCCGCCACCGGGCCGGCCGCGCACTCGAGGCACGACCGACCCGCAACACGCGCTGATCAACAGACGCGCTCGACCAGATTCGACAGCGCAAAGCTGTTGATCAACAGGTTCGGCGACCTCGGTAGCCCGGGAGGCGGCGGGGACGCGTGTGGCGACGCGGGTGGTGACGCGGCGGGCACGCGGGTGGCGACGCGGCGGGGACGCGTGTGGGGGGGGGGGGGGGGGGGGGGAGCGGGGGACGGCACCCCCCCCGACCACCCCCCCCCCGACCCCCCCCCCCCCCACACCAACCACCCCCCCACCACCCCCCCCCCGCCGCCAC
>NZ_JBQCEE010000232.1:0-8430 GCF_051960575.1 Jatrophihabitans sp.
GTGTTCCAGGCGCCCTCGATCGAGTCGATGTGGTAGTAGCCCTCGTTCTGGGCGGTCTGGAAGCGGACGTCGTCGAAGACGTAGAACTCGGCCTCCGGGCCGAAGTAGGCGGTGTCGGCGATGCCGGTCGTCCTCAGCCACGCCTCGGCCTTCGCCGCCACCTGGCGCGGGTCGCGCTCGTAGGGCTCGCCCGTGCGGGGCTCGACGATCGAGAACGCGACGTTCAGCGTCTTGGCCGTGCGGAACGGGTCGACGTAGGCGGTCGAGACGTCGGGGATGAGCTTCATGTCCGACTTGTGGATCGCTGCGAAGCCGCGGATCGACGAACCGTCGAACATCGCGCCCTCGGTGAAGAAGTCGGACGGGAGCGTGGCGGCCGGCACGTTGAAGTGCTGCTGCTGGCCGGGAAGGTCCGTGAAGCGGACGTCGATGAACTCGACACCCTCGTCCTTGATGAACTTCAGAACCTCGTCGGGGTTACTGAACATCGATCCTCCGTCTAGGTGCACCCACCACTGATCGGATGGTGCGGGTTGGGATGGGAGTCCCCGGCGAGAGCCTAGACGGCGCCCCCGGGCATGCCGAGAGCATCGTGCGCCCCTGTTGTTTCCGCGATGTTGCCCGGCCCGTCGATCAGACGCCGATCACGCCCGGACGACCGCGGTGTCGGTGTAGCGGTCGTGCAGGCCGCGCCCGTCGCGGTCGAAGATGAGGGCCGGGATGAGCAGGAACAGCATCACCGTGCGCGCGAGGGCCCGGATCGGCGTCACCGGCTGGGTGGGGTCGTCGACGCGGACGACCCGCAGTCCGAACAGGTACATGCCGAGCGTGCGCCCCGCGAGCAGCAGACCCGCCAGGTAGTCGACCGCCAGTGGGATGAGGCTCCACGACCCGGGCAGGTGGCCGGCGAAGCCCTTGCCGTTCGGCTGCACGAACAGGGTCGCGACGAGGGCGGACGCGACGGCGTCGGCCAGGTACGCACCGAGGCGCGGGCCGGTCGGGGCGAGCGAACCGGTGCCGGTCTGCGGCAGGCCGATCCGCTCACCGCGGTAGGACTGGGGGAGGGTCACGGTCGATCGCGCGTCAGCTGCGGCGTCGGACGGTGCGCTGCACGTTGCGCATCTTGGCGCCCTGCGGCATCGGCCCCTGCGGCATCGGCGGGCGCTGCGCCCCGAGCGCGGCGAGCCGCTTCTCGAGCGTGCTCACCTGGTCCTTCGAGAGGTTGGCCGGCAGCTTGAGCAGGTAGGTGCGCATCTTCGCCAGCCGCACGTCGCCCTCGCCGGTGCCGACCGTGATGTCGTAGATCGGCGTCTCACCGGCGATGCGGGCGATCTTCTTCTTCTCCTGCGCGATGAGCCCACGCACGCGGTGCGGCGCGCCCTCGCCGACCAGGACGATGCCCGGGCGGCCGACGAGGCGGTGCACGACGTCGAGGTGGGTGGTGCCGGCGACGGCCTGCGTGAGGCGCCAATCGCCCTTGAGCTGGTTCTGCAGCAGCCAGCCCGCGGCACCGGGCTGCCCCTCGGCCTGCGAGTACATCGAGCGCTGCGCGCGGCGGTTGAAGACGATGAGCGCCGCGAACAGGCCGACCACGATCGCGAGCGGGATCGGGATCCAGACCGAGCCGCTGATCCAGAGGACGATGACGTAGGCCAGTGCGGCCGCGACGACGCCGAAGAGCACCAGGTACGGCACGAGACGCTGGTCACTCTCGCGGGTGAGCTGGAACGTCTTGGCGACGTTGCTCCAGAGCTCGCGGCGCTGGGCCCGCTTGGCGGCCCGAAGCGCCTTTTTCTCGGGGCGAGAGAGCTTGGCGGGCTTGCTCGCCCGAGCGGTCTTGGCCATGTGGACAAGGATATCGACCCGCCGGATCGGTGCTGCCGAACCTGAGTAGCTGTGACTCCGCTACTTGGCTGATACCAGTTCGTTATGGAAGGGTGCCCGACGCGCCGCGACACGCGGCGGACCGTCCTAGGAGGTTCTCCCATGTCCCGACGCGCACTGCTGTCCGCCATGCTGGCGGTCGGTGCCGTCTCAGGCTCCGTCCTCGTCCCTGCGACCGCGAACGCCGCCTCGGCGCCCCGCCTGCAGGGACACCTCGGTGCGGCCGTCCAGAACTCGGCCGACCACTCGCTGTTCGTCCGCGGCTTCGCGTTCGACGCGCAGCGTCCCAACCGTCCGATCCAGGTCACGATCGTCGGTGACGGCAAGGTGCTCGGCACCGTCACGACCGCGACCCCCCTGCCCGTCATCAACCGCACCTTCCACCTCGGCGGCAACCACGGCTTCCGCGTCACGCTGCACCCGCGCACCCAGGTGCGCACGGTCACGCTGGTGGCGCACGCGTGGCACGCCACCGCCGTCCGCCCGGTGAGCGCGGTGCGGGCGAGCCAGGTGAACCCGGGTGCCCGTGTCATCGCCGAGGCCAGGCGCTTCGTGGGCGTCACGCCGTACGTCTACGGCGGCGCGTCGCCGCGCGGGTTCGACTGCTCCGGCTTCGCGATGTACGTGTACCAGCACGCCGGCGTGGCGTCGCTGCCGCACAGCGCGCAGGCGCAGATGACCTCGCGGCGAGTGCGCCTCATCCCGCGGTCGGCGGCGCGTCCCGGCGACCTGATCTTCTACCTGTCGGGCGGCTACGCCTACCACGTGGCGATCTTCGCCGGCCACGGCATGGACTACGCCGCGACCCAGCCGGGTGAGCGGATCAAGTACCAGCGGATCTGGGGCAGCAACCTGCGCTTCGGCACCACCTGGCACTGAGTTCGCCGTTCGACGACGGGCGGTCACCCTGACGGGGTGGCCGCCCTTCGTCGTGCCGGTGGCCCGCCGGTCCGGATCGTGATGCCGTGGCCGGGTCGGGGCGCGTGCTGGCCATCAAGATCCGGGGGGACGTGGCCCGCCGGTCCGGAGCGTGATGCCGTGGCCGGGTCGGGGCGCGTCCTGGCCATCAAGATTCGGGTGGACGTGGCACGCCGGTCCGGACCGTCAGGCCGTGGCCGGGTCGGGGCGCGTGCTGGCCATCAAGATCCGCGAGGACGCCGCGGACGGGGTCACCCGCGGGCGGCGACGGCCTGCTCGTAGAGGCGGCCGGCGCGGTAGGACGAGCGGACGAGGGGCCCGCTCATGACGCCGGCGAAGCCGATCTCCTCGGCCTCCTCGCGCAGCTCGACGAACTCGTCCGGCTTCACCCAGCGCTCGATCGGGTGGTGCCGCGGGGTGGGACGCAGGTACTGCGTGATGGTGATGAGGTCGCAGCCCGCCTCGTGGAGGTCCATCAGTGCCTGGCTGATCTCCTCGCGGGTCTCGCCGAGGCCGAGGATGAGGTTCGACTTGGTGACCAGCCCGTCGGCGCGCGCGGAGCGGATGACGTCGAGCGACCGGTCGTACCGGAACGCCGGGCGGATGCGCTTGAAGATGCGCGGCACCGTCTCGACGTTGTGCGCGAACACCTCCGGACGGCTGTCGAACACCTGCCGCAGCAGCTCGGGGATGCCGTTGAAGTCGGGCGCGAGCAGCTCGACGCCCGTGCCCGGGTTGAGCGCGTGGATCTGGCGCACCGTCTCGGCGTAGAGCCAGGCACCGCCGTCCGGCAGGTCGTCGCGGGCGACGCCGGTGATGGTGGCGTAGCGCAGCCCCATCGCCTGCACCGACTCGGCGACGCGGCGCGGCTCGTCACGGTCGAGGTCGGCGGGCCGGCCGGTGTCGATCTGGCAGAAGTCGCAGCGGCGGGTGCACTGCTCACCGCCGATGAGGAAGGTCGCCTCGCGGTCCTCCCAGCACTCGTAGATGTTGGGGCAGCCGGCCTCCTGGCACACCGTGTGCAGACCTTCGCGCTGCACCAGTGAGCGCAGCTCGGTGTACTCGGGACCCATCTTCGCGCGGGTCTTGATCCAGTCCGGCTTGCGCTCGATCGGGGTCGCCGCGTTGCGGGCCTCGATGCGCAGCAGCCGCCGTCCGTCGGGCTGCAGTGTGGTCACCGTTCGAGCGTACGCGCGGGCCGATGGCCGGGACGTTCCGTGCGTTACACCCGCTCGGCGGCGCCGACCAGCTCGTCCAGCCGCGCCTCGACGAGCGGCAGGGCGTCGTCGACGGTGACCGTTCGGCCGAGTTCCTGGGTCAGCGAGGTGACGCCGGCGTCGGCGATGCCGCACGGGACGATGCGCCCGAACGCGGCGAGATCGGCGTCGCAGTTGAGGCTGAAGCCGTGCAGGGTCACGCCGCGGGCGACCCGGATGCCGATGGCGGCGATCTTCCGCTCGGGGCGGCGGTCGTCGGCGGACAGCCACACGCCGCTGCGCCCCTCGACCCGGCCGGCGGTGACGCCGAGCTCGGCGCAGACCTCGATCAGCATGCCCTCGATGCGCCGCACGTAGGCGACCACGTCGATCGGGTCGGGCAGCCGCACGATGGGGTAGCCGACCAGCTGCCCGGGGCCGTGCCACGTGATCTTGCCGCCGCGGTCGACGTCGATCACCGGGGTGCCGTCGACGGGCCGCTCCCACGGCTCGGTGCGCCGCCCGGCCGTGTAGACCGACGGGTGCTCGAGCAGCAGGACGGTGTCGGGGTCGAGCCCCTCGGCGACCCGGCCGTGGACGGCCCGCTGGCGGTCCCACGCCTCCTGATAGGGGACGAGACCGGCCCGGACGACGCGCAGTGGCGGCACGTCACCACCGTACTCGGCATCTACGGGCGGCTCGGGGGACGAAGTCAGGGGTGAGTCGGGGCGAAACCTGATCGCACCATGTCAGTGGGTCTCGCTAGCCTCCTCACGTCGCCGGCCAACCCCGTCCGGCGTCGAGGTGTCCGCGCCGTACCGATGACTTTCCGGCACGACCGGAGTCGTAGGTGGCGACGGTGGCGGACGGATGGATGGAGCGAGGACTGTCATGACCGTGGTGGAGGACAAGGCGCCCGAACAGGCGCCGACGCCGTCGCGACCCCGGGCCCTGTGGGCGTTCGGTGCGCTGGCACTGGTGGTGTTCCTCGTCGGCCTGGCCGGCGGCTCCTTCCAGGGCAAGCTGGGCGACGTCCAGAAGAACGACAACTCCTCGTTCCTGCCGAACTCGGCCGACTCGACCAAGGTGGCGAGCGCGCAGGAGGCGTTCTCGACGGTCCAGTCCATTCCGGGCTCCATCGTCTACCAGCGCACGAGCGGCATCACGAGCGCCGACCTCGCGAAGATCAACCGTGATCTCGGCGCCTTCGCCAAGATCGACGGCGTCGCCGCGGACGAGATCGGGCGTCCGCAGACGTCGGCGGACAAGACCGTCGTGGCCGTCAGCGTGCCGCTCATCGGCAAGGAGAACGGCAAGTCGAAGCAGGGCACCCAGCTCGTCGACACCGAGAAGGCCGTGATCAAGGCGGCCAAGGACGGCGCGCCGCCCGGGCTGGTCGTGCACAGCGCCGGCGCCGGCGGCGTGCTGGTCGCCTTCATCGACGCGTTCAACGGCCTCGACGGCACCCTGCTGATCGCCGCCGGCCTGGTCGTCATCGTCATCCTGCTGTTCGTCTACCGCAGCCCGGTGCTCTGGTTCTTCCCGCTGCTGTGCGCGGTGCTCGCGCTCGGCGCGGCGTCGATCGTCATCTACGCGCTCGCCAAGCACGGCACCATCACCCTCAACGGGCAGAGCCAGGGCATCCTGTCGGTGCTGGTGATCGGCGCCGGCACCGACTACGCGCTGCTGCTCGTCAGCCGGTACCGCGAGGAGCTGCACGAGCACCAGAGCCGGGTCGACGCGATGCTGCAGGCCTGGAAGGGTGCGGCGCCGCCGATCATCGCCTCGGCGCTCACCGTCATCCTCGGGCTGCTCTGCCTCGACTTCGCCGAGCTCAACTCGACCGCCGGTCTCGGCCCGGTGTGTGCGATCGGCATCGCCTGCACCGTCATCGTCCAGCTCACCGTGCTGCCGACGCTGCTCGTCGTCAGCGGCCGCTGGATCTTCTGGCCGCGCAAGCCGAAGGTCGACCACCGCACCGACATCCTCGAGACACACGGCGTGTGGGGTCGGTTCGCCGGTCGGCTCGAGCGCAAGCACCGCCCGGCGTGGATCGGCGCGGCGGTCGTCCTGCTCGCCTGCGTCGCCCTCATCACGACGCTGAAGACCGACGGCCTGCCGACCGAGAAGGGCTTCACGAACAAGCCCGAGGCGATCAAGGGCCAGGAGATCTACAACGCCGCATTCCCGCAGTCGCGCGGCGCGGGTGCGCCGGCCGTCATCCTGGCCGACGCGTCGGCCGCCGACGCGGTGATCGCGAAGGTGAAGACCGTCGACGGCGTCGCGTCCGGCCCCACCGCGGTCTGCCCCGCGATCGACTTCGGCAAGCTCGCGCAGCTGATCAAGCAGAACCCGCAGGCGGCGGGTCAGGCCTTCAGCAGCTGCCCCCCGCAGGCGTTGCAGGTGACCCCGCATGACGGCCGCACCCTCATCAACGCACAGCTGACGAGCGCCTACGACTCGCCGACGGCCCTCGCGACCGTCGAGCGCATCCGGTCGGCGCTGAAGTCGGTGCCGCAGGCGCACGCCCTGGTCGGCGGCCAGTCGGCGGTCAACCTCGACGTGCAGAACGCGTCGCGGCACGACCGGAACCTGATCATCCCCATCGTGCTGCTGGTCATCCTGGTGATCCTCGGGGTGGTGCTGCGGGCGCTCGTGGCGCCGCTGCTGCTCATCGCCACGGTGGTGCTGTCGTTCCTCGCGTCCCTCGGTGTGAGCGCGGTGTTCTTCAACCACGTCTTCCACTTCGCGAACTCCGACCCCGGCTTCCCGCTGTTCGCGTTCGTGTTCCTGGTCGCGCTCGGCATCGACTACAACATCTTCCTGATGACCCGCGTGCGCGAGGAGTCGTTGCAGTTCGGCACGAGACAGGGCATCACCCGCGGCCTGGCCGTCACCGGCGGTGTCATCACGTCGGCCGGCGCGGTGCTCGCAGCGACCTTCGTGGTGCTGGGCGTGCTGCCGATCGTGTTCCTCGCCGAGATCGGGTTCACCGTGGCCTTCGGCGTGCTGCTCGACACGATCGTCGTCCGCTCGATCCTCGTGCCCGCGCTGAGCCACGAGATCGGCCGCAAGATCTGGTGGCCGGGCAAGCTGGCCCAGGGCGCGCCCTGAGCCGAGGGTGCCTGCCGCGACGGGGGGCTGTGGACAACTCGGTCCGCCGTCGCTGCAGGCACCTAGCCTGCTCGCATGCGGGGCAGCGGGTGGCGGGTGCCGGGGTACACGGTCGAGCAGTTGCTGGGCCGTGGCGGCAGCAGCGAGGTGTGGCGGGGACGGGTCGGGCGCTCCGGTGACGAGGTGGCGCTCAAACGCGTGCCGCTGACCGATCGCGCCGCGTGGCAGCACGTGCGGACCGAGGCGGCCGTGCTGACGACGCTCGACCACCCGAATGTGGTGCGGCTGCACGAGGTGGTGCCGACCCGCGACGCCGTGGTGCTGGTGCTCGACCTCGCCGCCGGGGGATCGCTCGCCGAACTGCTCGCCGCCCGCGGGCGGCTCAGCGTCGGCGAGGTCATCACCGCGGTGGCACCGGTCGCGGCCGCGCTCGCCCACGCCCACGCGGCCGGGGTGCTGCACGGTGACGTGTCGGCCGCGAACATCCTCTTCACCGCCGGTGGCCTGCCGCTGCTCGCCGACCTCGGTGTCGCCCGACTGCTCGGCGACCTGCGGCCGGTGCTCAGCACCCCGGCCTATGTCGACCCGGTGGTCGCGGCCGGTGCGCCACCGACACCGCCGAGCGACGTCTTCATGCTCGGCGGCGTGGTGCTGCACGCGCTCACCGGCAGCCCGACCTGGCCCGCGACCGACACCGAGACCTCGCTCGCGGCCGCCCGGCTCGGTCGCACCGACGCGGCCGAGCGGCTCGCTGCCGCCGCCGTGCCGGACGCGACGGCGGCGGTCGTCCGTCGCGCCCTCGATCCCGACCCGGCGCGGCGCGGGACGGCCGCCGAGTTCGCGCTCGACCTGCGCGCCAGCGGGCGCCCGGCGCCCCTCGCGCTCGCGGCCGGACGGCCACGCGCGGTGCTACAGCCGGGTCCGCCGGGAAGGGCGCGGCACGCCGCTCGGCCGGACGCGTCGCAGCTGGCCGCCGACGAGCTGGTGGCCCGGCACGGCGCCGTGGGCCCGCTGCTCGGCGGCCGCTCGGGTCGCCTGGGCGGCCCGTGCGCACCCACGCTCGTCGACCGTCTCGCGGGTTGGCGGGGCCGCGACGGCGGGCCGGACGGCACGGGGTCGCCGCTGCCACCGCTGCCACCGCACGCGGACGTCGCGGCGCCGAGCGACGCAGCCACGGCCCCGGCGGCTCCGCCGCCACGACGAGCCGCGTCGGCGGCGCAGCCGCTCGCCGACCTGGCACCGACCCGGCTCGTGGCGCCGCGTCCGCGCCCGGTGCTGCCCCGGCCGCCCGTCCGGGGCCGGCGGCGGATCGGTGCCG
>NZ_JBQCEE010000233.1:0-13315 GCF_051960575.1 Jatrophihabitans sp.
CTCAGCCACAGCTCCGGCCGGTCCGGCGGCGCCGGCGACGGTCCGCGTTGCGTCTCTCGCGCCATCGACCCGACGCAACCGGGGCCGCCGACGCAATGTCGGCGCCCGAGGAGGAGTCGGTCGGGATCGACGCCCTTCTCGCCGAGGACGGCGGCGCCGACCCCGCCGAGGAGGTGCCCGCCGCTCGGCCGTCGCCTCGCCCGCGGTCGCCGCAGTTCGACGGGTCGCGGCTCCACCGCGCCCGGTTGGGGTTCCGGCGCTGGCGCCGGACGCGGCCGTTCTGGGCCGGGCTCTGGTGCCTCATCGGCGCGACGATCATCGCCTACGGCCCGTTCACCGTGATCCAGCTGATCCTGATCTCGGGCACGGTCGTGTGGGCCGGCATCCTCGTCGGCGTGCTCGTCGGGGTGATGGGCCTGTGTCTTTGGTTCGCGCCGCACTTCCACACGCTGGTCGGCATCCTCGCCGCGCTGTTCTCGGTCTTCTCACTCATCACCTCGAACTTCGGCGGCTTCCTGATCGGCATGCTCTTCGGCATCATCGGCGGTGCGATGGGGTGGGCCTGGCGGCCGTTGCCGCCGGACAGGCAACCGTCCGTGCCGACTACGACGACACCAACGCCGACGACGCCGCCGACGCCGCCTGCGGACGACGAGACCGCGGTGCTGCCGACCGGCGTGGCCGTGGACAGCGCCACCGGGTGACAGCGTGTCCACGAGGCCGGTGCGCCGCGCCGTCGGACGCGCGCCGCTGACGGTGGCCGCGGTCGCGCTGCCCCTCGTGCTCGGCCAGGGGCCCGTCCCTCGCCTGCCGCCGTCACTGACCGTTCGTCCGGCCGCAGCACCCGCGCCCGTGCCGGTCTCGCTCACCGCCACGCGACTGACCACCACCGGGTTCGCCTACGCGGGCGTCGTCAGCGTGCCCTCGGCCGCCGGCGCGGTCGCGGCGTTGCGCTTCACCATCGCCGCGGCCACCGCGTCCGAGCTCGTCATGTCCACCGGGTGCGGTGGCGGCCCCGCGCTCGTGCTCTCCGCCGCCGACGGGGCGGCGCCGTCCGGGCTGGTCATCGACGCCACGTCGTTGCAGGCGTCCGTCGCGGGCGCCCCGATCGCGCTGTCCGCCGCGGCACCGCCCGACCCCGCGTCCGTGCCGACGGGCGACCTGGTGCTCACCGACGTGTCCGTGCACGCGGTCGCGGTACGCGCGACCGGCCTCCGGCTCGCAGGCACCGGGCTGGCTCCGGGCAGTTGCGGTCCGTGAGCCTGACGGGTCAGGCCGCCGCGTGGATGAACGTGACCACCACGGCGTACGCGACGGCGACGGCCGCCACCTTCACGACGTCGGGCAGCAGCGCGCGCGGCGTCTCGCGCGGCCGGCGCGACTGTGCGGCCAGGCCGACCACCGCGAGCAGGCCGAGGACGATGATCACGACGTAGGCGCCGGCAAGGCTCGACGGCGCGATCGAGGCCGGGACGGCCAGCGCGAGCAGCGCCGCGAGCGCCGCCAACAGGCAGGACACGCGTGCGTGCCCCGGTGGGCCTACGCGCCCCCGCCGCTCGCGGCGTAGCGCTCCTCGATGTGCTTGCGCAGCGCGGCGTCGCTGTGCCGGATCGAGAGGGCCACGATCGGCTCGAGCGCCTTGCCCAACGCCTTGCCGGCCAGCCCGCCGGGCAGCTCGTAGGTGAAGTCGACGACGATCTTGGTCTCGGTGTCGCTGAGCTTCTCGAAGCGCCACGTCGAGCGGTTGACGAAGCCCTTGATCGACTCCATCCGGATCAGCGCGTCCTGCTCCCACGCCGTGATCTGCACCGTCGAGCTCAGTTTCACCGGCTTGACCTGGAACGTGCCCTCGAACACCGCGTCCAGGCCCTGGTCCTTCGCGCCGACCGGACGGAAGTCGGCGAGGCCGAACATCCACTGCGGCGTGGTGCGGTAGTCGTCGATGTAGGCGAACGCGACCGACAGCGGTGCCTTCGCTGCGCCCTCGTGGTGGATGTCGACCATGGCAGCAGAACCTACCGGCGCACCGGCCGGATCGCGCGACGGTCGACGCACATCACGTCGTCAGCCCTCGGCGTAGCGCCGCAGCGCGTGCATCTCCATGTCGTGCTCGGCGAGGGTCTGCGGCGGGAGCGCCTTGGTCGCCCGCCACTCGGCGAACACCATCGACAGGAAGATCATCGCGAAGACGACGGCCGTGACGAGGTTGCGTCCGAACACCTCGACGGCGGTGCGCGCGGCCTGCACGTAGGTGAACACGGCCGTGCCGGCGTCGGTGTCGCCGCTGCTGCCGAGCACGTGCGTGCCCTCGACCTTCGCGGTGAGCAGGAATAGCACGATGCACGCGAGCGCGGCGAGGTTGATCCACCCGCCGACGCGACCGGCCTTCGGCAGTTCGACGCGGGCCTCGGCGATGGTCATCGGCCGCCCGTAGACCTTGCGCCGCAGCACGAACAGCCACGGCCCGAAGGCGAGCAGGCCGACGCCGAGCACCAGCAGGAAGTTGCCGATGATCTGGTCGATGAGGATGAAGACGACGACCAGGAAGATCGAGTAGAACGGCGCGGTCGACAGCAGGAACCAGCCGGGCAGGGCGGCCGCGGGGAAGAGGAAGCGCATGCGTCCGGCGCCCTTGATGACGCCCGCCGGCACCGTGATGATCACCGGCAGCAGCGCGAGCGCGTAGCTGACGGCGGCGGCGACGCGCTGCGAGAGCACGAGCGCATGCACCTGCTCGGTGGCCGTCATGCCGCCGTTGGCCAGGTCGTTCTCGCTCGCCAACTGCCGCAGCGGATCGAAGTCGATGAGCGTGTCGATCGGCAGCAGGGCGGTCGCGATGGGGATGAGGATCGACAGCGCCCAGCACCCGATGAGCACGCGCGACGTGCGCCGCAGCTCGGTCCAGCGCCGTACTCCGACGACCGCGGCGAGCGGCACGAGGGCGAGCGCCAGCGTCGGCAGCCAGCGGGCGAGCTCGCCGAGCGCGGTGCGCTGCAGCGTGACGCCGGCGACCGACGGGTCGTCGGCCGAGCCGGCGTCGACGGCCGACAGCACGACGCCGAGCAGCAGGATCGGCAGCGCGACGAGCATCGTGCTGCGCCGCCAGGTCAGCAATGCCTGCATGCGCGGCTCGTGCACCCCCGCGGCCTCGAGTGCCGCCCGTTCACGCGACGTGACGGCGATGTCGCTGACGTTCCAGTCGACGGCACGCTTCAGGTGCTGCCCGACCGACGGGCCCGCGGGCGGCGGGGTGGCGGGCCACCCATTCGGCGGCGGCCCGCCCGCCCACGCGCCGGCCGGCGGGACGGGCGCCTGGACGGGCGCCTGCACCCAGCGCTGCTGCGCGGCGTCCCAGACCCACCCGGGATACGGCGAGCCGGCGACGGGCGGTGGCGGTGCACCCATGACACGCTCCTGTCGATCAGTGGCACGGAGCTTGCCACGGATCTTGGTCGCGCATCAGCCCGTCGCGACCACCGTCCCCGCTTCGTCATCGACGGCCACGGGACGAACCGGGACAGCCGTGACGACCGGGGCGGCCGACGGGATGCGCAGCCCCAGCCCGGCCGACAGCACGGCCAGCCCGGCGGCGATCGTCCACGCCAGCCGGAAGTGCGCGAGCGGGTCGCCGCCACGGGCCAGCACGGTCACCAGCACTGCCACCCCGAGCGCGGACGCGACCTGCCGCGCCGAGTTGATGAGACCCGAGCCGGTGGCGGCCCGCTCCGGCGGCAGCGCGGTCGCGCCGGCCGCGATGAGCGTGCCCATGGCCAGCCCGACGCCGATGCCGCCGACGAGCATGGCCGGCAGCAGGTCGACGGCGTAGCCCGTGCCAGCGCCCGCCGTGGCGATGCGCCAGACGAAGCCGGCGGTGAAGAGCACGCCGCCCGCGGCGGTGAGCCGCCCCGCGCCGTACCGGTGCAGCAGCCGCGCCGATGCCACCGTCGTGAGCGGCACCATGAGCGGGCCGGGCCCGAGGGCGAGGCCGGTGCGCAGCGCGGACCAGCCCCACACCTCCTGGCACCACAGCGAGTTCGACAGCAGCATGATCGCGAATGCGGCGCTGAACGCGATCAGGGCGACGGTCGCGGTGCGGAAGCGCGGCACACGCAGCAGGGGCAGTTCGAGCACCGGCCGCTCGTGCGTGCGGCAGCGTTCCACGAACAGCACCGCGCCGAGCACCGCGGCCACCGCGAGCGCCACCGTGCCCGGGGCCGTCCAGCCCCAGTCGGGCGCCTGCACGAGCGCACCGGTGATCGCGGCGACGGCGACGGTGAGCAGCGCCGCGCCGAGCAGGTCGGGCAACGGCTCGCGCTCGCGGGCGGGCGGGCGCGGCAGCGTGCGCACGCCCGCCGCCAGGGCCAGGAGGCCGATCGGCTGGTTGACGAGGAAGACCCAGCGCCAGGATGCGGCGACCAGCAGGCCCCCGAGCACGGGGCCGCAGACGGCGGCGACGGCGCCGACGGCCGCCCAGCCCCGCGTCGCGTTCGTGCGCCGCTCGGCGGCCACCGACGCCATGAGCAACGCCAGCGAGGTCGGCAGTTGCGCGGCCGCGCCCGCCGCCTGCAGCACCCGCACCGCGACGAGGCTGCCGAGATCCGGCGCCGCGGCGCAGAGCACCGACGCCACGGTGAACAGCGCGACGCCGCCGAGGAACACGCGCCGGTGGCCGAGACGGTCGCCGAGGCGTCCGGCCGGCACCAGCAGGGCCGCCAGGGTGACGGCGTAGGCGTTCAGCACCCACGACACGGCGCTCAACGACCCGCCGAGGTCACGCGCGATGTCGACGAAGGCGACGTTGACGATCCAGAGGTCGAGGTTCGCCATGAAGACCGCGGCCGCGATGACGACCAGGGCGAACCGCCGGCGTCCGCGTAGGTTTGATTCTCCAACCGTCATGGTGGGGGACGGTAGCGGTCGACGGTTTGATATGCAAACCTTGACGGGTGACCACCCGACCGCTCGACGTCCCCACCGTGGCCGGTCGCCCGTGCTCGGTGGCGGCGGCGCTCGAGATCGTCGGCGACCGCTGGTCGTTGCTGATCGTGCGCGAGCTGCGCTTCGGCAACCATCGCTTCAGTGCCATCGCCCGCAACACCGGCGCACCGCGTGACCGGCTCGCCGCGCGGCTCAAGGACCTCGTCGCCGCGGGAGTCGTCGAGGCGCGGCAGTACCAGGCGTCACCGCCCCGGTCGGAGTACCACCTCACCGAGGCCGGCCGCGAGCTCGCGCACGTGCTGCAGGCGCTGCGCGAGTGGGGCGACCGGTGGGCGGTCGAGACGCCGCCTGTGCGCCTCAAGCACCGCGATCACGACTACCGCACCGGCGGTGTCTGCGCCGAGTGCGGTGAGCCGGTGCGCGCCCGCGACCTCGAGTGGCAGACGACCGACCCGCGGTGGGATCTCGCCGGACCGGTCGCCACGACCTGAGGTCGACGCGTGCGCCGCGGCGTCGACCTTGGCGGTCGGCGCGCCCAGGAGCACCCCAGAGCCGCCAAGGTCGACGTGCGGTCTCTCCCGCATCACCGCCCGACCGGCAGGACCCCGGACTGCACGGGGGTGACCCGCTCAGTCTGCCCCCGGTGTGCCGGGCTGTACCGGACGACCCGCCAGGAGGACGGCCGATCCATAGGCACGGGAGACCGCGATCATGAGCGCGACCCGGTGCGGGTTCTCGCGCGGCACGCGGTACCGCTCGGCGTAGCGGCGCTCGGCGTCACGCACCGCGTCGGCGTCGCGTGCGACGGTCGCGGTGCCCTCGAGGCTGAGCCAGCGGCGTCCGTCGACCTGGCAGAGCACGACCGGGGCGCCGCGCTCGGCGTTGCGCGCCTTGACGCTCGTGCCGCTGGTGATCACCCGCGCCAGCCCGGCGGCGTCGTCCCAGGTGAAGCCGACCGGCGTGACCTGCGGTCGCCCGTCGGCGTGCAGCGTGGTGAGCGTCGCCAGGTGCCGTTCGGTGACGAAGGCGAGGCCGTCGGGGGAGAGGAACACGAGGCGACGCTAGTGGAGCACGATGGACGGATGCGTTCACCGCAACGGGTGCCCCGTGCCGATCTGCCCGACCGCGTGACGATCTGGGAGGTCGGCCCGCGCGACGGGCTGCAGAACGAGGCCGGGACCGTGCCGGTCGGCGTCAAGGCCGAGTTCCTCGCCCGCCTCGCCGACGCCGGCCTGACGACGATCGAGGCGACCAGCTTCGTGCACCCGAAGTGGGTGCCGCAGCTGGCCGACGCCGAAGAGCTGCTCACGACGGCCGAGCGACGCCCGGGCCTGCGCTACCCGGTGCTGGTGCCGAACGAACGCGGCCTCGACCGGGCCCTGGCACTGGGCGTCCGGGACATCGCGATCTTCGGCAGCGCCACCGAGACCTTCGCGAGCAGGAACCTCAACCGCACGGTGGACGAGTCGCTGGCGATGTTCGCGCCGGTGGTGGCGCGGGCCCGCGACGCGGGGCTCGACGTGCGGGCCTACGTGTCGATGTGCTTCGGCGACCCGTGGGAGGGCGACGTGCCGATCGAGCAGGTCGTGTCGGTCGGGACGCGACTGCTCGGGCTCGGCTGCTCGCAGCTCTCGCTCGGCGACACCATCGGCGTCGGCACCCCCGGCCACGTGCGTGCCCTGCTGGCGGCCTTCGCCGACGCCGGCGTGGGCGCCGAGCGGCTGGCCGTGCACTTCCACGACACCTACGGGCAGGCGCTGGTGAACACCCTGGCCGCGCTCGAGTGCGGCATCACCACGATCGACGCCTCCGCCGGCGGGCTCGGCGGCTGCCCCTACGCGAAGAACGCCACCGGGAACCTCGCCACCGAGGACCTCGTCTGGATGCTCGACGGCCTCGGCATCGAGACCGGCGTCGACCTCGGGCGGCTCGTCGAGACCAGCGTCTGGATGGCG
This sequence comes from Jatrophihabitans sp., assembly GCF_051960575.1. GTDB lineage: Bacteria > Actinomycetota > Actinomycetes > Mycobacteriales > Jatrophihabitantaceae > JBQCEE01. The sequence goes on from NZ_JBQCEE010000233.1 coordinate 6,894, forward strand.
GGCCACCTCGGCCGCCCGAGCCCGTCGCGCGTGGTGCAGGCGCTCGCCGGCACCTGACGCGGCGTCAGATCAGCAGGCGGTCGTCCTCGGGCAGCACCTCGGGCGACTCGGGCACGCCGTCGCCGCCGCTGCGGCACCACGGGCACCACGGCTGCAGCCGGCGGTGGGTGACCTGCGCGAGCACGAGGTAGATGAGCGAGGCCTGGATCGCCGCCCACACCCACTTGCCGATGTAGTCGTAGGCGAATGAGCTGCCGAGCACGACGGCGAGGTACGGGCCGACGAAGCGCATCTCGCTGCCGTTGTGGGCGAGCCAGAAGCGCCACTTCTTGCGCTCGGCCTCGGCCGAGGGGTTCAGCGGCATGTGCGCCATGCACATCTCGCAGAGGCGCCGGTCGTGCCGCCGCATGAGCACGAAGCCGCCGACCACGCCGGCGATGATCGCGAGGGCGAGACCGAGGCCGGCGTAGCCGGGCTGCGGGAAGAGGCCGACGAGGATGGACGCGGCGATGGCGACGATGAGCGACTCGCCCCCGTAGTGCCCCCAGACATCGCCCAGGCGAGTGATCGGCGATCCGTGCTCGTGTGAGTGCTCCATGCAGATCACTTCCGTTCGTCCCCCGACGTTGGACCCAACGTACCCCGTCGGACGCTCCTTTGAACTGAGGAACGATCGAGGGCACCGCTCGGGTACGAGCGGTGCCCTCGTGGCACGTGTGCGGGTGATCTCAGGCGGTGCGCACCGTCGGGATGCCGAGCGGCACGCGGCGCAGCGCGGCCGGTGCGTGGTCGGGCACCGCGGGGTCGCGGGGCGCGATCGGGTCGAGGCGGCGGTAGGGCTCGTCCTGGCCCGGGCGCTGGTCGACCTCGCCCTTGTTCGGCCACAGCGCGGCGGCCCGCTCGGCCTGCGCGGTGATCGACAGCGACGGGTTCACACCGAGGTTCGCGCTGAGGGCGGCGCCGTCGACGACGTACGCGTCCGCGTAGCCCCAGAGGCGGTGGTACGGGTCGATGACACCGGTCTCGCGCGAGTCGCCGATGGCGCACCCGCCGATGAAGTGGGCGGTCATCGGGATGTTCATGATGTCGCCCCACGTGCCGCCGGCGAACCCGTCGACCTGCTCGGCGAGCTTCTCGGCCGCCTCGTTCGCCACCGGGATCCACGTCGGGTTGGGCTCACCCTGCCCCTGCGTGGACGTCATCTTGCGGCGCCCGAACCTGGTCGTCCGGCGGGTGACCGTGATCGAGTTGTTCAGCGTCTGCATCACCAGCAGGATCAGCGCCCGCTCGGACCACTTGCGGGGCACGAGCTTCCAGAACAGCCAGGGCTTGGCGGACAGCACCTTCACGACCTGCGCGAGTCGGTAGGCGCGGCTGCCGCCCTCGGTGATCGGGGCCTGCAGCAGGCCCATCGCGTTGCTGCCCTTCGCATACCGGCACGGCTCGATGTGCGTGTGGTCGTTCGGGTGCCACGACGACGTGAGCGCGACGCCCTGCGTGTAGTCGGCCTGCGGCTTGTCGACGAGGACGCCGAGGATCGCCTCGGAGTTCGTCCGCGTCAGGTAACCCAGGCGCGGCGAGATCTCGGGCATCGTCGACTCGCGCAGCTCGTGCAGCAGCTTCTGGGTGTTGTAGGTGCCGGCGGCGAAGACGACCTTGTCCGCGGTGAAGGTGCGTCCCTTGCGCCTGCCCTTGAGCAGCGAGCCGGTGGGCGTCGTCTCGACGGCGAAGCCGCCGCCGGCCTGCGGCACGACCTTGGTGACCGTGGTGAGCGGGTGCACCTCGGCGCCCTTCTTCTCGGCGAGGTACAGGTAGTTCTTGACCAGGGTGTTCTTGGCGCCGTAGCGGCAGCCGGTCATGCAGCCGCCGCACTCGGTGCAGCCGGTGCGCTCGGGGCCCTCGCCGCCGAAGAACGGGTCGGGCACGGTGCGGCCCGGCTCCTGCCGGCCGTCGCGGCCGAAGAACACGCCGACCGGCGTCGCGTGGTAGGTGTCGGCCTTGCCGAAGGTGGCGGCGAGCTTCTGCATCTCGACGTCGGCCGGCGTCACGGTCGGGTTCTGGACGACGCCGAGCATGCGCTGGGCCTGGTCGTAGTGCGGCGCGAGTTCGTCCTGCCAGTCGGTGATGTGCGCCCACTGCGGGTCGTCGAAGAACGGCTTCGGTGGCACGTACAGGGTGTTCGCGTAGTTCAGCGAGCCGCCGCCGACGCCCGCGCCGCCGAGCACGAGCACGTCCTTGAGCACATGGATGCGCTGGATGCCGAACAGGCCGAGCTTCGGCGCCCAGAGGAAGTCCTTGGCGCGCCACGAGGTCTTCGGCAGCTCGTGGTCGGCGAACCGGCGGCCGGCCTCGAGGACGCCGACCTTGTAGCCCTTCTCGGTGAGCCGCAGCGCCGTCACGCTGCCGCCGAATCCTGAACCGATCACCAGGACGTCGTAGTCGGGCACCTTCACTCCACTATTGAGCAGGGATCAATAGAGCGAAGTTTACGCGCCGGTAGTCCCGATCACAATGTGCGAGCGGGTCGGCGGTGGCGCCGATCGACAGGGGATCGGATACTGCTGCGAGGCCTCGCCGACGCGCGGCCACCGGGGGAGGGGACAGTCGTGCAGGTGATCCGACAGGTGCCGGACGAGCGGCGCCGCATGATCGGGGCGATCGAGGCCTCGGCCCGCGACGGACGGGTGCGCCTGCTCGAGGCGGGCTGCGGCAACCGCTGGGGTCTGAAGCCCGAGGGACTCGACCTCTCCATCACCGGTGTCGACCTCGACGCCGAGGCGATGAAGCTGCGCCAGCAGCAGCACGGCGACATCGACGAGATGATCGTCGCCGACCTGCGCGACGTCGACCTGCCGCAGGGCGAGTTCGACGTCGTCTACTGCTCGTACGTGCTCGAGCACGTCGAGGGCGCCGAGCTCGTGCTCGACCGCATGGTCGCGGCACTGCGCCCGGGTGGGCGGTTGATCCTGCGTGTGCCCGACCGCGACTCGGTCTTCGGCTTCGTCGCGCGGCACACCCCGCACCGCACCCACATCTGGTTCAAGAAGTACGTCGAGCGCTTCCCGGACGCCGGCAAGCCCGGGCACGCGCCGTACCCCGTCGTGTACGAGCGCGTGGTCTCCGAGCGGGGCCTGCGCGCCTGGGCCGCCGATCGCGGGCTCGTCGTCGAGCAGCTCTACGCGACCTACTACTTCATCGACAAGTTCGGCCGCCTGGCCCCGCTCGTCGACGCCGGCCTGCGGCTGGTGGCCGCGCTCTCGCGCGGCCGCCTCACCGCCCGCTGGAACAACCTCGGCCTCATCGTCCGCAAGCCCTGACGCCGGACGCGGACCGGCTCAGCCGAAGCGGCCGCTGATGTAGTCCTCGGTGCGGCGGTCGGTGGGGTTCGAGAACATCGTCTTGGTGTCGTTGATCTCGACCAGCTGGCCGGGCTTGCCGACGCCGGCGAGGTTGAAGAACGCCGTCTTGTCCGACACCCGCGCGGCCTGCTGCATGTTGTGGGTGACGATGACGATCGTGTAGCGCTCCTTGAGCTGCTGGATGAGGTCCTCGATCGCCAGCGTCGAGATCGGGTCGAGCGCCGAGCACGGCTCGTCCATGAGCAGCACCTGCGGATCAACGGCGATGGCGCGGGCGATGCAGAGCCGCTGCTGCTGGCCGCCGGAGAGCCCGGCACCCGGCTTGTCGAGGCGGTCCTTCACCTCGTCCCAGAGGTTGGCGCCGCGCAGCGACTTCTCGACGACCGAGTCGGTCTCGGACTTCTTCATCTTGCCGCTGTTGAGCTTGAGCCCGGCGACGACGTTGTCGTAGATCGACATCGTCGGGAACGGGTTGGGCCGCTGGAACACCATGCCGATCGTGCGGCGGACGTCGACGGGGTCGACGTCGTTGCCGTAGATGTCCTCGCCGTCGAGGCGCACCTCGCCCTTGATGGACGCGCCGGCGATCACCTCGTGCATGCGGTTGAGGGTGCGCAGCACGGTCGACTTGCCGCAGCCGGACGGGCCGATGAAGGCGGTCACCGAGCGCGGCGCGATGGTGAGGTTGACGTCCTCGACGGCGAGGAACTTGCCGTAGTAGACGTTGAGGTTCTTGACGTCGAGGCGCTTGGCCACGGGAACTCCCTGTTCCGGTTCTAGTTCGAGACCTTGGAGCGCCGGGCGATGAGCCGGGCGACGATGTTGAGGACGAGGACGAGCAGGATCAGCGTGAGCGCGGTGCCCCACATGCGGCCGGTCGCGTAGTTGGTGATGCTCTCCTTGGCGCCCGTGAACGGGTTGGTCTTGCCGCCGGACGTGTTCCCGGCGTTCGGGAACTCGTGGAAGATCATCGTCGGCAGGGCCGCCTGGTTGCCGCTCAACGGGTTCAGGTTCGTGTTCGCGCCGTACTGGGCGAGGATGAGCAGCGGCGCCGTCTCGCCGGCGACACGGGCGATGCCGAGCATGATTCCGGTGAGGATGCCGCTGAACGCCGTCGGCAGCACGACCTTGAGGATCGTCTTCCACTTCGGCACGCCGAGCGCGTAGGACGCCTCGCGCAGCTCGTTCGGCACCAGCTTCAGCATCTCCTCGGTCGTGCGCACCACGACCGGGATCATCAGCAGCACCAGCGCCAGCGAGACCCAGATGCCGGCGAAGTCGGCACCGAAGCCGATGATGAAGACGGCGTAGATGAACAGCGCGGCCACGATCGACGGCACACCGGTGAGGATGTCGACCATGAACGTGACGATCGACCGGAACCGGCCGCGCCCGTACTCCACGAGGTAGACCGCGGTCAGCACGGCGACCGGCACCGCGATGACGGTGCAGATGGCGACCTGCTCGAGCGTGCCGATGAGCGCGTGCGCGATGCCGCCGCCGGGCACGGTGTACTGCGACGTGCTGCGCTGGTCGTCGGTCCACCACGAGGCGGCCTGCAGCACGTGCCAGCCCTTGGTGATGACGGTGAGCAGCAGCCAGACCAGCGGCACCAGCGCGATCAGGAAGCAGGCGCCGATGAGCGTCGCGGCGATCTGGTTCTTGACCTTGCGCTTGCGCGACGGCGTGCCGAACGGCGAGGTCGTGACGGGGACGGTCAGCGTGGCCATCAGACGAAGTCCTTCCGGCGGTTGACGACGGCGCGGGCGGCCGCGTTGACCAGGAAGGTCAGCGCGAACAGCACCAGGCCGGCGGCGATGAACGGGCCGGGGTGGGCGAACAGGGCGTCGCCACCGCTCGCGATGCGGGCGGCGAACGTCGAGCCGTGACCGAACAGCGACGGGTCGAAGTCGGCACCCTCGCCCGCCGAGCGCACGACCAGGTAGACGGCGATGGTCTCGCCGAGCGCCCGGCCGAGGCCGAGCATCGCGCCGCTGATCACGCCGGGGCGGCCGTAGGGCAGCACCGCCATGCGCACCATCTCCCACTTGGTGGCGCCGAGGGCGAGGGCGGCCTCGATGTTGGCCCGCGGCGTGCGCTGGAAGACCTCGCGCGAGACGGCGGTGATGATCGGCAGGATCATGATCGCGAGCACGACGCCGCCGTCGAAGACCGTGCCGACGCCGCCGGCGCTCTCCTTGAAGATCGGGATCCAGCCCAGCACGTCGGTGAGGAACGTCTGCACGCCGGTCAGGTGCGGCGCGAGGAAGAAGACGCCCCAGATGCCGTAGATGATCGACGGGATCGCCGCGAGGAGGTCGACCGCGTAGGCGACCGGACGCGACAGGCGGGCCGGCGCGTAGTGCGTGATGAACAGCGCGATGCCGACGGCGACGGGCACCGCCAGCAGCATCGCGAAGACCGAGATGAGCACGGTCGTCCAGAGCAGGCCGGCGATGCCGAAGGTCTCGGTCTTGAACGAGCCGGAGACCAGGAACGACCGCGAGGTCAGGAAGTTGGCCTTGTCGTCGCGGATCGCCGGGATCGCGTAGTACAGCAGGAAGGCGGCGACGAGCAGCACCAGCGCGACCACGAACGCGCCGGCGCCGGTGGTGAGTGCGGTGAACACGCGGTCACCGACACGCTTCTTGCCGCCGCCGATGCTGGACGAGCCGGCGCCGAGCACGCGCGGGCCGTCGTCGGCGAGGATGCCGAGCGGCTGCGCCGAGCCGATGACCGCCGGGTCGTCGTGCGGGACGGGCGGGATGCTGCGGTCGTCCGACGGCTGGGTCTCGCCCAGCGTGGACGGCAGGTGGGGATCGGTCACGCGCGCCTCCGGTTCGGGCGGTGCGGCCGCCTCCGGCGCTGCGATGCGGGTGCGGACGCGGCCGGTGCGGTTTCCGTCGTCCATTGTGGCGATCACGCCTCTCGGCGGTAGGGGCTGAAGCAGGACATCACGAACGGTGGTGGCGCCGGGCGGGCCGGGCCCCCACCGGGCGATGGGGGGCCCCGAAAATTACCCCGTGAGGAGGTATTTGGGTTGGGGGCGGGGCCCCTGGTGTG
>NZ_JBQCEE010000234.1:0-5431 GCF_051960575.1 Jatrophihabitans sp.
GGCCAGATGGACGAGCCGCCGGGCACCCGCCTGCGCGTCGCGCTGTCGGCGCTGACCATGGCCGAGTACTTCCGCGACGTCCAGAAGCAGGACGTGCTGCTGTTCATCGACAACATCTTCCGGTTCACCCAGGCCGGTTCGGAGGTGTCGACGCTGCTCGGCCGCATGCCGTCCGCCGTGGGCTACCAGCCCACGCTGGCCGACGAGATGGGGCAGCTGCAGGAGCGGATCACCTCGACGCGTGGTCACTCGATCACCTCGATGCAGGCGATCTACGTGCCCGCCGACGACATCACCGACCCAGCGCCGCACACCACGTTCGCCCACCTCGACGCCACGACGGTGCTCTCGCGTCCGATCTCGGAGAAGGGCATCTACCCGGCGGTCGACCCGCTCGACTCGACGTCGCGCATCCTGTCGGCCGAGTACATCGGCCAGGAGCACTACGACGTCGCGCAGCGCACGAAGCAGATCCTGCAGCGCTACAAGGAGCTGCAGGACATCATCGCCATCCTCGGCATCGACGAGCTGTCCGAAGAGGACAAGATCACGGTGAACCGGGCGCGGCGCATCGAGCGCTTCCTGTCGCAGAACACGTTCGTGGCCGAGCAGTTCACCGGTATCCCGGGGTCGTTCGTGCCGGTCGAGGAGACGATCGACGCGTTCAAGCGCCTGGCGGACGGCGAGTTCGACAGCTACCCCGAGCAGGCGTTCTTCATGTGCGGTGGCATCGAGGACCTCGAGCGCAAGGCGCACGAGCTGAAGAATGCATAGGCACGCGTGACCGTGAGTGAGCATCGCAGGGCCGCCCGCGGCCCGAGGAGCGGAGCGAACGCAGCGATGAGCGCTTGCGCGAAGAGCCTGGAGGCATAGTGGCTGACTCCATGCAGGTCGAGCTCGTCTCGATCGAGAAGGCGTTGTGGTCGGGCGAGGCGAAGTTCGTCCGCGCCCGGACGGTGGAGGGTGAGCTCGGCATCCTGCCGGGCCACGCCCCGCTGCTCGGCCAGCTGGCCGAGGGGCACCCCGTCCGGATCGACCCGGTGAACGGCGCGTCCATCACGGTGAACGTCGACGGCGGGTTCCTGTCCGTGCGTCCGGACGGTGTGTCGGTGCTCGCCGAATCCGCCGAGGTCGTCTCGGGCGAATCCTGACCGGGACGGGAAGTCAGGAGGCGCCGTGCACACCGTCGATGTCATCGCGGTGTGCGTGGTCGCCCTCGCCCTGATCGTCCTGGCCGCGGTGCTTGCCCGGCAGCGGTACATGTTGCGGCTGCCGGGCGCCATCGCGCTCGCCGTGCTGATGCCATCGCGCAACGGGCGCTGGCTGTACGGCATGGGCCGGTACGTCGGCGGTGAGCTGCGCTGGTACCGCGCGCTGGGCTTCGGATCGCGCCCGAGCCAGGTGCTCGAACGCGGCGCCGTCGAGGTGCTGCGGCGGCGCTCGCCCACACCGACCGAACTCACCTCGCTGCCCGAGAACGTCGTCGTGCTCGAATGCCGCGGCGCGACCGGCCCGTTCACCATGGCCCTCAGCGAGGGCGCCTACACCGGCTTCGTCAGCTGGCTGGAGTCGAGCGCGCCCATCTGATCGCCGGCTGGTCCCCGGCCCCAGTCATCCTGGGCCGCCCAGAACGACTGGCGCGGGGGACAAGCGGGTTCAGGTGACGGCCCAGATGAGGCTCACCCACCCGAAGGCGACGAGCGAGAGCAGCGTCTCCATCACCGACCAGGTCTTGAAGGTCTGGCCGACGGTGAGGCGGAACATCTGGTTCACCAGCCAGAAGCCCGCGTCGTTGACGTGGGACAGGAACACCGACCCGGCGCCGATGGCGAGCGCGAGCAGGGCCAGGTGGGTGCCGCCGAGGCCGGTGGCGATCGGGCCGATGATGCCTGCGGCCGTGGTGGTGGCGACGGTCGCCGAGCCGGTCGCCAGCCGGATCAGCACCGCCAGCACATAGCTGATCACCAGCAGCGACAGCCCCGAGTGGTTGGCGACCTTCGCCATCGTGTCGCCCACGCCCGCGCCGGTGAGCGTGCCCTTGAACCCGCCGCCCGCGCCGACGATGAGGATGATCCCGGCCACCGGCCCGAGGCTGTTGCTGATGCGGTCGGTGACCGTGGTCGAGCCGGCGCCGAGGGCGTAGCCGAAGGTGACCATCGCCAGCAGCACGGCGAGGAACAGGGCGACGAGCGGTTCGCCGATGAAATCGAGGAACGCCTTGCCGGCGTTGTGCTCGCCGTTCATCACGATGTCGCCGACCGCGCGGGCGAGCATGAGGACGACGGGGAACAGGATCGTCGCCAGGGTGACGCCGAAGCTCGGGCGGCGGGGTGTGTCGCGCTCGGCGGTGCGCTCGTCGGCGACGTCGTCGTGCGCGCGGCGGTCGCTGCCGCTGACCCCCTCGGCGTGCTCGACGTCGACGCCGCCGGCCGACGCCGGTGCCTCGACGGGCACCCAGCGCGCGGCGAGCAGCGAGAACAGCGGGCCGGCGATGACGACGGTCGGGATCGCGACCAGGATGCCCAGGCCGAGGGTGACGCCCAGGTTGGCGTTCAGGGCGCCGATCGCGATGAGCGGGCCCGGGTGGGGCGGGATGAGCCCGTGCAGGGCCGACAGCCCGGCGAGCGCGGGGATCGCGACCCGCATGAGCGGCAGGTCGGAGCGGCGCGCCACGAGCACGATCACCGGCAGCAGCAGCACCAGGCCGATCTCGAAGAACATCGGCAGGCCGACGATCATCGCCACCAGGGCGATGGCCCACGGCACCAGCGCACGCGACGAGCGGCCGACCAGGGTGTCGACGATGCGGTCGGCGCCGCCGGAGTCGGCGAGCAACCGCCCCAGCATGGCGCCGAGGGCGATGAGCAGGCCGACCTCCTGCAGCGTGCCGCCGACGCCGGTCTCGAAGTTCTTCCAGGCGCCGACCAGCGAGACTCCGGACGCGATCGCGACGGCCAGCGAGCCGAAGGTCAGCGCCAGGAACGGATGCAGCTTCACCACGCTGATGAGCACGACGATGAGCGCGATGCCGGCCACGGTGACCAGGGCCAGCCGGGTGTCGTGCGAGTTCCACGACGAGGACTTCTCGGCCGCGGCGGCGAGGTGCCGGGCAGCGGCCGGACGGAGGGCGGCGACACTCGCCGCGAGGGCGGTCATGCCCTGCTACTTCCCCGGATGCAGCTCCAACGAAGCGATGATGCGCTCGGCCTGTTCGGCGGGGCTGTGATCGATGCCGATGCGCAGCGCGTGCTCGTCCGGGTCGGGCTCCTCGAGCGCCTCGAACTGGCTGTCGAGCAGCGCCGGCGGCATGAAGTGGCCGTGTCGGGCGGCCAGGCGGGCCGCGATCTCGTCCTTGGTGCCCGCGAGGTGGACGAAGACGACGTGCGCGGCCTGCTCGGCGTCGCCGCGCAGCACGTCGCGGTAGCGGCGGCGCAGGGCCGAGCAGGTGACGACGCCGGGACGCCCGGCGCGGGTGTGCTCGCCGATCCAGTCGGCGATGAGCTGCAGCCAGGGCCGGCGGTCGTCGTCGGTCAGCGCGATGCCGTGCGCCATCTTGTCGATGTTGGCGCGCGGGTGCAGGTCGTCACCCTCGGCGAGGTCCCAGCCCAGCCGTCCCGCCAGCACGCCGGCGGTCGTCGACTTCCCGCAGCCGGACACCCCCATGAGCACGAGGACGGGTTGCTGCGCCACCTTCGTCCGATACCCGTCGTGGGGTGCTGTCTCGCGCCCTAGCGGTCGCCGCCCGGCTTCCACAGCACGTCGCCGTCGGGGTTCGCGACGCGGGACAGGATGAACAGCAGGTCGGAGAGGCGGTTGAGGTAGAGCAGCGCCTCGCGGTTCGTGCGCTCGGGGTCGGCCTCGAACAGGGCCCACGCCGATCGCTCGGCCCGCCGAGCGAGGGTGCGTGCCTGGTGCAGCAGCGCCGCGCCGGGCGTGCCGCCGGGCAGGATGAAGCTGTTCAGCTTCGGCAGCTGCTCGTTGAACTCGTCGCACCAGGCCTCGAGGCGGGCGGTGTAGGCGGGCTCGATGCGCAACGGGGGATAGGCCGGATCGGGCACGATCGGCGTGCAGAGGTCGGCGCCCACGTCGAACAGGTCGTTCTGGATCGTGGTCAGCACGGCCACGAGAGGCTCGGGCAGGCCGCCGAGGGCGATCGCCACGCCGATCGCCGCGTTCGTCTCGTCGGTGTCGGCGTAGGCGGACACCCGCGGGTCGGTCTTGGCCACGCGGGACATGTCGCCCAGCGCGGTCGTGCCGTCGTCGCCGGTCTTGGTGTAGATGCGGGTGAGGTGCACGGCCATGTCTGCCGACGGTAGTGGAAGGCCGAAGTAGCCTGGGTCGGTGCAGGTGCTTCGAGTGACGGGTGGCGCGCGGCTCGCCGGGACGGTCGACGTCGTCGGGGCCAAGAACAGCGTGCTGAAGCTGATGGCGGCTGCCCTGCTGGCGCCGGGGGAGACGACGATCGGCAACCTGCCGGCGATCTCGGACGTGCACATCATGCGGCTGCTGCTGGAGCGGCTCGGCTGCACGGTCGTCGAGGACGAGCACGACGGCATCGGGTCGGTACGCATCACCGTGCCCGAGCGGCCCGAGTCGGAGGCGCCCTACGAGCTGGTGCGCAAGATCCGCGGCTCGATCTGCGTGCTCGGTCCGTTGCTCGCCCGTACCGGCCTGGCCCGGGTCGCCCTGCCCGGTGGGGACGCGATCGGCTCGCGTCCGCTCGACATGCACTTCGCCGGGCTCGAGCAGATGGGTGCCGACATCCGCACCGAGCACGGCTACGTCGTCGCCGAGGCGAGCGACCTGCGCGGTGCGTCGATCTGGCTGGACTTCCCGAGCGTCGGGGCGACCGAGAACATCATGACCGCGGCCGTGCTCGCCAAGGGCACGACGGTGATCGACAACGCGGCGCGCGAGCCGGAGATCATCGACCTCTGCCAGATGCTGGTCTCGATGGGCGCGCAGATCGACGGCATCGGCTCGTCCACCCTCGAGATCACCGGCGTCGACGAGTTGCGTCCGACGCGGCACGACGCCGTGCCCGACCGCATCGTCGCCGGCACCTGGGCGATGGCCGCCGTCGCGACCCGCGGCGACGTCACCGTGCGCGGCGCGAACGCAGCCCACCTCGAGCTGGCGCTGCACAAGCTCAGCCGCGCGGGCGCCGAGGTCGAGACGCTCACCAACGGCTTCCGGATCGCGATGGCCGACCGTCCGCGCAGCTTCGACGTCGTGACGCTGCCCTACCCGGGCCTGGCGACCGACCTGCAGCCGCAGGCCATCGCCCTGCTCTCGGTCGCCGACGGCGTCTCGATGATCACCGAGAACCTCTTCGAGGCGCGGTTCATGTTCTGCGACGAGATCGCGCGGATGGGCGCCGACGTGCGCACAGACGGCCATCACGCGGTCGTCCGAGGCCGGGAAAAGCTCT
>NZ_JBQCEE010000235.1:0-9831 GCF_051960575.1 Jatrophihabitans sp.
CGCGCTGAGCGGGGATCCGCCCGGCACCGCGGATCAGCTCGATCAGTTCCGTGCGGTTGCTGCGATGCCGCGCGCCGGCCGACGAGACGACATTCTCCTCGAGCATCACCGAACCGAGGTCGTCCGCGCCGAAATGCAGCGTGAGCTGGCCGATGTCCTTGCCGGTGGTCAACCACGAGCCCTGCAGGTGGTTGACGTTGTCGAAGAAGAGCCGCGCGACGGCGACCATGCGCAGGTACTCGAGGCTGGTCGCCTGGGTGCGTCCCTTGAGGTGGTTGTTCTCCGGCTGGTACGTCCATGGGATGAAGCTGCGGAAGCCGCCGGTGCGGTCCTGCACGTCACGGATCATCCGCAGGTGCTCGATGCGCTCGGCGTTCGTCTCGCCGGTGCCCATCATGAACGTGGCGGTCGACTCGACGCCGAGGCGGTGCGCGGCCTCCATGACCGACAGCCAGACCTCGCCCTTCTCCTTGAGCGGGGCGATCGCGGTGCGGGGCCGGTCGACCAGGATCTCGGCGCCGGCGCCCGCGAAGCTGTCCAGGCCGGCGGCGTGCAGGCGTGCGATGACCTCCTCGTGCGGGAGGTCGCTCGTGCGGCCGATGTGCACGACCTCGGACGCGCCGAGGCTGTGCAACGTCAGCGATGGGTACTCGCGCTTGATCGCGGCGAAGATGCGCTCGTACCACTCGATGCCGAGCTCCGGTGAGTGGCCGCCCTGCAGCATGATCTGCGTGGCGCCGAGCTCGACGGCCTCGCCGCAGCGGCGCAGGATCTCCTCGTCGCTGTGCGTCCAGCCCTCCTCGTGCTTCGGCGCGCGGTAGAAGGCGCAGAACTTGCACGCCGTGACGCAGACGTTCGTGTAGTTGATGTTGCGGTCGATGATGTAGGTGGCGATGTTGTCCGGGTAGCGCCGGCGCCGCACCGTGTCGGCCGCCTGCCCCAGGGCGTGCAGCGGGGCGTCGGTGTAGAGCAGCAGGGCTTCGTCCGGCGTGATGCGGCCGCCGCTCGCGGCGCGGTCCAGGATCTCGGCGATCGTCACGCCAGCCAGGTTACGGGGGCGACCCGCGCGTCCGCCCGTTCGGTCCGGTTGCTGTCAGGTGTGTCCGGACGGCACTGACCGCCCCGGCGGGTCGACCCGCTCGACCGCCCGAGAACGCCGCTTCGGCGGCCGGCGGGTGACGATCCGGGCGGGTCGACGGGATCGGGGCCGTGGATACGCTCGGCGCATGGGCAGGACATTGACGGGCGCGGCGATCGTCACGGGTGCGTCCAGCGGGATCGGGCTCGAGATCGCGACGATCCTGGCGCGGCGGGGCAACTCGGTGGTGCTGGTGGCGCGGTCGGAGGACCGTCTGCGGGAGCTGGCCGGCCGCCTCGGCGCCGGCGCGCACGTCGTGCCGTGCGACCTCGCCGACCGGGACGCGCGGGCGGCTCTGCCCGCGCGGGTCGCCGAGCTGGGCCTCGTGCCCGAGATCCTCGTGAACAACGCCGGCTTCTCGACGATGGGGCCGGTCGCGTCGTCCGACGCCGAGGCCGAGGTCGGGATGCTCGAGGTCGACGTCGTGGCCGTCGCCGACCTGTGCAGCCGGTTCGTGCCGGGCATGGTCGCGCGCGGACGCGGCGCGGTGCTCAACGTCGCCTCGACGGCGGCGTTCCAGCCGCTGCCCGGGCAGGCCGGCTACGCAGCGGCGAAGGCGTTCGTGCTGTCGTACACGCAGTCGCTCGCCGGCGAGCTGCGTGGCACCGGCGTGACCGCGACGGCGCTGGGCCCGGGGCCGGTGCACACCGGCTTCGGCGAGCGTGCTGGCTTCGCCGACCACGACGCCGAGGACGCGTTGCCCGCGTTCCTCTGGGTCGAGGCCGACCGGGTTGCGCGGCTCGCGGTCGACGGCATGGACCGCGGCCGGCTCGTCGTCATCCCCGGCGTCGGCAACCGCGTCGGGTCGGTGTTCGCCGCGCTCGCGCCCCGGAAGCTGCTCGTCCCGATCCTCGCGAAGCAGCACCCGGCGCTGAGATAGCCGACTTGGTCCCCTGCTGCGGTCGCCAACAAGATCGCCGAGCGGTCACTGCAGGGGACCAAGTTCGGCCGAGCGGTCAGCCGAGCGCGGTCAGCAGCCCGCCGGCCAGCACTCCCCCGAGAGCAACCACACCAGCGGCTGCGCCCACGGCTCGCCGGCCCAGCGACCGCACGAGCATGGCCATCGCCGGCAGGCTCACGGCCGGCAGCGTGAGCAGCAGCGCGCCGACGCCGCCGAGCGAGAGGCCGAGCGCGGCGAGCCCCGCGACGATCGGGATCTCGCCACCGGTCGGGATGACCACGAGCGTGCCGACGACAGCGGCGACGATGACGACGAGGACGCCGGCGTGGACGAACCCGCTCTCGCCGACCGGGAAGAGCCAGCCGCGCACGGCGCCGACTGCGAGCACCACGACGAGGTACTCGGGCACCAGGATCAGACCCAGGCGCAGCAGCGTGAGCACGAAGCGCCGTGGCGCCCCGGCCAGCCAGGTTCCGTCGACCGGCCGGCTCGCGTCCGCCGGCACGGCGGCCGGGCGCTGCTCGGCGTCACGCTCCACGAGTCGCCCGACCAGTGCGGAGCCACCGACCACCACCACCAGGCCGACCGCGAGCCGGGTGACGACCCACTGCCACGGGGCGACGAAGCCGAGGAAGACGAGCACGGCGGGGTTCAGCAGCGGGTTGCCGAGCCAGTAGGCGACGACCGCAGCCGTGCCTGCGCCCTCACGCCGCAGCGTCGCGGCCACCGGTGCGGTGCAGCAGGTGCACATCAGGCTGGGCGTGCTCATGAGTCCGCCGACGGCGGCGCTGCCCACCTTCGTCCGACGGTTCATGACGCGAGCCACCCAGCTGCCCGGGACGAACGCCGACACCGCCGCGCTGATGAGCAGGGCCGCGACGAGGGCCCGCCACACCAGCTCGAAGTAGGCGGACGCGAACGAGGTCGCCGCGTGCCACGACGGCGCGTTACTGGCGTGGACACCACCCACGGCCAGGATGCTGCTGCCCTTCCACGTGTGGGTGCCCGACAGCGTGACCGCCTTGTGCAGGTACGGCACCCACTTCGACCACGCGAGCGCGACCGCCGCGATGGCGAGCGCGGTGACCAGCGCTGCCGCGACCACGGCCCGGCGATGTCCGGCACGACCGGGCGCCGCTGCCGTCGTCATCGGCGGTCAGGACAGGTGCGAGCGACAGGCCGGCCGGGGCGCATGCCGTCCGCCTACCGCAGCGCGCTGCGGACGAAACCTGGCGTCGCGTCAGACCTCGGCGAACGCCGGCTCGACGGGCAGGCCGGCGCGGCGGGCGAACTCCTGCAGCCCGGCCAGTTGCCGCTCGCCGAGGCGGAAGTCGAGGGTGCGGAAGTACGTGGCGAGCGTGGGCGCGTCGAAGACCTCCCACCGCGCGGCCTGCGCGGCGATGTCGTCGACGTGCAACAACGCCTCGTCGCGGCTGCGCACGAACGCCTCGTGCACGTCCTTCACCAGTCCCGGGTTGGCGGCGGCGTAGTCGCGCCGGGCGGCCCAGACAGCGAAGACCATCGGCAGCCCCGACCACTCGCGCCACGCGGCACCGAGGTCGTGCACCTCGAGACCGCGGCGGGGTGCGTCGTAGGTGGCGCGCAGGGCGGTGTCGCCGATCAGCACCGCGGCGTCGGCCTCGAGCAGCATCGCGGTGAGGTCGGGCGGGCACTCGAAGTACTCGGGCTCGACCCCGTGCACCTCGCGCAACCACATGCGCGCGAGCCGCACGGACGTGCGTGACGTCGAGCCGAGCGCCACACGGCGCACCTCACTCAACGGACGTTGCGTCACGAGGTTGACCGAGAGCACCGGCCCGTCCGAGCCCACCGCGAGGTCGGGCAGCAGCAGCAGGTGGTCGGCGTTGCGCAGGTACTCGACCAGCGAGATCGGGCCGATGTCGAGCGTCCCTGCGACGAGCGCGTCGTTGAGCCGGTCGGGCGTGTCCTTGGTGAGCTCGACGTCGAGCAGCGCGCCGGAGCGGACGAGTCCCCAGTAGATCGGCAGGCAGTTCAGGAACTGGATGTGCCCGACCCGGGGACGCGGCGCCGTCATGTCCTCGACGGTACGCGGCCGGTCAGGGGATCCAGACCCGGTCCTTCGCGAGGTCCGGGCAGGTGGTGCTGCCGGTGCCGTAGTAGTCGTCGTGGCGCCAGTCGAGGACGAGGTGCTGGTAGTCGCGTCCCCACGGCACACCGGGCGGGCCCTCGTAGATGATGTCGCGCCCCAGCCGCACCGTCCGTCCGCCGACCGTCGCCGGGTACCAGCTGTCGCCGACGTGGCCGTCCTTGGTCGAGTGCCTCGCGCAGTTCGGCGCGGCGCCCATCGCGTGGGTCATCTCGTGCGCGGCGAGGTAGGTGGCGCCGTAGGGGAACGCGTCCTTCGTGCTCGGGTAGATGCCGCCGCACGAGTGCATCCAGAGCACGGCGAGCGGGCCGCCCTCGACGCCGCACTCACCGCGGCTGCTGCTCGACTCGACGTAGACGACGGCGAGCGAGCGCGGGGCGAGCAGCCCGCTGCTGCCGAGTTGCCGCTTGATGTCGGCCAGGCCGTCGTGCCCGTTCGCGGTGCGCTGCAGGGCGGCGCGCGTGATCGACAGCCGGAAGGTCTGCACCCGGATCGCGTGCGACGGGGCACGGACGAAGCGCAGCCGGCGCCCGCCCGTCTGCCCGGCGAACCACCTGATCACCGAGCCGAGGTCGGTGCGGATCGCCGCCGTGCGGTTCACCGCGACGACATCCCTCGGCACCACGTAGACGACCTGGAACTGGGTGGCGGCGGCGGCCGGGAGCACGCGTCCGGCGAGGCGGACGAGCGGGCCGTAGCCACTGCTCGACCGGGCGAAGAGCGCGTAGTGGCGGGTGTGGCCGGGCACGACGGTGACGTCGGTGTACGTGCGGCGCGACGCGGGCAGCGTGGCGACCAGGTCGCCGTCGCTCGGCCGCTCGATCGGCGTGCTGGTGTCGTAGACGGCGCGGATGACGACGGACGTGACGCCGGCGGCCGGTGCGTCCCACGCGAGGCGGAGGCCGTAGGTGGCGGCAGTGAGCGTGGCACCCCTGAGCGCCGGCGGGGCGGACGCGTCGGCGCCCGTCGCGGGGACCACCAGGGTCGCGAGCATCAGCAGCAGCGCAGCGGCGATGCGCGTCCCACGGCGTTTCGGCACGGACGTCCCCTTCCGGATTGTCCGGCTAGGGTCGCACGAGTGACCGACGATCCACCCGACGATCGCCAACTCGCACAGGACCTCGTCCGCGACGCCGGCACCCTCGCCGCCCACATGCTCGCCGACGGACTGCGCACCGAGTACAAGACCTCGGTGACGGACGTGGTGTCCGCGGCCGACCACGCCGCGGAGGAGCTGGTCGTCTCGCGGCTGCGCTCCGCGCGTCCCGACGACGGGATCATCGGCGAGGAGGGGACGTCCGAGTCGGGCGAGCGAACCTGGTACGTCGATCCGGTCGACGGGACGTACAACTTCCTCTCCGGGCTGCCTGTCTGGTGCTCGGCGCTCGGCCTGGTGGACGCGACGGGGCCGGTGCTCGGCGCGGTGTACCAGCCGACCACGGACGAGCTGTGGGTCGGTGGACCGTCGGTGCCGCTGACGCTGAACGGTGCTTCGGTGCCCGCGTTGGTCGACCGCCCGCTCGGCGAGGTGTCGCTGGCGTCGTACCTGCACCCGCCGAGGTTGTCCGACGGTCGTCTGCGCGAGCCGTTCCTCCGGCTCGTGTCGTCCGCCGCGACCGTGCGTATGCTCGGGTCGGGGTCGGTCGAATTGGCGTCCGTCGCGTCCGGCCGGCTGGGCCTGTTCGTGCAGACCGATTCGGCCTGGTGGGACTGGTACCCCGGCGCCGCGCTCGTGCTCGCCGCCGGCGGCGCCGCTGAGGTGCTCGAGCACGATGGCCACCGCTGGCTCGTCGCCGGCAACCGGCAGGCCGTCGCCGACGCGATCGCGCTCGTCCGCGGATGATCACGCGCTCAGGCGCGCCAGGGTGTGCCTGAGCGCGAGATCATCTCCCGCCCGGCGCGCACCGTGCGGCACGGATCAGGAGTTGGTGATCTGGACCTGCGCAGTCGCAGTCGTCAAATCCGGGTTGGTGACCGTCACCGAGGTCGACTTCGCGGACGCCCCCGAATTCGTGTTCTTGATCGTGACCGTGATCTTGGACGCCGACACGACGACGACGTTCGAGGACGCGAACTTCCCGGTGACGCCCACCGTCGCGCCGGACACGAAGCCGGAACCACCGATCGTCACGGTGATGGACGCGCCGTTCGCGACCACCGTCGGCGACACACTGGTGATGACGGGATTCACGGTCACCGTCTGCGTCACGTCCGGGGCGGCGTTCCACCTGGCGTCGCCACTCTGGCTTGCCGTGATGGTGCAGGTGCCGGAGGCCGTGTACGAGACCGAGGCGGAGCCTGAGCCGCTGCCCGAGCACGCACCGGATCCGACGATCGCCACGGCGAGACCTGAGGTCGCGGTCGCCGACACGGTGGAGCTGCCACCGATCGTCGCGCTCGCCGGCGCGGTCGAGGTGAAGCTGATCGACTGGTTCGTCTTGACGACCGTGACCGTGACCGGTGCGGCCGACGCGGACGCCGTCCACGACTTCCAGACGGCGACGACCGTGTAGGTGTAGGTGCCGCCCGGGACGGCGGCGTCCGTGCACGTCGTGGCGGTGGTGGGGCTGCTCGCACCGGTGTTGCAGGCGGCGGCCGTGGTGCCACCGCTGACACGCTGCACGTAATAGCCGGTCGGCGAGGGCGTCCCGCCCGATGCGGTCCACTGCACGGTGACGTTCCCGGTGCCCGCGGCGTACGACGCGGTGACGTTGGACGGTGCGCCCAGGGTGCCGACGGTGGCCGATCCCGTTCCGGAACTCGGCGAGCGCCAGTACGCGAACGCCGTGCCGAGGCCGGCGGTCACGACGACGGCGAAGGCCATCAGTGGCAGCAGCACACGGCGTGTGCCGACCCGGGTCCGAGCCATCAGCTGTGCCCCTTCCCGGTCAGCGCGAGCGTCAGCACTGCGCGACGGCAGGCGTCCTGGTTGGTGGGCCGGTCGACGAGGGTGATGGTCGGCCGCGCCGGGACGGGGACGCCGAGCCCGCTCAGCGAGCGCGTCGCCCGTCCGGGGACGGTGAGCGTGGCACCGGTGTAAGCGGTCGTCGAGAAATCGTCGGGGGTGCAGCCGGGCGTGTTCGTCCCTGTCACCGTGAGGTCGATGGACGTCACCTGGATGTCCTGCGCGTTCGGGTTCGTGATCGAGACGTCCAGCGAGCCGGTGACACCCGGCGCGAGCGCCCGGTCGAGCGTGCCGCTCAGCGCGAAGGTCTTCACGCCCGGCGCTGCGACGACCAGCGTCATGGTCGCTGTCGCGGTCGCGCCGGAGGCGCTCGCGGTGACGGCGAGCTGGTACGAGCCGGCCGGTGTCGTGCCGGCCGTGCTGATCCGGAGGCTGGACGCCGAGGTCGTGGTGACCACGGGCGTCAACGCCGCGGATGCGCCGCGCGGCAGGCCTGCGACCGCCAGGGCAACCGGTGCCGCGAACCGGGTGCGTTCGATCGTCACGCCGATCACGGCCGCGGTCCCGGGCGACACGGTCGCGGACGCCGGCGCGAGGGCGAGACCGAGGGACGAGGACGTGCTGCCGACCCCGAACGGACTCCGGCTGTCGACCGGTCCGGGCGGCGTCGTGCGCACCGGCGCCGCGGCGAGGTCGGGGCGGCTCGGCGTCGCTGCCAGCGCACCGGCGACGGCGAGACCGGCCGCGGGCAGCGCGACGAGCGCGGCCAGGCGGAGTCGGCGGATGCGTCGCGATGTCATGGCATGTCCTCATCGGTCATGTCGGGGGGAACGTGAAACGGTCCCCCGGGCGGGGGGAATCGCCCGGGGGACCTGCGGGGGGAAGGGGGTCTCAGCTCGCGTCGGCCCGCAGCAGGACCGTCGCGCCCTTGCACGAATTCTGGTCCGAGGCGTTGTCGACGAGGGTGATCGCGGCGGTGTAGCTCTCGGCGGCCGACCCGGCCAGCTCGTGCGCCGACACCGTCGGGTCGACGACGCTGAACCAGCTCGGGAGGCAGCTGGCGGACAGCGAGTTGCCGGACTGGTCCTGCGTGCCGGTCACGGTGACGTGGATGGCCTTCAGCTGCTGCTTGAACGTCGCCTTGTTCGTGATGCCGACCGTGATGTTCTGGGCCTGGTCGAGGACAAGGTTGGACGGACCGGACACGGTCACGGCGAACCCCGCGTCGGTGCCGGCGGTGGCCGAGCCGGTGCCCGACCCGGTGGTGCTCCAGTAGGCGAACGCGGCACCCGCACCGGTGGCGACGATGAGGCCGGCGCCGACGACGGAGACGAGCTTCTTGTTGATCTTGGGCATGACAGAACTCCTGAACAGAGATGGGAAGGGTTCCTGCGCTCCGACCCGCTTCGAAGTGCGGGCCGCGATCAACCGGGCCGGCGTCCGGGTGTTCGATGCAGACACCCGTATCAACGCGCGCCGGGGTCACCGGTGACGGGCCCGCTTCGTCGCCCCGGCCCGGCTTTGTCCGGCTTTGCCGGGCACGGAGCGTGTCGGCCGAACGGCCACATCTGCTGCACCCGAAGTCCCGGGGTCACGCTCATTTCACGCGTGCAGGATCAATCTGGACGCGTCCGACGAGCTGAGGAGCGGGCCATGGCGACGACGACGGGCACGGTCACCTGGTTCGACTGCGACCGTGGCTACGGGTTCATCGCGCCGGACGACGGCGGGGCCGAGGTGTTCGTCCACTACACCGCGCTCGCCGCCGGCTCCTTCAAGAATCTCGCACCCGGCGAGCGGGTGTCGTTCGCGCTGAGTCAGGGCCAGCGCGGGGCCCAGGCGGATCTCGTCCGCGTCATCGAGTCCCTGGAGAACCCGAGCGAGGGGCTGCAACCGGCCTGAGCGTCATCGCTTCGGCGCGGGCGGGGCCTCCGGGTCGTCCGGGTCGACAGCGTCGTCCGGGTCGGCGGCGTTGGCCGGATCGAGCTCCTGGTCGAAGGCGAACCTGCGGGCGCGCTGCGCCTCGAGGCGCTGCTCGATCTGCGCCGAGAACGCCGCGCGCGGGCGGGCGAGCAGCACGTACGACAGCGGGATCGAGAGCACGAGGGCGACGACGGCGGACCAGAGGCCGTCACGCACGCCGACCAGCCAGACCAGGCCCCACAGCACGAGGAACAGCGCGACACGCAGCAGCGTGTAGAGCCACATCGCGCCCATCCACTTGCCGAAGCGCGGCTCCGGAGGCTGTGCTGATGGTGCTGCCGGCTCCCCCACGGCACTCACGCCCAGACGGCCTGCGGCTCGGCGCGCCGCTCAGCCAGCGACACCGGACCGTCGTACTCGCGCAGCACCTCGTAGCGGGTGTTGCGCTCGACCGGCCGGAACCCGGCGTCGCGGATCAGGTCGAGCAGGTTGTCGCGGGTCAGCTTGTCCGGCGTGCCGTAGTGGTCGGCGTCGTGCGTGATCTTGTACTCGACGACCGAGCCGTCCATGTCGTCGGCGCCGTAGTTCAACGCCAGCTGCGAGGTCGACAGGCCGTGCATGACCCAGAAGACCTTGACGTGGTCGAAGTTGTCGAGCAGCAGCCGCGAGACGGCGAAGGTCTTGAGCACGTCGGCCGGCTGGGCCATCTGCAGGTGCGACAGCCGGTTGTTGTCGTTGTGGAAGCGCAGCGGGATGAAGACGACGAAGCCGCCGGTCTCGTCCTGCAGCTCGCGCAGGCGCAGCACGTGGTCGACGCGGTGCCGCGGCTCCTCGAT
>NZ_JBQCEE010000236.1:0-9295 GCF_051960575.1 Jatrophihabitans sp.
CGTGCACGCCAGCGAGGACGTCGGGATGGCCGACCCCACCGCGCTGCTCAGCGCCACCGCCGCCGCCCAGGCCGTCCAGCTCATCGGCCTGCCCGAGGCGCGCATCAACCTGGCCCAGGCGACGATCCACCTCGCCACCGCCCCGAAGTCGAACGCCGTCGTGAAGGCCATCGACGCCGCCCAGGCCGACGTGCGGGCGGGGCTCGCCGGTTCCGTCCCGCTGCATCTGCGCGACGGTCACTACCCCGGTGCCAAGCAGCTCGGGCACGGCAAGCGCTACGTCTACCCGCCCGACCGCCCGACCGGCGTGGTCGCCCAGCAGTACCCGCCCGACGAACTCGTCGGCCGCGACTACTACGAACCTACCGGACGCGGCACCGAGCGCGAGCTCGCCGAGCGCGTCGAGCGGCTGCGCGCCGCCGTCCGCGGCACCACCGACCCGCGATGATCACGCACCCAGGCACAGCAGGGTGTGCCTGCGTGCGTGATCATCGGCGGCGCGGACGGGTCGGCTAGGGTCGTCGCCATGCTCGCGCTCGCCGCTCTCATCGGCGCCGTCGCGTTCGCCGCGCTCGTCGCGCTGCTCGCCGTGCCGCTGCTGAAGGCCGGCCGCACCCTCGACGAGGCGAGCCTCACCCTGCGGGCGGCCCGCGAGACACCGGTGCGCGAGCCGCAGCCGATCGAGGTCGCGCGCGTGGTGGTCGAACGGGCCGACGCGCCGTCACCGCCCGCCGCGCCCGGCGCCTCCGCGACCCCGCCGGTCCTCGGCGCCGTCGTCTCGTCCACCCTCGCCGGGCCGCTCGGCGAGACCCTCATCAAGGCCGCGGCGTACGGCCACGGCGTGCGAGCCTCGGTGCAGAAACGCCTCGAGCCCGCCCCCTCCCGTCCCACCCGCTCGAAACGGAAGCGATAGATGCGCAGGTTGTTCTGGCTCTCCCTCGGCGCCACCCTCGGCGTCCTGATCATGCGTCGCGTCGAGCGGCTCATCGCGTCGCTCACGCCACGCAGCCTCGCCGTGCGCGCGACCTCGCGGGTGCGCGAGATCGCCGACGAGCTCGCCGCGTTCGCTGCGGATGTGCGGGAGGCGGCGTCCGAGCGGGAGGCCGAACTGCGCCGGTCGACCCTGCACAGCATCACGGGTGGCAGCATCCCGGGTGACGCGGCCTAGGAGACTGGACGCATGGAATCCGCGGAGATCCGTCGTCGCTTCCTGGGGCACTTCGAGCGCAACGGCCACACCGTCGTGCCGAGCGCGCCCCTGCCGTTCGACGACCCCAACCTGCTGTTCATCAACGCCGGCATGGTGCAGTTCGTGCCGTACTTCGTCGGCCAGCAGGAACCGCCGTTCCAGCGCGCGACCTCGATCCAGAAGTGCATCCGCACGCAGGACATCGAGGAGGTCGGCAAGACCACCCGCCACGGCACGTTCTTCCAGATGAACGGCAACTTCAGCTTCGGCGACTACTTCAAAGAGGGCGCCATCCAGCTGGCGTGGGACCTCTCCACGAACGCCGTCGACGACGGCGGCTTCGGGCTCGACGGCGACCGCATCTGGGTGACCGTCTACGCCGACGAGACGACCGGCGCGGCCGACGACGAGGCCATCGACATCTGGCACCGCGTGATCGGCCTGCCGCTCGAGCGCATCGTGCGCCGCGGCATGGACGACAACTTCTGGTCGATGGGCATCCCCGGTCCGTGCGGCCCGTGCTCGGAGCTGTACTACGACCGCGGCCCCGACTACGGCCCCGAGGGCGGCCCGGCCGTCGACGAGGACCGGTTCATGGAGTTCTGGAACCTCGTCTTCATGCAGGACGAGCGCGGACCCAACCGCGGCGGCGGCAAGAGCGACTTCGCCATCCTCGGCGAGCTGCCGAAGAAGAACATCGACACCGGCATGGGCATGGAGCGGATGGCCACCCTGCTGCAGGGTGTCGACAACCTCTACGAGATCGACCAGACCCGGCCGATCCTCGCCCGCGCGGCCGAGCTCGCCGGGAAGACCTACGGCGCGCACTCGGGGCACGCGGCGTCGCAGTCGGCCCCGGACGACGTGCGGCTGCGCGTCGTCGCCGACCACGTGCGCTCGGCGCTCATGCTCATCGGCGACGGCGTCACCCCGTCGAACGAGGGCCGTGGCTACGTGCTGCGCCGCATCTTGCGCCGCGTCGTCCGGTCGATGCGGCTGCTCGGGTACGGCGACCCGTCGTTCCCCGAGCTCTTCCCGGTGGCCCGCGACTGCATGGCGCCGTCGTACCCCGAGCTGGCGACGGACTTCGAGCGCATCTCGTCCTACGCCTACGCCGAGGAGGAGGCGTTCCGCCGCACACTGCAGGCGGGCACGACGATCCTCGACACCGCTGTGGCACGGGCGAAGTCGTCGGGTGCCTCGACGCTGCCCGGCGATAAGGCCTTCCAGTTGCACGACACCTACGGCTTTCCGATCGACCTGACGCTCGAGATGGCCGCCGAGCAGGGCATCAGCGTCGACGAGGCGGGCTTCCGGCGGCTCATGGCCGAGCAGCGGGCTCGGGCGAAGGCCGACGCGAAGGCCAAGAAGGTCGCGCACGCCGACCTGTCGATCTACCGATCGGCGCAGGGCGAGCTCGCGTCCGGCTCGACCGAGTTCACCGGCTACGTCGAGGTGCAGCGCGAGGCGGTCGTCACCTCGATCATCGGTGCGGACGGCCTGCTCGCCGCCGCCGGCGAGGGGCAGGACGTCGAGATCGTCCTCGACATCACGCCCTTCTACGCCGAGGGCGGCGGCCAGCTGCCCGACTGGGGTCGGCTCTCGGTCAACAACGGCGGACGCGAGGCGGACCTCACCGTGCTCGACGTGCAGCAGCCGCTGCCCGGGCTCATCGTGCACTCGGCGCACGTGCTGTCCGGCGAGGTGCGGCCCGGCGACGTCGTGCTGGCCTCGGTCGACACCGACCGGCGCGCGTCGGTGTCGCGGTCGCACTCGGCCACCCACCTGCTGCACGCCGGCCTGCGCCGCTCGCTCGGCGACTCGGCCGCGCAGGCCGGTTCGCTGAACGCCCCCGGGCGGCTGCGCTTCGACTTCACCACGCCGTCGGCGGTGCCGCAGTCGGTGCTCGGCGACGTCGAGGAGGAGATCAACGAGGTGCTGCTGCGCGACCTCGAGGTGCGGTGGTTCGTCACCGACCAGGACGAGGCGAAGCGGCTCGGCGCGATCGCGATGTTCGGCGAGAAGTACGGCGACCGCGTGCGCATCGTCGAGATCGGCGACTACTCGCGCGAGCTGTGCGGCGGCACGCACGTGCCCCGCTCGTCGGTGATCGGCATGGTGAAGCTGCTCGGAGAGTCGTCGATCGGCTCGGGTGTGCGCCGAGTCGAGGCCCTCGTCGGGCTGGACGCGTTCCGCTACCTCGCCCGCGAGCACGTGCTCGTGCAGTCGCTGGCCGGCGAGTTCAAGGCCCAGCCCGAGGAGCTGCCCGAGCGCATCAACGGCGTGCTCGAACGGCTCAAGGGCGCCGAGCGCGACCTGGCCAAGCTGCGGGTGCAACAGGTGCTGGCGTCGGCCGGCTCGCTCGCCTCGGCGGCGCAGACGGTGAACGGGGTGCGGGTGGTCGCGGCCGAGGCGCCGGCAGGCGTGGGCGGCAACGACCTGCGCACGCTGGCGATGGACGTGCGCAACCGCCTCGAGCACGGCGAGCCGGGCGTCGTCCTGCTGGCCTCGCCGGCCGAGGGCGGTGGCGTCGCGTTCGTCGCCGCGGTCAACCCGACCGGCCAGGCCGCGGGGCTGTCGGCCGGTGACCTGGTGCGCGCGTTCGCGCCGGTCATCGGTGCCCGGGGCGGCGGCAAGGCCGACCTCGCCCAGGGCGCCGGCGGCGACGCCGCGAAGCTCGACGACGCCTTCGCCGCCGTGCGCCTGGCCCTCGCGTCCCGCTGACATGACCGGCGTCTGGCTCGGCGTCGACGTCGGCACCGTGCGGGTCGGGGTGGCGCGGTGCGACCCGGCGGGCATCCTGGCCAGTCCGGTCACCACGCTGCGTCCCGACCAGCTCGACGAGCTCGCCGCGCTGGTGCGCGAGTACGAGGCGGTCGGCGTCGTGATCGGGCTGCCCCGGACACTGCGCGACCAGGAGGGGGCGTCCGCGCGGATGGCCCGCGACTTCGGGGCCGCGCTCGCCGTCCGGATCGACCCGACACCGATCGAGTACGTGGACGAAAGACTGACCACGGTGAGCGCCGAGCGTAAGCTCGCCGAGCGAGGCGTCCGGGGCCGAGCCCGCCGGGCTGTGGTCGATCAGGTGGCCGCCGTCGAGTTGTTGCAGCAGTGGTTGGAGGCGCGTCGGCGCTGAACCGGGTCGGGCAGGGGAGTGAGGCGTGAGCGCAGGCGTGTTCGACAACGAGCGCGACCCCCATGGCAGCTTCTTCGGCGACCACGACGACGACGAGTACGACGACCACTTCGACGGCCATGACGACGGCCACGACGACGGGCACGACGACGGTGGCTGGGACGACCGGCCGAGGCCGACGCCCCACGGCGGGCGCAGCGACCGGCGGGCCGCCGAGCGCGCCGCCCGCTTCCGCCGCCGCCGCCGGCTCGTCACACTGGGCGCCGCCGTCTTCGTCGCGCTGCTCGCGGTGGTCGTGTGGCTGGTCGTCCTGCCCGTCTACCACCACCTGAACCCCGATGACTACAGCGGCGCCAGTGGCAACGGCGGCACCGCCACCGTCGAGGTGCGGCCGAACGACGGCGCGCAGGCCATCGCCGACGCGCTGCACCAGGCGGGCGTGGTGGCGAGCAGTGCGGCGTTCGTGCGCGCGGCGTCGTCCGACCAGCGCTCGACGAACATCCAGCCCGGGTCGTACACGCTGCCCACCCACATCTCGGCCACGGCGGCACTCGCCGACCTGCTCGACGGCAAGCACCAGGCGCGCGGCCTGGTGATCCCCGAGGGCGCCACGGTCGTCGACGTCGAGAAGCGGCTCATCGCCCCGCGCTGCACGCCGACGACGCCGAAGACGACGGTCTGCGGTCTCGGCGTCCCCGAGAACCAGGCGAAGGCGGCCCTGAAGGACGTGTCGGCGCTCGGCCTGCCGAACGACTACGGCTCGCCGACCTCGGCCGAGGGCTTCCTCTACCCGCTCACCTACTCGATCGGCGCCGGCACCTCGGCGTCCGACGCGCTGCAGCAGATGGTGAACGCCTTCATCGACGAGGTGCGCTCGACCGGCTTCACCGCGGCCGCCCGGGCCGAGCACCTCACGCCCTACCAGGCGCTCACGATCGCCTCGATCGCGCAGTCGGAGGCGTACTTCTCCGAGGACATGCCCAAGGTCGCACGGGTGATCCTGAACCGGCTCGCCGCCGACATGCCGCTGCAGATCGACGCGACCAGCGCGTACGCCGCGAAGCTGAAGGGCCTCGACCCGACCAAGGTCATCTACGCCGAGGTCGACGGGCCGTACAACAGCTACAAGCACGCGGGCCTGCCCCCGACGCCGATCAGCAACCCAGGCGAGGACGCGCTGAACGGCGCCGTGCACCCGGCCGACGGCGACTGGCTCTACTACGTCAACGCCGACGCCGCCGGGCATCTGTTCTTCACCAACGATCAGACGAAGTTCGCCGCCGCGGTCGAGAAGTGCAGGAAGAACAACTGGGGCTGTGGCTGACGCCGCCGTGCTCGGCCGTCCGGTCGGGCACTCGCTCTCACCCGTGCTGCACCGCGCCGCCTACGCGGCCCTCGGGCTCGACTGGCGCTACACCGCGATCGACTGCGGCGAGGACGACCTGGCCGGGGTGCTCGCCGAGCGGGCCGACTGGGCGGGCTTCTCGTGCACGATGCCGCTGAAGCGCGCCGTGCTCGCCGTCGCCGACGAGGTGGCGCCGGTCGCCCGCGCGGTCGGGGCCGGCAACACGCTGCTGCCGCGCGCGGGCGGCGGCTGGGTCGCCGACAACACCGACGTCGCCGGCATGGTGGCGGCGCTCGGCGAGTACGGCGTCGCACCGGGGTCGGCCGTGGTGCTGGGTGCGGGCGGCACGGCGCAGGCGGCGATGGTCGCGCTGGCCGTGGCGGGCTTCGACACGGTCACCGTGCTGGTGCGCGACCCGGCGCGCACCGACGAGCTGCGGGCGGCGGCGGACGCCGTCGGTGTGGCGGTGCGGGTGGCTGCGCTCGACGAGCCGCTCACCGCCGACCTGGTGATCTCGACCCTGCCCGCCGGTGCCGCCGACCGGTTCGCCGCCGGCCCGTGGCGGGCGGGGCAGACGGTGCTGGACGTCGTGTACGCGGGCTGGCCCACGCCGCTGGCCGCAGGCGCGGCGGCCGGGGGAGCGCGGGTCGTCAGCGGGGCGCTCATGCTGCTGCACCAGGCCGCCGCCCAGGTCGGGCTGATGACCGGGCTCGAGCCGCCGGTCGCGGCGATGCGGGCCGCGCTGGCCGACGCCGCGCCCGGGTGCGGGGTCTGAGCGCGCCCGTTCGCGGGTGATCATGCGCCGGTGATCGCCGGCGTGCGTACTGTCGGACGCATGGCGGTCATGACGACCCGACGGGCGATCGTGCGGCGGGGTGTGCCCGCGCCCGACGACCTCGCCGTCGAGGAGCCGCTGATCCTCGCCCTCGACGGCGCGCCGATCGCCACCCTCATGCGCACCCCCGGGCACGACATCGAGCTCGCCGCCGGCTGGCTGAACGTCGAGTCGGGGGTGCGCACGGCCGACGACGTCGCGGTGCTGCGTTCGTGCCGCGACGACGACACCGACCGCGTGCACATCGACCTGCGGGCGGGCGTCGAGCCGCCGCGTCCGCGGGCGTTCGTCACCTCGGCCGCGTGCGGCGTCTGCTCGGCCGACGTGGTCGACGTGACCCCGCTGCGGCGCGCCGACCCGCACACGCCGGGCTGGACGATCGGTTCCGACGTCCTGGTCGGGCTGCCGGACGCCATGCGCGAGCAGCAGAAGGCCTTCCGGCGCACCGGTGCGGTGCACGCCGCCGCGCTCGCCGACACGGCCGGCGTGCTGCACGTCGTGCGCGAGGACGTCGGTCGGCACAACGCGGTCGACAAGGTCGTCGGCCGCGCCCTGCTCGACGGTCTGCTGCCGGCCACCGACCACCTGCTCGTCGTCAGCGGACGCGTGTCGTTCGAGATCGTGCAGAAGGCGGTGGCCGCGGGAGTGGCCGGCATCGTCGCGGTCTCCGCGCCGTCCAGCCTCGCCGTCGACCTCGCCCGCAAGCAGGGGCTGCTGCTCGCCGGACTCGTCCGCAACGGCACCTGCAACCTCTACGCCGGCGCCGACCTCGTCGTCTGACGCCACGAACCCCCTGCTGTGGCCCATCTCCGGGCTCGGGAACGAGCCACAGGAGGGGGTTCGTGCTGCGCGTTCGAGTGGCGAGAACGTGTTCCACCCCTGACGATCTCCGGGTGACGACACGACGCTCCTTCCTCACCGGCGGTCTCGCGGCAGCAGGCGCCGTCGCCCTCGGCGCAGCCGGGACGCAGCCCGCCGAGGCCGCGACCACGCTCTCGGCGGACGTCGTGGTCGTCGGCGCCGGACTCGCGGGGCTCACGACCGCCCGCCGTCTCGTCGCGGCGGGCAAGTCGGTCATCGTGCTCGAGGCGCGCGACCGCGTCGGCGGCCGCACCCTCAACCACCCGATCGGCGGCGGCAAGGTCGCCGAGGCCGGCGGCGAGTTCGTCGGCCCGACCCAGACGCGCATCGTCGCGCTGGCGAACGAGGTCGGCGTGGGCACCTTCGACGCCTACGACACCGGGCAGAACGTCTACGTCAACGGCCTCATCCGGCTGCAGTACTCCGACACCAGCCCGCTCGGCACGGCGCCGCCCGACCCGCTGCTGCTCGCCGACATCACGACGCTGGTGCTGCAGATCGACCAGCTGGCGGCGAAGGTCGACGTGCAGCGGCCGTGGGCGTCGCCCGACGCCGCGACCTACGACGCGATGACGCTGACGACCTGGGTGCAGCAGCACTCGGTGAACAGTGCCGGCGTGCTGGCGATCCTCGCGCCGTTCCTCGAGGCGCTGCTCGGCGCCGAGGCCGGCGACGTCTCGATGCTCGCGGTGCTGGCGTACGTGGCCGCCGCGGGCGACAGCAGCAACGTCGGCACGCTCGAGCGGCTGTTCGACGTCCGCGGCGGCGCGCAGCAGTCGCGGATCGTCGGCGGGTCGCAGGTCGTGGCGCAGAAGGTCGCGGCGGCGCTCGGCACCCGCGTCCGGCTCGGCACGCCCGTGCGCGAGATCCGCCAGACGGCCACGGGGGTGACGGTCGTCGGCGACACGGTGACGGTGAACGCCGGACGCGTGGTGGTGGCTGTGCCGCCGGCGCTCGCGGCGCGAATCCGCTACACCCCGCTGCTGCCCGCGCAGCGCGACCTGCTGATGCAGCGCGCCCCGATGGGCGCGTTGATGAAGGTCGAGGCCGTGTACCCGGCGCCGTTCTGGCGGGCGCAGGGGCTGACCGGGCAGTTCCTCACCGTCGGTGGCCCGGTCGGCTACGCGTTCGACAACTCGCCGGCCGACGGCAGCCCGGGCGTGCTCGCCGGCTTCGTCGGCGGCGCGCAGAACCTGGTGTGGGGCCCGAAGTCGCCGGCCGAGCGACGAGCGGGCGTGCTCGCGCAGTTCGCGCGGATCTTCCAGGACGACCGGTTCCTCACCCCGACCGACTACTTCGACATGGACTGGACGACCGAGGAGTGGTCGCGCGGCGGCCCGACCGCGGTGTTCGGCCCGGGCGTGCTGACGCAGTACGGGCCGCAGCTGCGCGTGCCGGTCGGCCGCATCCACTGGGCCGGCACCGAGACCTCGGACTACTGGACCGGCTACATGGACGGCGCCGTGCGCTCCGGCGAGCGGGCCGCGGCCGAGGTGCTCGCCGCCGGCTGACGAAACGTCAGGGTTGCGGGTGGCGCGCCAGGATCCGGCGGACGTCCTCGACCGCCATCTGGACGGTGTCGTGCGTGCCGCCCTCGAGCCCGGCCGACAGGCCGACGAGGAATGCCGTGAGCGGGGCGGCCGGCCGCGACACGCCGTGCGCGACGTCGCGGGTCAGGTCGAGCAGCAGGTCCTGGTCGAGGGCCGACGGATCGATGCCGAGCTCGTCGGCGACCCGGTACAGCCAGGCTTCCAGCGGGTTGGTCACGGCACCGTCCTCTCGCGTGCGTCGGCGAGATCGTCCCAGGTGTCGATGTCGCTGCCCCACCCCGCACCGTCCGGGAGGTCGCGGCAGGCGATGTCGGCGTAGAGGCGGCGCACCGCCGCGCCGGCCGGGTCGCCGACCGCGGCCAGCGCCGCGGCCAGCGAC
>NZ_JBQCEE010000237.1:0-12579 GCF_051960575.1 Jatrophihabitans sp.
CGAGCAGCGTGGTGAGCGGCACGAGGTCGAACTCGACCGCGGTGACGACGCCGAGCGCGCCCTTACCGCCGCGCAGGCCCCAGAACAGGCCGGGGTGCTCGGTGGCGGTGGCGCGCCGCAGCCGCCCGTCGCCGGTGACGACCTCGAAGGCGGTGACGTAGTCGGACGAGACGCCGAAGGTGCGCGCCACCGGACCGATGCCGCCGCCGGTGAGGAACCCGACGACGCCGACGTGCGGCGCCGAGCCGGCGAGCGCGGCGAAGCCGAGCGGGGCGGCGGCGTCGATGACCTCGCCCCACGTGACGCCGGCGCCGACGCGCGCCGCGCCGGTCGGGGCGACCGTGAGCTCGCGCAGACCGCGGGTGCTGATGAGCAGCACCGGACGGTCGAGGGCGACGGCGCCGTGGCCGGTGGCCTGCACGCTCACCTGGATGCCGGCCGTGGACGCGGCCGCTACGGCTGCGGCGACGTCGTCCGCCGAGCCGGCCTCGACGACCGCCACGGGCGTCGAGACGACGGCGACGTTCCACGGCGTGGCCAGTTCGGCGTAGCGCGCCGTCCCGGGCAGGTGGACGCGGCCGGGCAGCGCCGCGGTGAGGTCGGCGAGGACGGTGTCGGGCGTGGGGGAGAGCTGGGTGGTCATGTCGACTCCTGATCGGATCGGTCGGTGCCTGAGGTGGCACCAACCTCGGTCAGGGCGCTTGCGGGATCCTTGCCGCCTGCTTGGAGCCCTTGGCAGGACGGTCGGCGGTGCCGCCGTCACCGCCCGTGCCCTCCAGGTGCGGGCGCAGCAGCCGCACCGGCACGACACCGAGCAGCGTCAGCGCGGCGAGCACCGCGAACGACGTGGCGGCGTGGTGCACGATGCCGCCGATCGCCCCGGTGAGGGCCAGGGCGCCGAGCTGTCCCGAGAGCCACACCAACCCGGCCGTGGTGCCCTCGGCGGCACCGGCCGCCCGCTCGGTGATCTCGAGGACGACCGGCAGCGTCGCGAGCAGCAGGAAGCCGAACGCGGCGAAGGCGACGAGCGCCAGCGGGAACGACGGCGCCACGGCGAGCAGCACGCACGCCACACCGGTCACCCCGACGGCCACGACCATGAGGCGCGTCTCGGCACCGTGCCGCACCGCCCACACGGGCAGGGTCGCCGCCCCGGCGACCCCGAGCACGATGTTGACGAGCAGCAGCACGCCGGCCTGGTCGCTGCTGATGCCCGCCGGCTTCAGCAGCGGCTCGGCCCACGTCGTCAGCGCGGTGAAGGTGCCGAACGGCACGAACACGACGAGGCAGAGCCGGCGCACGAGCGGTGCCCGCCACGCGTCCCGGAACGCCGCGAGCGACGCGCTGCCGGACGCGACCGACGACCCGAAGCCGGGCGCTCGCCGCAGCGTCCACACCGGGGCGAGCGCCGCGACGACCCCGACCACCGCGCAGACCACGAGCAGGCCGTGCAGTGGCAGCGCGGTCGCCAGCACGAAGGCGGCGATCATGCCGGCGAAGGTGCTCGCCGAGCCGAACGCGATGCCCTTGGGGCGGTCGTCCGGCGCGAGGTACTGCGCGGCCACGCCGGTGATCGCGTTGAGCACGAGTGGCTGGGCGATGGCGACGAGCGTCTGGCCGGCCAGCGCCGCGCCGTAGTCGTCGGTGACCAGCCGCACCAGCCCGCCGAGGGCCGTGAGCACGGCCCCGAGCGCGAGCCCGCCGCGCAGCGAGCGGTCGAGCAGCAGGCCCGCCGGGATCGCCAGCACGACGTACCAGAGCGGGAAGACGTTCGCGAGCCAGCCGATCGCCGTCTCGGAGACGCCGTAGTGCTTCGCGATGTCGCTCGTGATCGGCGCGAAGGTCAACCACAGCAGCTGGGTGGCCGCCCCGACCAGCGCGAACGCCGCCAGCAGCCGCCAGTCGCTGCGGGCAGCACGGGACGGCCCGGCGGCGGTGACGGCGTCCAGCTCCATGCGCAGCACTGTGGCGGCCCCGGCGCCCCGCCCACAAGGCGGCGCGCGGACGCTGCCTCAACCGACCTGCAGCACCGCCTCGGCCGAGCGGCGCGGGGTGACGGCCAGTTCGGCGGTCGGTGCCGTCGGGTACCCGACCCGCATCATCATCTGCGGGTACCCGACCCAGCCCATCAGTCCCTGCACGCGGGTGCGGAAGGCGGCGAAGTCGACGGCCTGGCTCAGGACGCAGGTCGAGAGCCCGTGCTGCTCGGCGGCCAGCATCATGCGCATCATCGAGATGCCGCCGAGCAGGTGGTCGTACGCCGCGTCGGTGGCGGTGATGACCGCGCCGATCATCGGCCGCTCGTCGACGCCGCGCTCGATGAGCTGGCGTCCCGTCCAGCCGACCTCGTAGTCGCGCTGCGGCACGTCGAGATGCCGCGGCTGGTCGTCCGGCACGTGCGGGAAGGCGTCGACCGGCACCCCGTCGACCATGGCGTGCACGTCGGGATCGCGCAGCCAGCGGTTCATCTCGGCGAGGTACGCCTCGTCCTCGCGCTCGATGCGGTCGGCCCAGCTCACCGCGACGGCGAGGTTGATCCGCTCGTCCGAGTGGCGCGGCGGGAACTCGACCGAGACGTGCTCCATCGAGCCGGCCGCGGCGAGCAGGTCGAGCAGCTCGGCGGGCGGCTCGTCCGGACGGAACGGCCGCCGGTCGCTGCGCCGCCGCAGGGCCGCCTCGGCCAGCTCGACACACTCGGGGTCGGGCTCGCCGAAGCGCCGCCCGGTGATTCGGGCCAGCAGGTCGGCGTCGGCGGCATCCGGCAGCAGCTGCACCTCGACGTCCCAGCCGGACGCGCGCAGGCCGATCTCGGTGAGGTGCAGCGCCGCGCCGCAGCTCAGGATCAGCGAGTGGCCGTCGGGGTCGGCGACGGCGAGCTGCCGCGACCGGTCGGCCCGCACCTCGAGCACACCGTCGCGCAGCCGCCAGGCCCACGGCTGGGTGTTGTGGATGGACGGTGCGCGGACGGCGACCGAGAGGGCGGCGAGCACGCTGTCACGGTCGAGGGCAGACGTCATGCCTCGATCCTTCCCGACCGGTGCTGCGCGTATCCAGCGGCGTCGGCCCGCCGCACCGCGCAGGCATCATGGAACGGTGCGACCGAAGCCCGAACCCGCCGGCCCCGGCCAGGAGTCGGTGTGGGACTACCCCCGCCCGCCGGCCCTGGTGCCGTCGACCCGCCGCATCGTCGTGCGCGCCGGTGACGACGCCGACGCGCCGCTGATCGCTGAGACGACGGCCGCCTTCCGCGTGCTCGAGACCAGCCACCCGCCGACCTGGTACCTGCCGCCGGCGAGCGTCACGCCCGGCATGCTGACGCGGTCGTCGGCCCGCAGCACCGTCTGCGAGTGGAAGGGCGCCGCCACCTACTGGGACGTCGCCGGCCTGCGCGCGGCCGCGTGGTCGTACGAGACGCCGACACCGGGGTTCGCCGCGATCCGCGGCCACCTCGCCTTCGACCCGGCCCGGCTGGCCTGCTTCGTCGACGGCGAGCGGGCCCGCCCGCAGGAGGGCGGCTTCTACGCGGGCTGGATCACCTCCGACGTCGTCGGCCCGTTCAAGGGCGTCCCGGGCAGTTGGGGCTGGTGACCCACGCCGCCCGGCGATAACCCACGCGGGCGCCGGGGTACCGCGAAGGCATGACGCAATCAGCGCAGCTCACCGTCGCCGTCACCGGCCCCACCGGCACCTTCGGGTTCGGGTTCGTGCCGTTGCTGCAGGCCGACGACCGCATCGGCCGCATCATCGGCATCGCCCGGCGCCCGTTCGACCCGGCCGAGCACGGCTGGACGAAGATGGAGTACCGCCGCGGCGACGTCCGAGACCGCGCGCAGCTCGAGGAGGCCTTCCGCGGCGTCGACGTCGTCGTCCACCTCGCGTTCCTCATCACCGGCGCGAGCGACGAGGCGACGATCCGCGCCGTGAACATCGACGGCACGCGCAACGTCTTCGAGGCCGCCGCCGCGGCCGGCGTGCGCCGCTTCGTCTACGCCTCGTCGGTGGCCGCCTACGGCTTCCACCCGGACAACCCCATCGGCATGGACGAGACCTGGCCCACGCGTCCGGCCGACAAGCTCTTCTACGCCCAGGAGAAGGCCGAGCTCGAGGAGCTGCTGAAGCAGGAGCGCCTCGACCACCCCGAGCTCGAGATGTACCTGGTGCGCCCGCCGATCGTCGTCGGCCCCCACGCGGTCGGCGCCAAGTTCAGCCTGCCGAGGCTGCCGTGGAAGAAGGGCAGCCCGGACGCGACCACGAAGCTCGGCCGCTCGCCGCTGCCCATCCCGGTGCCCGCGCCGACGATCCCGCTGCAGTTCATCCACGAGGCCGACGTCGGCCAGGCGCTGCTGCAGTGCACCGTCGCCGCCGGCCCGCCCGGCGACTACAACATCGCCGGGGACGGTGTCGTCACCGCGGCCGACGTCGCCAAGGTGTTCGGGTTCCTGCCCGTGCCGATCCCGGCGGCCGTCGCGCACCGCGCGTCCCGGCTGCTCGCGAAGCTGCCGCGACCGCCGTTCGTGCCGCCGGCCGTCGAGTGGGTCGAGGCAGCGGCCCACCCCGCGATCATGGACACCACCAAGGCCAAGCGCGACCTCGGCTTCGACCCCCAGTACACGGCGGTCGAGGCGCTGCAGGCGACCGTGGGCGTGCGATGACCGAGGCGTGGCTGCCCGGCACGGTGCGGCGGCTCGGCGGCTGGGCGGTCGGCAACTCGCGCGGCACCGACTTCGCCGTCTCGCGCCGCTGCCGGCACCAGTTCGCCGATCTGAGCGAGGGGTCGATCGACGCCGACGGCTGCCTGGTCTGCCCGTGGCACCAGAGCCGCTACGACGTCACGACGGGGCGCATGGTGTCCGGCCCGCGCGGGTTCCTCGGCTGGCACGGGCCGACGCCGGGCTACACGCAGTTGATCCGCGGCCTCGGCCGGGTCGTGCCGCTGCGTGTCGGCCGGGTGGTCCGTGAGGCCGGCCGCATGGTCGTCCGCCCGCGCGAGCGGTAACCGATCACCGGGACTCAAGTCCCGCGCCGCGCTGCCGATCGACCGGCGTGACCTCCGGTGTGTCTGTCGACGTCGAGTTCCTGGTCATCGGCGCCGGCCCGACCGGCCTCGGCGCGGCCGGACGGCTGGACGAACTCGATCGCCCGTACCTCGTCGTCGAGGCCGCCGACGGACCGGGCGGGATGGCGGCCTCGTTCCGCGACGAGCACGGGTTCACCTGGGACATGGGCGGCCATGTGCTGCACTCGCACTTCGAGGCGTTCGACAAAGCGATCGTCGGCAGCGGCATCGCGGTGCGGCAGGTGGCGCGGAACGGCTGGAACTGGCACCGCGGCGAGCTGGTGCCCACCCCGATCCAGCACCAGCTCGACGAACTGCCCACCGACCTGCGTCCCGACGCCCCGGCCGCCCACCTCGGCGACTACTACCGCAACCAGTTCGGCGCCGAGCTCGCCGAGCGCTTCTTTATCCCGTTCCAGGAGAAGATGTGGGCCGCGCCGATCGAGCTGATGGCGCACGACTGGACCTCGCTGCGCAACGGCTCGGCCCACCGCAACGTGCCGCGGCCGCGGCTGCGCTCGGACGCACCGCCCGCCGGCCCCGTGCAGCTGTTCCCGTACCCCGAGGGCGGCACCGGCCGGCTGTGGGATGCCCTCGCCGGGCCACTCGCCGATCAGGTGCGCCTCGCCACCGCGGTCGTGGCGATCGACCCGCGGACGCGCACCGCGACGCTGAGCGACGGCAGCACCGTGCGCTACCAGCACGTCGTCAGCACGCTGCCCCTGCCGCAGCTCGCGGCCATGACCGGCCTCGACCTGCCGGGCGTCGACACGCTGCTCGCGAACTC
The DNA here is from genome assembly GCF_051960575.1 of Jatrophihabitans sp. Classification (GTDB taxonomy): domain Bacteria; phylum Actinomycetota; class Actinomycetes; order Mycobacteriales; family Jatrophihabitantaceae; genus JBQCEE01. The sequence goes on from NZ_JBQCEE010000237.1 coordinate 5,844, forward strand.
GGTGTACGTCGTCGGGCTCGGGTTCGACGGCGCCCCGCCGGCCACGCTGGCCGACAAGACCTGGCTGTACTGCCCCGACCCCGAACTCGCGTGGCACCGCGCGACGCTGCTCAGCAACTACGACCCGGGCAATGCGGGCGAGGGCCGCTGGAACGTGCTGTTCGAGGTGCCGCGGTCGACCACGCACCGTCCGGTCAGCGCGCAGCGGGCCCTCGACGACGTGCGCCGTTCGCTCGAGGACCTCGGCGTCGACCTGCGCAAGGCGTACCGGCCCTGGACGCGGTCGCTGAGCCACGGCTACCCGGTCGCCACCCTCGGCCGGGACGACGTGCTGCGCGCCGCCGACGCGACCCTCGTCGCCCACGGCATCCGCAGCCGGGGCCGCTTCGGCGGCTGGCGCTACGAGTCGTGCAACCAGGACTACTCGTTCCAGCAGGGTCGCGACGCCGTCGACGCCGCCCTGGCGGGCGCTCCCGCCGGTGAGGGCGAGGACGCCTACTGGCACCCCGAGCGCTTCTAGCCCTCGGCCGGACCGCTCGGGAGCTCCCGGTCGGCGAGGCGCTGCAACCGCTCGGCCACGGCCCCGGCGTGCTCGGCCAGGCGGGCGGCCTCGGCGTCGGTCCAGTCGTGCTGCTGCGGGCCGTAGAGGCACAGCACGCCGAACAGGTCGCCGTTGCGGTCGCGGATCGGGCTGCCGAGGTAGGTGGCGACGTCCCCATGCTCGACCGAGCCGAGGCTCGACACGCGATCGTCGAGGGTGGTGTCGGGGATGCGCACCTCGGTGTCGGTGCGCAGCGCGAGCGCGCAGACGGTGTCCTCGAACGGCCACCGCTCACCCGCGGCAGCGGCCGGCGGGCGGTCGAGCCGCTCGCCGGGCACCACCGAGACCACCAACTGCGCGTCCGCGAGCAGCGAGATCTGCGCCGAGCCTGACGGCAGCAGCTCCGCCGCCCGCGACACGATCTCGTCCAAGCCGGCACGTTCGTCCGGATCGCCCAGTGCGGCTGCGGCGGCCTGCTGCGTCCGGCGCACGCGCGGCGGAACTGCCGAAATCGGGCCATCCGGTCGACCGGTGGTCCCGATCTGGAGATTTTCGGAAAAGTTGGTCACGAACTCCTCATCTCTGCACCACGCCTGTCGATCCTGACGGTACGAGGTCACCTGCGGGCGCCGGATGCCCGCAACCCGGTTCGGCGGGTACGACCGAGCAACGCCCCTGCGGAGGGACGTGTTGACCCGCAATAACCAATTGCGGCTGGCGACGACGGCGCCCGAGGCGCCCTCGCCGGCCGAGTCACGCCCCCAACCGCTCGACGCGCCCTCGTCGATCGACCTCACCGAACTGCGGCCGTGGCCGCGGCGCAGCGCGCTGGTGATCGGCTCGGCCGACGCCGACGGCCTGCTGTCGCTGCTGCACTCGCTCGATCTGAGCACCGCGTTTACCTCGGTCGCCGACGCGCCCCGCTCGGCCTCGCTGGGTGCACCCTACGACCTCGTCGTGGTCGGTCCCGACCTCATCACCCGCGACGAGGGGATCGAGCTGCTCGAGCTCGTGCGCAGCTACTCGCCGTCGGCGCGGGTGCTGCTGCACGCCACCGGGCGGCCGTGCCCGTCGTGGGTGCTCGTGCGGGCCCTGCGTGCCGGCGTGCACGACGTGCTCGGCCACGAGAGCGACACCGAGACCGCGCTCGACGTCGTGCGGCGGCAGGCCACCGACCTCACCGCGCGCGCCGACCGCGTGCTCGCCATCGGCGCCCACCCCGACGACGTCGAGATCGGCTGCGCCGGCACGCTGCTCGACCACCGGCTGCGGGGCGACTCGGTGACCGTGCTGACGCTCAGCCGCGGTGCGATCGGCGGCGACCAGCGGGCGCGGCTGCGCGAGTCGGACGCCGCCGCCGAGGCGATCGGTGCCCGGCTGATCGTCGGCGACCTGCCCGACACCCGCATGGACTCGGGGTTCGGCACCGTCTCGGCGATCGAGGCGGTGGTGGCCGACGTGAACCCGACCGTCGTGTACGTGCACTCGAAGCACGACAACCACCAGGACCATCGCGCCGTCGCCGACGCGGCCACGAGCGCCACCCGCGGCATCGGCCGCGTGTACGCGTACCAGTCGCCGTCGGCGAACAACGACTACCACCCGACCGTGTTCCTGCCGATCGACCACGTGCTGCAGCGCAAGATCCAGGTGCTGCAGATGTTCGACTCGCAGAGCGGGCGCTCGTACCTCGAGCCGGAGCTGGTCGTCGCCGGGTCGCGGTACTGGGCGCGTCACCTCGGCGCGAAGGCCCGCTACGCCGAACCGTTCGAGGTGCTGCGCTCGACCGGCCGCACCCGCGGCATCGAGGGGCACCTCATCGCACCGGTGACCGGCGCGCTGTCCTACGGCCTGCCGTCGTTCGAACCCGTCCCCCGTGAGCAGAAGGTGGCGCACTGATGGCCGCACCGGTCACCGAGCAGCCGTTCGACGGGCTCGACACGGTCGCGCCCGCGCGGCCCGGCCTGCCCCCGCGCCCCCGCATCCTCACCCCGACCACCGAGGACATCGACCCGGACGAGCGTCGCGGCCGCCATCTCGAACGGCTCGCCGTCTTCGGTGCCGAACGCGACGAGCGTTTCGCCCGCATCACGCAGCTCGCCTCGACGCTGTTCGGCGTGCCGATGGCGTCGGTGACCCTGCTCGACGAGGACAACGCCTGGTTCCCGGGCGCCACCGGCTTCCAGACGGCCGGGCCGGTGCCGCGCAAGTCGGTGTTCTGCGACAAGGTCGTGCACGAGCCCGAGCCGGTGATCGTCCGCGACGCGACGGCCGACCCGCGCTTCTGCGACATGAAGCTGGTGACCAGCCCGCCCTACATCCGCTTCTACGCCGGCGTGCCGCTGGCCGACGACGAGGGCGTCGTGGTCGGCACGTTCTGCCTGTTCGACACCGTGCCGCGCACGCTCGACCGCGTGCAGCAGTCGATGCTGCTCGAGCTCGCCTCGTGGGCCCGCCGCGAGCTGGTCGACTCGAACGAGATGGCCAAGGCGCGCGAGGTGCAACAGGCGTTGTTGCCGCCCGAGCCGGAGGCGCCCGAGGGCTACGCGCTCGCCGGCACGTGCCGCCCGACGCAGGCGGTCGGCGGCGACTTCTACGACCACGGCATCCTCGCCGGGCGGCTCGTCCTCACCCTCGTCGACGTGATGGGCAAGGGCATCGGCGCGGCGATCGTGGCCGCATCGATCCGGGCAGTGATCCGCACCTCGATGCTGCACGCGCTCAAGCTGTCGGCGGCCACCGGGCGCGACGTCACGGTGCAGCTGGACGAGGTGATGCGCGATGTCGACGCGCTCATGCAGCGCGACCTCGGCCAGACCGGGCGCATCGTCGCCGGCTTCGCAGCCTCGCTCGAACCCGGCACCGGCGAGCTGTGCTGGCTCGACGCCGGCCACGGGCTCGCGCTCGTCGCCAACCCGGCGACGGGGGAGTGGCGGCGGCTGGCGGGCGACGACCTGCCGACCGGGCTGGGCATCGACACCGGCTGGACCGAGCACCGCGACACGCTGGCGCCGGGCGAGACCTTCATGGTGGTCAGTGACGGCCTGCTCGACCTGCTCGGCGGCACCGAGTCGGCCTTCGAGCAGATCGCCGAGCTCGCGGTCACCGTCCCCGATCCGGACGAGCTGGTAGCCCAGATCGACGCGCTGGCCGCGGCCGGCACGTCCCTCGACGACGTGACCGCGGTGGCGCTGCGTCGAGCTCCGGTGGGCGGCGCCGCGGGCGTGGGGGACGTGGCATGAGCGATCTCGTCGCCTCCGTCCGGGCGCGGCTGCCCGAGTCGCCGCCCTACCCGCCGCTCGCGCTGGTGCGTCCGCTCGTCGCGATCACGACGCTGCTCGGGCTCAACTACGTCATCTGGCGCTGGACGTCGTCGGTGAACTGGGCGGCCTGGTTCATCGCCGTGCCGCTGGTGATCGCCGAGACCTACAGCCTGCTCGACTCGCTGCTGTTCGGCATGACGGTCTGGCGGCTCAAGCGTCGTCCCGACCCCGGGCCGCCGCCGCCCGGCGCGACCGTCGACGTCTTCATCACGACGTACAACGAGGACATCGACCTCGTCATGCAGACGGCGCGCGCGGCCAAGGACATCACGTACCCGCACCGCACGGTCATCCTCGACGACGGCAACCGCGCCGAGCTGCGCGCGATCGCCGAGGCCGAGGGCATCGACGTCGTCTCACGCTCGGCCGACTGGGTGAACATGCCGCGCCACGCGAAGGCCGGCAACCTCAACAACGCGCTCATGGTCACGCACGGCGAGTTCATCGCCATCCTCGACGCCGACCAGGTGCCGGCGCCGGAGTTCCTCGACCACGTGCTCGGGTACTTCAACGACCCGAAGATGGCCATCGTCCAGACGCCGCAGTTCTTCCTCAACGTGCCCGACAGCGACCCGCTGGGCAGCCAGGCGCCGCTGTTCTACGGCCCGCTGCAGCAGGGCAAGGACGGCTGGAACGCCGCGTTCTTCTGCGGCTCGAACGCGGTGCTGCGGCGCGAGGCGCTGCTGCAGATGGGCATCCGCCGCTACGTGCAGGAGCTCGAGCAGCGCATCGACGACGCGCTCAGCACCGCCCAGCGGGTGATCAGGAAGGCCCGCCGCGGGCTCGGGTCGGACGACGCGTCGCTCGACCACGCGCTCACCGGGATCGCCGCCGCCACCGACGGGGTCAAGGCCGCGCTCGCCGACGGCACGCCGCTCGGCCTCGCCACCGCGGCCTTCCAGCGCCGCGTGCGGGAGATCGCCCGGGAGCTGGTGAACGCGCACCTGTCCACCGCGGCCGACGACCTGGCCGAGATCGCCGCGATCGCCGGCGGCGACGTGCCACCGCCCGCACCGCTCGACAGCGCCGCGCTCGAGTTCCTGAGCCACCGCGACGAGTCACCGCTGGCCGCCTTTGCGACCGTCCACGCCCTCATCACCTCCCTCGACGTCGACCGCGACGACGAGGCGCAGGCGATCATGCCGATGTCGACGATCTCGGTCACCGAGGACATGGCGACCTGCATGCGGCTGCACAGCATGGGCTGGAAGAGCGCCTACCACGACGAGATCCTCGTCGTCGGCCTCGCGCCCGAGGACGTGCAGACCATGCTCACGCAGCGGCTGCGCTGGGCGCAGGGCACGATCCAGGTCGCACTGCGCGAGAACCCTTGGCTGCAGAAGGGGCTGTCGATCCCGCAGAAGCTGATGTACACCGGCACGATCTGGAGCTACCTGTCCGGCTTCGCCGCGCTCGCCTACATCGCCGCGCCGATCCTGTACCTGGTGTTCGGGGTGCTGCCGGTGAACGCCATCAGCACCGCGTTCTTCCTGCGGCTCGCCCCGTTCCTGCTGCTGAACCAGCTGCTGTTCTTCGTGATCGGACGCGGCCGGCGCACGTTCCGGGGGCAGCAGTACTCGCTCGCGCTCTTCCCGGTCTGGATCAGATCGGTGACCAGCGCGGTCGGCAACGTGGTGTTCGGCCGCAGCCTCACCTTCGCCGTGACGCCGAAGACCAAGCAGCAGCAGGAACGGCCGCCGTGGCATCTCGTGAAGCCACAGCTGATCGCGATGGGGCTGCTCGTCGTGGCGGTCGCCATCGGCCTGGTGCGCTACGGCGCCGGGCAGGCCACCGGCCTCGCCACCGGCCTCAACGTGCTCTGGGTCGGCTTCGACCTGGTGCTGTTCAGCGTGATCCCGCGCGCGGTGCTGTACCGCGGCTACCAACCCGATCCCGAACCGTCCGACCGATCCCAGGCCGCGGCGACGCGTCCGATGACACCCTTCGAAGAGAGCATGCCGTGACCACCATCGAACTCGACCGCACCGACGCCAGGCTCGCGGTCGTCAGCCCGGTCGGCCGGCTCAACATGGCGAGCGCGCCGCAGCTCACCACCGCGGTCGCCGACATCGTCGCCGGCGGCACCCACCAGGTGGTCGTCGACCTCGCCCGCACCGACTTCATCGACTCGTCGGGGCTCGGCGCGCTCGTCGCCTCGCTCAAGCGGTGCCGCAAGGCCGGCGGTGACCTGCTGCTCGCGGCGCCGCAGGGCCAGGTCTTGTTCGCGCTCGAGAACACCAATCTGCTCAAGGTGTTCGCACCGCTCGACTCGGTGGACCAAGCCCGTGCGCAGGGCTGAGCCGATCACGGTGGTGACGCTCTCGGCGCCGGCCCGGCCCGAGACGATCGACCTCGTGCAGGACCTCGTCGCACGCGCCGACGACGACACCGGGCACGTCGTGTCACGGCGCGACCGCATGCGCTTCGAGACCGCGGTCGTCGAGATCATCGGCAACATCATCGAGCACGTGCAGTGCGCCGAGGGGCGCACCGGCGTCACGGTCGACGTCCGGGTCGAGTGGACTGCCGCGGAGCTGTCCGCTCGCATCGTCGACGACGGCCGGCCGAGTGACGTGTCGCTCGACGAGCCCGGCCTCGGTGACGACGAGGACGGCCGCGGCCTGTTCATGGCGATCACCTTCACCGACGAGCTGAAGTTCCGCCGCGACGGTGAGCACAACGTCTGGACGCTGCGGTGCTCGGCCGCCTGACCGGCCGAATCGCGGCGTCGGCCGTGCTGCTCAGCGGGTCGTTCGCCGTGCTGCTCGTCGCCCTGCTCGGTGGTGCGACGTCGGCGGCCGCCGCGCCGGTGCCGACCGACCAGCCGGCGGGCCGCGCCTTCGGGCCGCTGCTTGCCTGGTCGGCACCGGCC
>NZ_JBQCEE010000238.1:0-4646 GCF_051960575.1 Jatrophihabitans sp.
CTCATGCCCGCACCATCCCCGACGCGAGCGCACCGTTCTTGCGGTGCTCGTGGAACGACAGGATCTGCAGCTCGGCGGCGAGGTCGACCTTGCGGACGTCGACGTGGCCCGGCACCGACACGACGGCCGGGGCGAAGTTGAGGATGCTGCTGACGCCGCACGCGACGACGCGGTCGCACACCTCCTGGGCCGCGGCCGCCGGCACGGCGAGCACCGCGATCGCGATCCGGCACTCGGCCACCACGGCGGGGAACTCGTCGAGGTGCCGCACGCGCAGGCCACGGACGACGGTGCCGACCCGGTTGGGGTCGACGTCGATCAGCGCGGCGATGCGGAACCCGCGGGACGCGAACCCGCCGTACCCCGCGAGCGCCTGGCCGAGGTTGCCGAGGCCGATGAGGGCGACCGGACGGTGCTCGGTCAGTCCGAGCGTCCGCGACAGCCGCTCGACCAGGGTCGCGACGTCGTAGCCGACACCCCGGATGCCGTTCGAGCCGAGGAAGGACAGGTCCTTGCGCAACGTGGCCGAGTTCACGCCCGCGGCGAGCGCCAGTTCGTCCGACGAGACGGTGCCGATGGGGGTCTCGTCACCGTTCGTGAGAACTCGCAGGTAGGTCGCGAGCCGGGCGACGGTCGCCTCGGGGATGGCGCGGACGTCGGGCGAGGCGGCCAGTGAGCGGCCGTCGACCGACAGGGACGGACCGGTGACGGCAGCGGCCGCCGCGCGGTGCCCGGCAGCGGCGACGGCGGGCGCGCGACGGTCGTCTCGCGATGCGGTCATCGACACCTCGACGGACTCGATGGCAGGCCGCCGAGGGCCGGCTACATCCGTGTGGTAGGGGCTGGAACAACATCGGACGGTACGCCGCTCGTGAAAGTTTTCCCAAATCGTCTCGGCCGTGCTATGACCCGCAGATGACGGCCGTCCGACGCCGTCGAGCGGTCCTGTCGACTACTTCTTCAGCGCCTTGCGGAAGCGTCGTTCCTCGACCCGCCAGAAGCCGTGCTCCTTGCCGTCGACGAGGATCACCGGCACGCGGTCTGAGTACTCGTGGCGCCGCGCGTCGTCGGCGTCGACGTCCAGCGTCGTCCAGGCGAACCCGAGTTCGGCCGCGAGCCGGGCGACGGTCTGCTCGGCCGTCTCGCAGAGGTGGCAGCCGACGCGGGTGATGACCGTGACGGTGTGGTCCCGCGGCGCCATGACCCCATTCTGCTCGGCGCCTCGCCGACGCCCCGCTGACCACGGAGAAAAAGGGCGAACTCACGGGGTTCTCACGGCGCGTGTCAGCAGTTACACTAGATGCCTACCTCACACGCGTTTTACGCCAGCCGAAGGGCGCCCCATGCCGGTCCCCCCACCCGCGGGTACGCCTGCGCGCGGTGCCGGCGACCGTGGGCGCAGCACCGGCTGGACGCCCGGGCTCGAGCGTCTCGCCGCCCTGATCAACGAGGTACTGACCGGTCAGGTGACGCCCGCCTTCGCGGGCATCGGTGGCCTCCGCATGGACGTGCTCGACTCGCCGTCGGCCGCCCGTGCCACCCGCCCCCGCCCGCGGCCCCACCCGCACCCCGCCTCGGCCACGCACCCGGTCGGATCGACCGGGGAGCCGGGCCCGTCGCCCACCGGCATCGACGACGACCACGTCGAGACCTGGCGTCTCGTGCAGCTCGCGCAGGGCGGCGACGGCGAGGCCTTCGGCCAGCTCTACGACCGCTACTTCGACATGGTCTACCGGTTCATCTACTACCGGGTGAACGACCGCGCGCTCGCCGAGGACTTCACGAGCGAGACGTTCCTGCGGGCCCTGCGCCGCATCTCGACGATCACTTACCAGGGACGGGACATCGGCGCCTGGTTCGTCACGATCGCGCGCAACATCGTGCTCGACCACGTGAAGTCCGCGCGCAACCGGCTCGAGGTCACCACCGGCGACACGATCGAGGGCGACGAGCGGGCCCAGTCGACCGAGTCCGCCGTGCTCGAGGTGCTCACGTCCGAGCGGCTCATGCAGGCCGTGCGGCAGCTCGGCGACGAGCAGCGCGAGTGCGTGATGCTGCGGTTCATCCAGGGTCTGTCGGTCGCCGAGACCGCGCAGATCATGGGCAAGAACGACGGTGCGATCAAGGCGCTGCAGCACCGCGCCGTGCGCAAGCTGGCCGACCTGATCGGCAGTGACCTGTCATGAAGATCCACAGCGCTTTCGGGCGTAACCCCTCGGCCCTCCGGTCGTTGACAGGGGTGCAGGCCGCGCACGCGGGATCGACGACAGGGATGGCACGGGGTACTCGGGATGGCGCAGATGGGTGAGCATCGCGTGCCGTTGCTGGGTTCCCGCCGGTTCGAAGACCCCGCGCGGTCGTCCGACCCGACGATCCGCGCGATCGTCGCGCAGCTGCAGACGCTCGACCCGGTCCCGCCGCCGCGCGCCCACTTCAAGGCGGAGCTGCGCGCGCAGCTCGTCGCCGTCGCGCCGCGCCTGGTGGCCGAGGGCGTCGCCGCCGAGACCTCGGCCGCCCCGGCCGCGACCGTCGCCCGCGCCTCGCTGAACACCCAGGCCGCCGCGGAGGAGTCGACCCGCCGCCGCTCGTTCTTCGGGCGCCCGCTCGCGATCGTCACCGCCTGCGTGGCCCTGCTCGGCATCCTGCTCGGCGGCGCCACCGTGCTGAGCCGGCACGCGCTGCCCGGCGACACGCTCTACTCGCTCAAGCGCGCCAGCGAGAACCTCGAGCTCGCCACCGCGTCCAGCCCGGGCGACAAGGCTGCCGACCTGCTGTCCTTCGCGACCAACCGCACCAACGAGGTGCTGGCCCTGCTCGCCGACGACAACGCGACGCCGAACAACCCGGCCAGCGTCAGCCCGGGCACCGCCGCCCTCGTCCGCTCGACGCTGTCCGACGCCGACAGTGAGCTGCGGCAGGCCTCGCGGGCGATGAGCGCCCTCGCGGTCAGCCGACACTCCGGCGCCCCCCTGCAGGCGCTGCTGCGCTGGGCGCCGGGCCAGCTCGCCCGCTTCCAGGACATCCTCGACCGCCTGCCGTCCGGCCCGCTGGCCGACCGCGCCGACGCGTCGCAGCAGCTGGTCGAGCAGGCTCGCTCGCAGGCCGCCCGCCTCGCCGCGGTCGCCGGCTGCGCCACCCCGACGACGAGCGACAGCAACGGCCTCGGCCCGATCCCGGTCAGCGGGTGCGGCTCGGTCACGCCGCCCGGCGTCGGCACGCCGGCCCCGACCTCGGTGCCGACCACGTCCGCGCCGCGGGGCACCCACTCGGCGCCGGCCGGCACGCACGGCACGACGCCGGTGACGGTGCCGTCCGGCGGTGGCGCCGGCACCGGCGGTGGCCAGGGCGGTGCGACGAGCACCACGCCGGCGCCCGCAGGGTCGACGACGACCGGCAACGGCGGCCTCCCGTCGCTGCCCCTGCCGCTGCCGACCGTCCCGACGACCATCCCGCCGGTGAAGGTGCCGACCGTCAGCACCGGCTCGTGCGGCATCACGGCGGGCGTCCCCGGCCTCGGCCTGACGCTCGGCCCGTGCGGCATCTCGGCGAACATCGGGCACTGAGGAGCGGGCGCACCACGTCCACGTCCAGCGTTCGCTGAGACGTCGCCCAGCGGTCACGGACGGTAGCCCCGCGGTACCACGCGCGCCCCTAGGCTGGTCGCGTGCATCCCGACGACCCCGTTCCCCCGGCCCGGCCGGAGGTCGACGGCGCCGCCGCGTTCTTCGACGTCGACAACACCATGATGGTGGGCGCGTCGATCTACCACTTCGCGCGGGGCATGGCCGCCCGAGACCTCTTCACCTGGCGCGACCTCGCCCGCTTCACGGCCCGGCAGGTGCGGCTGCGGGTGCAGGGCGAGCACCCGGACGACCTGCAGAAGAGCCGCGAGTCGGCGCTCGCCTTCGTCGCCGGCAAGCAGGTCGCCGAGATCGTCAGCCTCGGCGAGGAGATCTACGACGAGGAGATGGCCGACCGCATCTGGGCCGGCACACACGCGCTCGCCCGCGGGCACCTCGAGGACGGCCGGCGCGTGTGGCTGGTCACCGCGACGCCGGTCGAGCTGGCCACGATCATCGCCGACCGGCTCGGACTCACCGGCGCGCTCGGCACCGTCGCCGAGAGCGAGGACGGCGTCTACACCGGACGGCTCGTCGGCACGGTGCTGCACGGCGAGGCGAAGGCGGCGGCCGTGCGCGAGCTCGCCGCGCGGGAGGGGCTCGACCTCGCCCACTGCTGGGCGTACTCCGACTCGATCAACGACCTGCCGCTGCTCTCGCTCGTTGGCCATCCCGTGGCGGTGAACCCCGACTCCGCGCTGCGGGCCGAGGCCCGCGAGCGCGAGTGGGAGATCCACGACTTCCGCACCGGACGCAAGGCGGCGAGGATCGGCATCCCGACGGCGCTCGGCCTGGGCGCGGCCGTCGGCGGCGTCGCGGCCGGCCTGTCGGTGCGGCGTCGCATCGCCGCCGACGCGACCCCCGCCGCGGTCAGCGCGGTCGGCTCCGCCAGCGCCTGGGCCGTCGCCGCAGCCCGCCGCCGCGCGCTGCACCCGCGCGCCGCCTGACCCCGCGCCCGTCCCGCACCGTCCGGACAGCGCGCTGCGTCCGGATCTTCATGGCCCAGCCGGGTCCCGACCCACTCAG
>NZ_JBQCEE010000239.1:0-30929 GCF_051960575.1 Jatrophihabitans sp.
GCGCGAGGCGCACCCCCCCGAGGACCGGGGGGTGGGGGCGCCCCGGGGCGGGGCGCCCACCGGCGCCCCCGTCCGGAAGTCGTCGACATGGAGCAGGTAGCGCCCGATGGTCGTGACGCCGCGTCCCTGCAGCACGGTCGGGACGCCGGGCAGCTCGCTGCGGCGGCTGACGCACACGGCGTACTCGGCGCCCGCCGCCAGACGCGGTGTGACTCCCGCGGCGGTACACGGCGCCGACGGCGGCACGAAGCGGAGATCGGCGTCGTCGCCGAAGCCCTGGTCGGTGAGCGCCAGCCGCACGGCCGCCCGCACGCGGGCGGCGGCGTCGGCGGGCGACGAGCCGGTGGCGAACGCGCGGCCGGCCTCGCGTGCGGCCTGCGTGACAGCCAACTGGCTGCGCTGCACCGTCGCCACGGCGACGATCACGTAGATCAGCGGCACCATGACGATCACGGCGACGAAGACGAACTCGAGGATGGCGTTGCCGTCGTCGTCGCCGCGCGGACGCCGCCTCACGGCCCGGTCTCCTTCAGCACCGTCGATGTGGTGTCCACCCGCAACGGCACGCCGAGCGGCAGGAACAGCAACCGGATCTCGCCGCTGCACCGCACCCTCGTCACCGGCAACCCACTGCCGCCGTCGGTGCCGACCGCGCCGCGGCAGCGGATCGCCCCGGCGTCGTTGGCGTCCAGGCCGTCCGACACCAGCCGCTGGGCGCGCACCGCGCCGGCGTCGGCGCTGACCCCTCGGGCCGCGGCGTACCGCGCCGCATCGGCCGTCGCCGACGCGACCACCGTGCGCGCGTAGAAGTAGACGGCCACCTGCAGCACGGCCATGAGCAGCAGCACGAGCAGCACCGCGACCATGGCGAAGTCGACGACGGCCGCGCCCGCGTCGTCGCCGCGTGCCGCGACGCGTCGGCGCACCGTCTACTTCGCGCCGGTGACGCTGTCGAGGGCGTTGGTGATCGCATCCTTGATGGGGTTCTCGAAGGCGCTGAGGATCGCCACCACGAGGATCGCCGTCATGACCGTGACGCGTACCTGATGCCCCCACCGGCCCGGGCGGGCCCGACGGCAGCAGGAAGGCACGCCCAATGAACCGCACCACCGACCCCGTCAAGCTCGTCCTCGCAGGATGCGTCGCCGCGGCTGGCATCCTCGCCGTCCCACTCCTCGCCCACCACGACACCACCGCCGCACCCGCACCGTCCCCGGCCAGCCACATCGCCTACGACCGGCACACCGGCATGCTCACCGGCCTCGACACCGCCGGCACCACCGTCGAGTACCGCCTCGCCGACGGACCCGCCGTCATCGCGAGCGAGCACCAGCCCGGCGGGTTCGTCGCCGGCTTCGACACCCCGCCGGCCTGCGGCACCGTCACCTGGCAGGTCGCGACCCGCGCCGGCGTCCTCGTCGCCGCCGGCAGCGTCGACCTCGGCGTCTGCCCCGGCACCGCCCCCGTCTAACCCCGGCGCCGCCGGAAACTGTCAGACCGTCATGCTGCACTGCGCGCCATGACCGACCAGCCGACCGACATGCAGATCCTCGACCTCGCGCGCCGCTTCGAGATGGCCCAGCGGACCCGTCCCGGGGCGCGTGACCGGGCAGCGATGGACGAGCTCAGGCTGTCGTCGACCGCGTTCGCGCGGAGGCTGCTCGACATCGTGTCGGCGCCCTCGGTCGAGGTCGCCGAGGCGCACGCGCAGCTAATCGGCCGACTGCGGCGTCAGCTCGAGCGAGCGACGCAGCGGCGGTCAGCGCGCCGCGCGGCTTGAACAGGGCAGAAACGGTGCGACTCGGGCTGTAGGTTCTGCCCCATGGCGATGGTGTCGGCGCAGGTTCCGTCGGCATCGCAGGTCGACAAAGCCGGGAGCCGAATCCGCAAGGCGATCCGTGGCGAAGACATCGACCAGGAGCTGGTCGATAGATCCGTCGATGTCCTCTACGCCTGGCGCGCGGCGCACGCGCGACCGTTGGCGAGCGCGAGCATGGGCCTTCGCAGCATGGTCAACACCGCCGGATGCACCGCCGAGATCTCGCAGCGTCTGAAGCGCGTGCCTACGATCTTCGACAAGCTGATCCGTGAGCCCACACTTGCTCTGTCGCGGATGCAAGACGTGGGCGGGGTGCGGGCCGTGCTCCGCTCGGTTGCTGAGATTCAGGCAGTCGAGAAGCGGATCCGGATGCGACGACCGGTGCGCGGGTACAGCGACTACATCACCGCGCCCCGCCAGTCCGGCTACCGCGGCGTCCACATCATAGTTGAGTACGGTGGACGCAACATTGAGATCCAACTCCGCACATACGTCATGCACGAGTGGGCGATCACGGTGGAGCGGATTGGCGCTCGTCTGGGTACGAACTTGAAGCAAGACGGACGCCACGCGATCCAGTTGCTGATGAGAGCCATCTCGGAAGCTATGGCGATCGAAGAATCGGGCGGTATCGTAGACGAAGCCATGCAAGACGAAATCGGCATGCTCCGCGAGGGCGCAGCCCCCTACCTTGCCCGACCGTGGAGAGGATGACGCAGATGTCGGCGATCAAGCACTTCCTGCTCGTCTTCAACCACGAGATCGGCAAGCTGGTGCAGCAGCAAGACTTCGGCACCCGCCTCGAGGAAGCCATCACCGAGTACTCCCGACTCGAGCGGGAGTACAAGAACAGCCCGATGATGGACATCGTCCTCGTCGGCTCGGACTCGATCGAGACCGTGCGCATCACTCACGCGAACTACTTCGACGGCAGCGCAAAGATCTCCTCGAAGTACCTCGCTGGCCTCTGACGGTCGGCGCGGCGCGCGGCTTGAGCTGATCAACTCGCGACAGGTTCTCATGTCCGGTAGGACCGTTGCGGGGCGGCCCGTCGCCTTCGCGGGGGAAGTTGATGGGCCGCCCCACTTTCGAGGCGAACCGCGGCTCCCGTGCGGTGGATCGAGTCAGGAGCCGCGCTCTCGCGATTCGACGGCGAGCGGTCGATCGGTTCAGGTGCTCGCCGGGGACCGGTGCGCAGTGGCAGGCTCACCGCATGACCGAGACCTCTTCATCCGCGTACATCTGGACGGCTGCGGAAGTCAAGATCCGTCCCGACGGCGACTACTCGCTCCTAGTCCCGCTAGCGACCGGGCCACTTACTCCGCGCGCACAGACCGTGCTGACCGAACGCCTACGCGAACAGTTCCGGCACCAGACCTATGTCGAGATCGTCGACGACGGCACCGCCGTCCTCTTGATTGAGAACCAGGATATGTTCGACACGATCCCGCCTGAGTTCCGGCAGCGATTCGATGCCGCATGGTCGGCATGCCTCGCGCAGATGCAGCGGCACGACGAGTTCATGATCGGCAACGTGCGTCCCTGGCTGACGCAGCTTCGGGCGGGCAAGTAGGCCTTAGGTGTGAGCCGGCGGCGTCGCGCATGGCGCAGCCCCGCCGAGTTCCCCCAAGGCCCAAGGCTTCGCGGCGGGGCTGCTTGGCGTTCAGTTACTCGCTCGCGGTGGCCCTGTCGACCGATCTGGCACAGCGACGACAGGTGAAGCACTTCTAGCTGGTCACGGCGTGACGTGCACCAATTTTTGTCTAGCGTGCTTGACTAGATGTGTCTAGCGCTTTAGACTATCCTCATGGCCAGCGACGAGCGTCGGACCCGGATGATCAAGGAACTGACCAAGGCCGGATGGGTCCTGCTCCGCACCACCGGCGGCCACGACGTGTACGTCTGCAACCACGGTCGGATCCGGATGCCCGTCCCGCGCCACACGATGCTCAGCCCGACCGTCGTCCGGAACATCCGCAACGGGATCACCCGCTGCAACAACGGAGAGTGAGGACCATGCCGACCTACACCGCACGAGTCGCCCGCGAAGGGAAGTGGTGGATCGTCCGCGTCCTCGACGTCGACTCCGCGATCACCCAGGTCCGGCGCCTCGCCGACGCCGAAGCCGCCGCACGCGACCTCATCGCCGCCGTGCTCGATCCTGCCGGCGCGTTCGACGTGGCCGTCGAGGTCGAAGCCGTCGAGGACATCCGTGTCAGCGAAGTGATCGACGCTCTCGCCTCGAGCCGTCGCGAGGCGGAGGCCGCAGCCGAGTCCTACCAGCGCAGGCTGCGCAGTGAGGCGAAGCGTCTGAACGAGAACGGCCTCACCGTCCGTGACATCGGGTTCATCCTCGGCGTCTCGTTCCAGCGCGCGCAGCAGCTGCTCGACGAGTCGGACCGCAGCCGCCGTCGGGCGTCCTAACGACGAAAGGAGCCCCGCCGACCTCCCATGGGGGAAGGAGATCGGACGGGGCTCCCGTCGAGGTCGTACCCGCAGCTACGTGCGGATGATCCATCCGACCAATTCGGGCCCGAGCACGACGGTGCTCGAGGTGCGGACCGCGCGGGCCCACACGCCGTACCTGCCGACCCGGACGACCGCGGGGACCTGTAGCCCGACCTGGGCCGGGTCGTCAGGGTTGGCGACCGGAGCGATCCAGTCCGTAGCGCCCGGGCGGCGGTCGGCCGGCAGCAGCGCGAATGTGATGGTGGCGTCGACGACCGGCTGGCCGGCGTCGTTGGTGACCGTGTAGGTGATCGGCCCGACCCACTTCGCTGTGTTGCGGTCGAGCTGCCACGTGTTGACGGTCAAGGCTGCGCTCCGAGGGTCGCGGTGAAGGTGGCGATCTGTGCCGCGAGGGCGGCGGTGAACGTGGCGACCTGCGCGGGCAGGGCCGCGGCGAACGTCGCGGCCTGCGGTGCGAGGGTCGCGGTCATGTTGAGGTGGTTGCCGCCGTCGGCGAAGAGGATGAGCGCCGCGTCGGCGGCGGCCGCCCCCGTGGGTGCACCTGCGGCGATCAGCGCGAGGACTGCGGCTCCGGTGGTCGCGATCGCAGGTGCGGCCGTCCCGGCGAGGCTGAGGGCCGCGGCGGCGGCGACGGCCGCGCGTCCGGTCGCGGCTGCGGTCAGGCTGAGCGTGCAGGTCGCACCTTGCCCGCTCCCGGCGGTGGCGGTGGTGGCGAGCACCAGGGCGGCCGCGGCGGTCGCCGCGGGAGTAGCCGGGCCGGTCGCCGCGAGGCTGAGTGCGCCGGACGAGGCGGCGCTGCCGCTGGCCGGGCTCGAGCCTGCGAGTGCGAGCGCGGCGGTTCCGGTGTCTCGACCTGACGGTGCAGCGGTCCCGGTGAGGCTCACCGTTCCCGACGCGGTCGCTGCAGCGGCGGTCGATGCCGTACCGGTGAGGGTGACTCCGCCAGCCGCCCCCCCGGCCTGCGCCGCAGCGCCCGCGCCCGACAGCGCGAGCGCGCCCGCGAGCGAAGTCGGTGCCGATCCGGATGCGGCCGCGGCGAGCACGAGAGCGCCGCTGGCGGCCGTCGAGGCGGCAGCCGTGCCGGAGAGCGCAAGCGTGCCTGTCGCGGCGTCTGAGGCTTTCGCGGCGGCGGTGGCTGCGAGAGCGACGGCCGCTGCTGCGCTCGACGCCGAGGTGGCGGCGCCGGACAGGGCCAGTGCCCCGGCGCTGCTGCTGCTGGCTGCGGCCGAGGCCGAGCCGATGAGGGTCAGCGCGCTGGCCGCGGTGGCGGAGGCGGTCGCGGACCCAGCGAGTGCCACCGTGGCGCTAGCCGGCGCAGCGCCTCGAGCGGAGCCCGTGCTCGTGAGCGTGACGGTGGCGGCGCCTGTGTCGGGCGCGGCAGGGCTGGCCACGCCGGTGAGCGTGACGGCGGCAGTGGCGGTGCTGCCGTTCGATGCCGCCGCGTTCAGCGCCAGGGCCCCGGCCGCGGTCGCTGCGCCCTTCGCGACGGCTGAGGCGGTCACGGTGAGCGCCGCTGTGCTGGTCACCGGGGCAACCGGTGTGGCCGCTGCGGCGAGCCCGAGCGCGGCCGCGCTCGTGGTCGACGACGTCGCGGCGCCGGTCAAGGTGACGGCCGCGGACGTCGTGGGGGCGCCGCGCGCGGTCGCCGTTCCCGTCAGGGACAGCGAGCCTGTGGTCGACGCCGCCCCGCGGGCCGTTGCGGATCCGGTGAGGGTGAGCGCCGCGGCGCCGCTGGCCGTGCCGCTGACGGCGACGGTGGGGGCGAGCGCGGCGAGCGTGATCGCCGCAGGACCGCCGCCGCTGACCGACGAGCCGGCGGCGACGGACGCGGCGGGCGACGTGACCGTCACGCCGACCGGCCCGGCAGCGGCCGAGGCCGGCGACCCGACACCGGTCATGGCGATCTCGAACGCGGCACCGTTGCTCGACGCCGTCGTGTAGGTGATCGTCCGTGTCGCCGCAGCGCCGGTGTAGGTGCCGAGGTAGACCGACGGGGTGGACGCGGCGGTGCTCGCGTGCCATCCGCCGAGCGTGGTCGTCGGGGACACGGTGGGGGCGTCCGGGGCGCCGGTGTGGCTCGACGCCTTCTCGACCGAGAGCACGAGGTACCCGACCGAGCTCGACAGCGCGCCGGCGGCCGCCGTGGTCGTGGTGACCGACGTCGAGCGGGTCGTGACCGTGCCGACCGTGTACGTGTCCGGGTCGACCGTGGCGCCGTCGAGCGCGAACGCCGAGTACGTGAGGTTCATCGCCGTGACGACGGTGATCGACAGGCTCGTGCCGTCGGCGGTCTGCCAGCCGCCGGTGCGGTGCAGCATGAGGTACGAGCCGGTGCCGACGTTGCCCGACCCGACCGTCGTCCAGCCGGACGGGGTCGACGAGAGCGCGAACCCGTTGGACGTCGCCGAGATCAGCAAGAACAGCGGGTCGCCGACGGCGAGGCCCGACGGCAGGTTGAGCGGGAACGTCGTCGACCCGTCGCTTGCGCGGTAGGCGCCGGTCTCGGCCTTGAGCGCGAACGTCACGGGATCGACCCGGTGTGCACCGTTGCGTTGAACGCCCACGACTTCGGGGCGGTGCCGGTCGGGGCCTTGAGCGGCTGCCCGCGGTACGCGACCGGGGTGTCAGCCTCGTCGCTGTAGACGTTCGAGGTGTCGATCACGACGTTCCCCCATTGCGACGAGTCGATCGTGATCTGCTGGTAGTAGCCGTACTCCTTGCCCTGGTTCGGGGTGATGCGGACGCCGGTGATCGACCAGTCGCCGCCGCCGCCGGTGAGCGTGCTGGTGGTGAACTGCATGGCGATCGACCCGTGCGCCAGGAAGATGTTCTTGAGCGTGACGCCGGGCAGGGTCGAGTTGGCCTGGCGGAACAGCATGCAGTGCGCGTTCGGCCAGATCTGCTCGGCGTTCGGGTCGGGGTTGGCCGTCGAGTTCATGCCGGTCTGCTTGGAGAACGTGTTGTCGATCCGGGTGCCCTCGACGTGGTGGTTCAGGCCGCCGGCGAAGTGGATGCCGTCGTTGTGCGACCAGTTCGGGTAGCGCGGGTCGGTCGAGTGGTCGGTGTCGTCGGTGCGGAACCCGACGTCGTGCAGCCACGACCCGAGCTCGGTGAGGGTGCCGCCGTTGACGTACATCAGGTGGTTGGTGTTGCTGATGTCGAGTCGGCGCGTGGTGATCGACCCGCTGGTGAGGTAGATGCCTTCGCGCCAGGAGATCGAGTTGTCGCTGTTGGTGGAGGCGTCCCACTGCGTGAGCTTGGAGTACTCGACGGTGTTGTTGATGCCGCCCTGGGTGTTGGAGACCAGGCCGCGGTAGTTCACGTCGTAGGCCGCGCCCGGGCGGCTCACGATCTCGCAGCCGCGGATCGTGGCGCCCGAGCCGGTGAACGAGCACGCGCCGTGGATGCGCCTGCCCTCGACCACCTGGCCCGCGCCGATCGGCTGGTCACCCGACAGGTCCTTCAGGGTCGCCGGGGTGTAGCCGAGCACGCCGTAGCCGTCGCTCGTGGCGTCGGGGATGGTGGTGCCCAGGATGAACGCCAGACCGGAGTTGCGGTCCAGGTGCACGCGGCCGGTGACCTTGATCATGGCTATGCGGCGGTCGCGCTGATGATGCCGCTCGGGTCCCAGGTCACGGTGAAGGTGTCGGCGACCGACGACACGTCCGCGCCGAAGTCGACCCAGGCGATGAGCGGCGACGTCGAGTCGGTCCCGGTCGAGTCGTAGATCACGGCGTACCGGGCGGTGATCGTCGCAGACGACCAGGACGCGGCGGCCGCGCTCAACGTCGCTACCCCGCTGGCGGCGCTCGTCGTCTTCGAAGCGAGAGCGACGCCGCCAGCGGTGTAGCCGGTGCCGGTCACCTCGTTGGTGACCGACGACTTGTACGCGTGCGCGTTCTGGTCAGGGGTGTAGGCCGACGTGCACAGCATCACCTTGATCGTGTCCGACGCCCACGAGATCTCCTTGTTGAACGCTTTCAGGATCGCGTTGGTGTAGGCGTGCTGCGTGACGGCCATCGGTCAGCTCGCGCCGAGGCTGATCGCGCCCGAGGCGATCGTGATCGACGCGGCGGTGACCGACGAGGCGAGCGCGCCGCCGATCGCGAAGTTGCCCGCGCCGTAGGTGGCCGACGACCAGGTGCCGAAGTACGACACCGCGGTCGTCCCGGCGGTCGAGAACGTCTGCCCGGCGCTGTTGGTCTTCGCGCCCGACGCTGCGGCGTTCCAGCTCGCAGCCTGCCGGGCGTAGCTGCCGGTGTTCGCGTTCTCCGACGCGCCGGTCGTGCCGCAGTCGGCGGTGTGCAGCGACGTGTCGGGGATGACGTTCGTGCTGCCGGTGCCGTCGAGGCCGTTGAGCGCGGCGTTCTCGGCAGCGACGCCCGCGCGCGCCATCGACGGCCCGCCGGCCGAACCGGTGCCGAGCGCCGCGGCGTGGTGCGCCCGGACGTCGGCGTCGACGATCGCGTCGGTCTGCTGCTGGGCGCGGGCTGCGGCGAACGCGGCGAACGGGTCCACGACCGGCCGCGCCTGCTCGCCGCACGCCGCGGTGCAGTGGTGCAGGAACGGCTCGCCGCCGGCCTCAAGGTGCAGCGGGTGGCCCTCGGACTCGAACCGCAGGCCGACGTGGTGCGACACCTCGCCCTCGTGGCCCTTGCGGACGACGGTGACGTGCTCGGACAGGTCGTACACGGTGCCGTCGGAGACGGTGACGGAGCCGCCGATGTTCGGGCCGGTGTAGACCACGGCCTCGTCGGGGTCGCCGTCGTGCACGAAGTGGAAGCGCGGCGACCCGTCCTCGTTGGTGCCGATGTTGAACTTCTGCAGAGCCATCAGGCTCCCCTTTCGATATTGGTCGTCCGCGTCTCGGTCGAGGCGGCGTTGTGCTTGCGCTCGCAGTCGCGGGCGAGCACCCGCACCGGCCAGAACGCACCGCAGTGCTGGCACTGGTACGGGTCGGGTTGTCCGCTCACGAGAACCAGCCAGCCGGGATGGGGACCATCGGCACGGTCTGGCCAGCGAGCGAGTGCGTGCAGTCGGCGAGGAACTCCCAGCGACCGCCGCGCACGTACGAGTGGCACCGCTTGGCGCCGGGCCGGTCTCCGTACGTGCAGAGGATCGACGGGTCGATCGTCGGCGCGGCGGTGTTGCCGTCCCAGTCCCAGCACGGCTCCGGGATGCTGCCGTCCTCGCCGCGGACGAGGACGCGGTGCAGGTCGTCGCAGCCCGGGCACCACATCCACACCGCCCGCCCAGGGCGAACGCCGTCGACGTCGATGGGCGCGACGCGCACCAGGTCGCTCACCGCTCAGCCGGCGGCAGCAGGCTCGGGCGCCGGGTCGAGGGCGGCGATCGGGTCCTGGTGCCGCTGCGCGAGGACACCGGCGACGAGATCCTCCTTGGTCTGTGTCGCCGGGCTCTTCACCTTCGAGCGGGCGACGAACGCGCCGACGAGAGCGACGCCCTGCGCGGCGAGCGCGACGGCCGCGGTGATCGTGCCGGAGACGGCGTCGGCCTGGTGAGCCGACAGCACGCCGACGCTGGCGAGTTCCGGGATGACGGTGCTGACGATGACGGGCTCGCGGGCCCACAAGTCCTTGGCGATGCGGATGACGTTCACTGCGTCCCCCTTCAGGGCAGCGTCTGCACGACGACGCCGTCGTGCTTCTTGACGAGGTTTCCGTTGGTGTCGGTCGACCAGGACCACCGTCCGGTGGCGTCGACCAGCTCGGTGACGGCCACGTGCGCCGGCGCGGGCGCCGGGGCCGGCGCCGGTGCGGGCGTCGGCTTCTTCGGCGGCGTGACGGGCGGGTGGGCGGCGCGGACGGCGTCGCAGTGCGATCCGAGCGGGGCGCGGAGCACGAGGTTCTCGTCGGCCTGCTGCCCGAACCAGTAGTTGCCGGTCTGCCACAGGTGCGCCTTCGTGACCTTGAGTGCGGCGGCGACGAGCGCGGCCCGCTTCGCCGGCGTGGACGTGTCGGGCTGGTACGGCAGGCCGTCGTTCGACCAGTCACCGGCGTTCGCTCGCCACCCGGTGCGGGCAGCGCCGACGGCGACCATCCGGTTCACGACGGGCGTGCCGCCGTAGAGGCCGGCGTGGTACCCGAACTGGTCGAGTTCCTTCTGGTAGGCGGCGAGGTAGGACCGCACCGCCGGCCAGCGCAGCCGGGAAGGCGACGCGTCCCACGACGGGATGATCACCGCGCCGCGCGCGAGGCCGCAGGTATGCCACAGCGCCCCGGCGACCGCGCCGTCGACCGCGCCCGCGGACGTCCCCTCGGTGACGCGGGTCGTGTACCACTCGTCGTTCGCGACGATGTCGAACCCGTCGGCGAGCAGCGCCCGGAACTCGCCAGGGGTAATCAGCTTCCCGGCGTTGAGCTTGTACGACGGGTGGCGCGGGCTCGACGCGGCACCCGCCGAGTAGCGGATGATGCCCCTCGCATGGGCGGCCTTCGCCTTCACGGCGTCCGCGGCAGTCATCCGCATCATCGAGAAGTCGATAAGCAGGTCGCCCGGGCGCAGCGGCGCGGGCATGGTGACGGTCACGATGGTTCCCCCTTCGGTGGTTGCTTGTGCCGTGCGCACAGGTGTGGGCCGGCGCCGTGGTGCAGGCCCACGCGCCAGCAGCCCTGCTGGTGGCAGTTGAAGCGGCGCCACGCGACGGTGACGCCGGCGAACATCGGCAGGTCGCCGCCGAACCCGGACCAGAACAGGTACGTGCGGCCGTTGGCGCTGTCGAGGCCGAGCAGGTGGACGAGCCAGCCCGGCACTGGTCAGGGCTCCGGCGATGCGGGAGTCGGCGCCGGGTCGGCCGCGGCGTCGAGTGACTGGATGTACCGGTAGATCGCGTCGACCTTCTCGGTCATCGGCCGGCCGTTCTTCGGCATCTCCTCTGCGAGGTGCGCGAGGATGGCGTCGACGCGGGCGTGTCGCTGGTCGAGCAGGGTGTTCCGCTCGTCGAGTGCCTCGAAGCGGAGGTCGCCGTTCGCGAGGCGGTGGTCGATCGACTGCAACCGGGTCATCACACCCGGCCGCTCGGGGATGCCGGGGCGGGCCGGGGTGCCTTCGTAGTCGTCGAGGAACCTGCGGACTCGCGCGAGGCCGAGCCACGCCTTGCGGATGATCCACCCCACGAGCCCGGCGGCGCCGCCACCTGCGATCGCGATGGACGCCGCGTCGGTGAGGATCGCTCCGACGTCGCTCACGAGGCCGCCTTGCGGTCGGCCGGGCCGATCAGGCCGCGGACGTACCGCTCCGCCTCGTAGTCGGACGCGGACGCGGTGTGCGCGCCGCCCGGGCCGCGGTGGTGGAACACGCACAGCCAGATGAGGTTCGCGGCGGACTCGACCCATGCGCCGACCTCGTCGACGCTCGACACCCCGGGGTAGTCCTTCTCGAGCAGCGCGAGGTCGACGCCGTTCTGCATGGAGAACTCGATGTGCGAGTGGTGCAGCTCGAGCGGGCAGCAGGTGTCGCAGCCGGCGCGGAGTTCGCCGTCGCCGAGGAGGCGGTGCGGCGCGGCGAGCTGCCGGAGTGGCTGCTGGTCGCCGGGCAGCGTCGCGTGCACCGCGAACGCGCACCGGGCGGTCGGGCCGGTCGTCCGGTGGTAGTGGTTGAAGTCCTTGTAGTGCGGGTCGTCCGTGCGCGCGGGGTGCGGCGGGTAGTGGACGACGTACCGGTGCGCGACGGTCTGGTCGTGCGCGGCGACCGGGCCGTCGTTGTGGGCGGTCACGCGTGGACCCAGCGGGCGCTGAACGATGAGAACGACCCGAGCGCGTTCAGGCTGGCGCCGGACGACTGCGACCCGAACAGTTCGACGTAGTCCGTCGTCCCGTTGAAGTACAGCGCCGGGTGGAGCACCTGCACGACGATCGTGTCGGTCGAGGACACGGCCTCGATCTTGTCGAGCGGCCACTGCGCGACGCCGTTCTGCGCGATGTTGGCCTGCCGGTAGCCGGTCGCGTTGTTCGTCCACGCGATCTGCCCGGTGATCTCGTAGTAGCCCGGGGCCTGCGGGGTGTATCGGGTCGGGTTGGTGGTGTTGCTGTGCCCGTTGTAGGTGTCGACCACGACGCCGGACGTGAACGACAGCGCGGAGCCGCTGCCGCCGCTCGCGATCGCCTGGTTGCCGGGCAGCACAGCGAGGAACAGCGGCGGGTTCAGCAGGAACGAGACGGCGTCGCGGACCTGGGCGTTGAGCAGCGCCGCGGCGATCAGCTCGCCGGGCGAGTAGGTGGCGGGATTGGGGACGGCGAGAACCACGGGACGCGCTCCTTCAGCGGGGGGATGTCGAGCGGTCGATCAAGCCGCGCGAGTGCGCGGGAGCCGGTCAATACGCGAACAGCGCGGTGGTGGCGAGCGCGACTTGGGCGCCGGCGGAGTGCGCTGAGGCGGTGGTGCCGTTAGCACCGCGGGTGATCGTCGAGAACGTCTGGGGCGACGTGGCCGAGCCGGGCGCGGCGCCGAGGGTGATCTGCTCGGAGTCGATCACGATCGTGAACGGGTACTGGGTGCCGTCGTTCGTCAGCGGCGGTGCGCCGGCGGCGGTCGCGATGACCAGCGACGTCGCTGCGGCGGTGACGGCCGACTGCAGCGTCGAGTCGCCCGGGTTGATCTGGAACCGCGCGGTGTCGAAGAAGCCGGCGCCCTTGTCGAGCGCCAGGTTCGGGGAGCACTGCAGCGTCACCGACGCGTTGCCCTGATCGTCCATCGACCAGGCGATGTTCTCGACGAACCCGTCGAAGGTGATCTGCGGCGCGTTGGACGGCCGGCGGTTGATCCGCACCGGCGAGCCCAGCTCGAGCCCGAGCATCGTCTGCCAGCACGACGGGTAGGCGGCGACGTTGATGGTGATCGCCTCGCAGCGGAGCTGTGGCGTCCCTTCGTGCTGCAGCAGGTACGAGACCGCGGCGAGAATCTCGTTCTGGTCGAGGGTGTTGACCTGCCGCTGCAGCTGCACGTCGCCGAACGAGGCGATCGATGTCGGGTTGACCTGGCGGAACGCGAGCCCGCTGGTGAGCTGTGTGAGCAGCACGTCGTCGGCGACCAGGGTCGGGTCGAAGTCGAACGCCGCGCCCTCGTAAGGGATCTCGCCCGCGGCGGTGTTCTCGCCGAACGTCGCGACCGGGGTGGTCTGGCCGTAGCGGCGGCTGCGGTTCTTGAAGGTCACGACGCCGGAGCGGTCGACGTACTGCTGCCCGTTCTCGGTGTCGGTGACCGTCTGCAGCGACGAGACGGCGTCGTGGCCGGTGTCAGCGGCGGCGGCGAGGAACTCAATCGGTGGCCCGTAGTCCCAGGTCTGCCCGCCGTAGCCCTGACCGAGCGTCGGCAGCGAGTCGATCGAACGGTAACCGCCCCAGCCGGCCCAGCGCAGGATGTCGGCGAACCGGGTGCCGGACGTCGCCTCGCTCGAGCCGGAACTGTCGATGGTGAGGGTGGCCATGAGGGTGTTGATCGCGGGGACCTCGAAGCCGTCGTATACCTCGTTCTCGCCCGGGGTGGGGAACAGGGTGGTCGTCGGAATCGCGGTGGCGATGTAGGCGACGCAGGACAGGTAGCCCGACCAGCCGCCAGAGCCGTTGCCGGATCCGCCGAGCGTTTCCACTGCGGCCGCGCTGAACGAAGGCCGCATGTCTGAGCCGGTGACGAGGGTCTGGGCCGGGTAGTTGTCGACCTGCCCGGTGAGCGTCTTCCCGTCGGCGCTCATGGTGAGCACGATGGCGTGCCAGCAGCCGTCGGTGGCGGCGTAGCCGGCGAAGGCGGTCGGCGACCCGATGTTCAGGGTGCGGGCGGTGCCGTTGTCGATCTGGACCTGGTAGAAGTTCGCGCCGGTCGCGGCGAGCCGGATGTAGCTGCTCGTGTTGTTGGGGTCGTAGACGGCCCACACGTACTGGTCTGGATTCGATGCGCTGCTCGCCGCGGTGTTGACGAGGAACACCATCGTCCAGCCGGTCGCGTTCGATGGGCCGGCGCTGCCTTTGGCGGCGCCGAGATCGAGCAGCGCCAGCGCCGACGAGCCGGGCGAGTTGCTGAACTGCGTGCAGGGGCCGGAGACGGCGCCGGGGTTGAACCCGCTCGCCTTGTAGATCACCGCGCTGGAGACGCCTGACGTGCTCGATGCGGGGAGCGTGACGCCCGGGACGATCTGCGATGCGGGCGCGCCGTTCACGATGCGGCGCTGCAGCGCGGACTCGTTGCCGGTCAGGTCGTTCCACTGCGTCGCCCCGGTCGGCTCGTCGAGGGGATAGAACCACGCGGCGCCGTGGTACAGGATCTCCTGGTACCCGGGCGAGCGGATGGCGCGCTGCGACAGATACCCGAACGCGTCGATGAGCTGCGGCGTGGTGGTGCCGTACAGGCCGCCGTCCTCCCACGCTTGCGGCCACCGCTCGACGTAGCCGGTGAACATGTCGTACCAGGTGCCCGGGTAGTCGAACGTCGTCGGAACTGCGGCCTGCTCGAGCTGGTACTGCTGCAGCTGCAGGTCGGCGGTCGCGGTAGGCGGGGTGACGACGACGACGGACATGGTGGCGCCGACGCAGTTGGACGGGGCGGTGCCGGACACCGTCGCGCGGGTGACCGTGGTGACGGTGGACCCGGTGACGCTCGACAGGATCGTGCCGCCCGGGCCGTACCAGTTGAGGCGCACGGCGACGCCGAGCCCGTTGGTGATGCCGACGACGGCGACCGACGCGGAGTAGGCGAGCCCCGGGGTGATCGCGAAGCCGCCGTAGGCGACCAGCGTCGTCCCGGCGGGGATCGAGGTCGGCAGACCGTTGCCGAAGCTGGACTGGATCGCGTACGCGGCGCCCTGCAAGTAGTAGGCGGGGTTCGGCGTCGCCCACTTCGGCCATGCGAACCCCCAGCCGTCGCTGGACGGCTGCGCCTGCGAGGCGGTGAGCAGGTTCTTCGTGACCGGGTACATGGCGCGCCGCCGGTACCCGCGGAGCAGCGTGACTGCCGGGTAGAACGGGCTCGACGGGTTGTTAGGGGCGAGCGCGCCGTCGTCGTTGCGCCACGTCGTGCCGGCGGTGCCGGTCTGCACCTGGTCGAGTTCGTACTGTCGGCCGCGCTGCGCCGACCAGGAGCCTTCGGTGCGGGCGGTGAGGTTGCACCACAGCGCCGCCTCGGCCGGCGCGTGCTCGACGGAGTTACCCGCGTATCCGGCGCTGGTGAGGACGTAGTTCGCGAGCAGCTGCGACCCCGGCCCTTGCAGGAACGACACGGACTCCTCGATGAGCGGCCAGCCGGCGTTCGTGCTCACGAGTAGACCCCTGCTCCGATCGCGTTCTGCAGCGTCGCCTGCAGCGGCGACCAGCCGCCCGAGCTACCCACATCCGCGGTCGACCCGTTCGCCTGCCACGACACCGCGCACTCCACCCACTTCTGCCCGTAGTTGCGTGCCGCGGTGAGGACGTCCGCGCTCGAGGACCGCAGATCGAGCGACTGCAGCGACGCGCCCGAGCCGGACGACAGCGACACCTCGATCGACGTCTGCTGCGTCGACTGCGCCCACTGCCGGTAGGTGTCGCTGGTGAGGACGAACGTCGCGGTGCCGTTCACGGTGAGCAGCCCGGACCGCTGCAGGTACGGCTGCAGCGACCCGTCGGAGTTCGACTTGCTCGCGATCGCGCGCTGGATCTGCAGCGTGAGCTGCTGCAGCGACCCGTCGACGGTGCCGCCGACCTTCAGCGACGCAGCCCACGACGCGAGCATCGGCACGCTGGAGAACGACGCCGCCGGCTTCGACACCGCGGCGCCGGACAGGCCGACGAGCTGCGCAGCGAACGACGCCGCCTTGTCGACCCCGAACTCGATGTTCAGCGACGCGACCTTGCAGCCAGGCCACGAGATCCCGCCGACGGAGTCCGACGTGACGATCGTGTACGAGGGCGGCTGCTGGGTGCCGCTGTTCAGCGGCGTGATCGTGTGCGTGTAGGGCGCGGACGCGCCGGTGACCGCGTCGGAGCCGAGGATGCCGACGAGCAGCCACCCGATCAGGTCACCGTAGAGCGACCCCGCGACGTCGATCTGCGACCCGGAGCGGCCGGGCTGCGCCCCGTAGGCGCCAGCGACGCTGCCGCGCCACGCGTTGTCGATGATCGGGCTGAGCAGGTCGACCGGCGAGCACGAGGCGACGGGAAGCGCGACGGTCGGGGTGACCGCCGACCCGTACGTCAACTCCTTGCCGATCGCGACCTGCAGCAGACGCGCCGGGCCGACTGCGAGCGCCACTGGTCAGCTCCGCTTGTACGGCTGGTAGGTCTGGGAGTTGCGGCCGCCGTGGCGCAGCGCGCCCTTCTGCGCGGCCTTCCAGACGCCGTCGACGTCCACGACCGAGCCCTGCACGTAGATGTGGGTGCAGCCCTCGCCGTGATGGCCGCCGCCGCCGTGCGGCGCGCCCTGCGGGCTCGCAGCGGGCGACGCCTGCGTGAGGGCTTGCGACAGCGCCGACACGGTGCGCGGTGAGTCGAGCGGCAGCACCAGCTCGTTGCCGGACGGGTTGTCGCCGACGACGGCCAGGGTCTCGCCGAGCGTCATGCCGCCGCGCGCGATGTGCGGGATATCGGGGATGTGCGAGATGTCGACGAACGGGACCTCGTTCGCCACGTCGATCGCGGAGTTGATCGGCCCGATGAAGTACGAGTTGACCGCGTCGATGATCCCGTTCACGGCGGACCGGAACCCGTCGACCAGCCCGTCCCAGATCCCCGAGATGAGCGACTTGATCCCGCCGACGACGTTTGAGACGGTGCTCGAGAGGCTGCCCCAGAAGGTGTGCCAGGCGCGACCGATCGCGCCGGTCACACGGCTGATCACCGAGGCGACGTCCTCGATCCCCTGCTTGATGAAGTTGTAGACGGGGGCGATGGCGGTGTGCCACACGGTCGACACGATGTCGCCGATCCACCGGAACACAGCGCCGATGCCGTGGCCGACCGTCGACAGGATCGACCCGACGACCTTGAACTCGGCCTTCCAGAGGTCCCAGATCGGCGAGATGACGTTGTCCCAGGCGAACGAGATCGCGTCCTCGATGCCGGACCAGACGACCTGCCATGCGGCGAGCAGCGCCTGCGTGGCGAGCACGAGCGGGGCGATCGCGAGCGCGATGATCACGCCGAAGATCGGCTTCAGGATCGACCAGGCGACCGACACGACATCGGCGACGACATGGAAGATCCCCGCCCAGATCGCCGCGAACACCTTCGCGGCCTCGACGACGGGGTGGATGCCGTAGTCGACGATCGCCGTGAACACGGGCTTGAGGAACCCGTTCCACACCGAGATGGCGACGGACTTGATGACGCCCCAGACCTGCTGCCAGTGCGTCGCGAGCAGCCCGATGGCGAGGCCGACTGCGGCGATCGCGAGGCCGATCGGCCCGAACGCTGTCTCGGTCGCGGCCCCGGCGGCTTCGCCGGATGCGGCCATCGCGTCCTCGGCTGCGCCGACCTCGGTGGCAGCGGCGGTGACCGACGTGCCGAGCCCCATCCAGGAGCCGACCATCGTCGCGAGCTTCCCGACCGTCTCGGCGGCCGACCAGGCGAGGCGGGCGACGTAGCGGCCGAGCGCGAGGACCATGACGCCGCCGATGACGCCGGCGAGCACCATCGTGACGTCCTTGTGGTGGACGAACCAGCCGACGACGTCACGGACGACGGGGATCAGCTTCGTGCCGATGTTGACCAGCAGCACGTCGATCATCTGCTTGGCCTGGTCGAGCTGCACCGACAGGTTCTGCTGGGTCTTCGCCCACGTCGAGATGTGCGCTCCGGCGCCCTCGCCGGCCTTCGCGACCTCGGCGGTCTTGTCCTTGAAGAACTTCGCGGACTCGCCGGACAGCATGAGTGCGGTGTTCATGCCGGTCGCGCCGCCCATGATCTTGTTCAGCGCGCCGGCGAAGGTGACCACGGTCGGCTGCCCGGTCTTGAGGGCGTCGGAGAAGCCGTGCGACTGCGCGTACAGCTTGCTCATCTGCTGGCCGAGCAGGACGTTCTCGCCGCCGAGACCCTTGACCTCTTTCCGGTACTGGAAGATCGAGATCTTGCCGTCCATGTACTGCTGCGTCAGCCCGCGCAGCGGCGTCGACGCGTGGTTCATCATCGTGTTGAGGTCGGCCTGCGCCTGCGCGGCTTGCTTCCAGATCCCGAGCGCGACCATGCCGCCCTTGGAGTGCTTCGCGAGCGCCTCGGTGATCAGGTTGACGGTGCCGGTGAGGCCGCGCTGCCCGAGGTGGGACGACACGTCGGTCACGTCGATGCCGAGCTGCTGCATCGCCTTCTGAGCGACCTGCGACGGCGCCTGCAGCCCGCGGATGGTGTTCGCCAGTTCCTGGGTGGCCTCGTGCGCGCTGGTGCCGTGCTGGGTCAGGGTGGCGACGGCGCCCGCCACCTGCGCGAACGAGATGCCAGCGGCGGAGGCGGTGGGCAGCACCGACGACAGCGACCCGGCGTACTCCTCCATCGACGTCTTCGCCGCGCCGGACGCGGCGACGAGCTGGTTCTCGACGGAGACCGCGTCGGACGCCTTGAGGTGGTAGGACATCATGATCGACGTCAGCGCGTTGGTGGCGGTCCCGAGATCGACGTTCTCGGCCTTCGCGCCCTCAGCGGCAGCACGGAGGACCTTCAGCCCGTCAGCACCGCGCAGACCGGCCTTCTCGACGGTGTACATGCCCTCGGACAGCTGGTCGAGGTTGGTGCCGGTGTCGACAGCGATCGTCTTGATCCCGGACGAGACGACGCCCATGTTCTTCGGCAGCTCGCCGCCCGCGGTCTCGAGCAGCGTCATGTGCTGCTGGAAGTCGGTCGCCATCTTCAGCGACTCGACGCCGACCACGCCTGCGAGACCGAGGACGCCGACGGCCATCGCCTTGCGCTTCGCGTTGGTGCGCTCCATCGCCGCGGCCTGCTGCGCCTCGGACTTCTCCGTCGACGCGGCCATCTCGCGGGTGGCTTCCTTGACCTCCTTCTCGGTCGCCAGGAGCTCGCCAGCGCGGGCGCGCAGTTCGAGCACAAGCGGAGGCAACAGCTTCTCGGCCACGCGGGCGGTGCCCCTTCCGGGTCAGGCGAGGAACCGGCGCCACATGGCGGCGGCGAGGTCCGGCAGCTCTTCTCGGGCGTGGTCTGCGGCCGGCTCGAAGTACGGGTACGGGCGGGTGACGTTGTGGCCTCGCGTGCCGTCGCTGTCTGGCCAGCCGAGTTCGACGCGGCGGGCGTAGTTCGCGCGCGGGGCGACGACGGTGCCGTACGACCCGAGGCCGTAGCGGCGGATCGGGTCGGTGGTGATGGAGCGGCGCAGCGTGCCGGTGACGACGTTCGGCTTGTCGCCGCCGACGTGCGGCTCGCCTCGTTTGTGGGCGCCCTCGAAGTTGTTCTTCGCGTCCCGTTCGGCGATCGCGGCGGCGGCGGCGACGGCCTGCCGCGAGACCGCGTCGCCTTGGATCACGACCTTGTTGAGCGCGGCCTCGAACTCGCGCAGCCCGAGCATCGGCATCAGCGGCCGCCTCCGATCGTCCGCGGCCTCCCGTCGCCGTCGTCGTTGCGGCGACGGTGGTCGTGGGGGCGGTCGTTGTAGAGCCGGGCGATCCGCAGCGTCCACTCGATCGTCGCGAGCGGCTCGTCCTGGTACTGCTCGTCGGTCATCGGGATGAGCCGCCGGTACAGGTACTCCTGGTGTTCAGCGGCGGTCGCGGGGTCGATCCACGTCGTCCCGTCGCCTGACTGAAGCGCCGACCGCAGACGCCTCAGTCCCCAGTAGGGGAAGCCGGGTCCTCGATGTTGTCGACGGAGAACTCGTCGCGGGCGAAGATGTCCGACGCCTTCGCGGCCTCGAGGCGCAGCGCGTCGTAGACGGCGGGGTCGAGGTCGAGCAGGTCGTCGGCGGTGGCCGGGAGCGGGCCGAGCGACCAGGATCGGAGGATTGCGAACACGGTGGCGTCGTTGAGGCGGGACAGCAGCCGGAGCTGCTGCTCGGTGAGGTCGACGTCCGGCCCCGGGTACTTCGGGTCGCCGTCGTCGGTCCGCAGCGTCGACCGGTCCTCGATGACGTCGCCTTCGCACAAGATGCGCGCGGCGGTCATGAGCGGCTCCATGAGCCGGCCGAGGCGCGAGCCGAGGATCTCGACTTCGCGGCGGCGGCGCGGCGTGATCTCGTTCTTGTTGTCGGCCAGGACGGCGGTTGCGCCGCCGGGCAGGTCGATGGTTCGGGACATGACAGGTACCCCCCGCGGGTAGGTGGTTCGGATGGTTGCCCGGGCGCCCAGGGCGGGCGCCCGGGTTCGACCGGTTAGTAGGGCGTCGACACTGAGGTGACGAGGATGGCCTGCGCTGGGCTGGTCTTGGAGTCCAGCGCGTCGGTCGCGTTCGCGAGCGCGGTGACGGAGGCCTGGATCTCCATCCACTTGTTCGAGCCCTGCGGGTCGACGCCGTCGTAGACGCAGACCGAGTGCTGCAGGCTGATCGAGTGGACGGCGTCGCCGACCGGTGCGCACTTCACGACCAGCGCGGGCTGGACGTTGGTGAGGTAGTCGGTCATGTTCGCGTCCGGCGCGCCGCCCTGGTAGACCGCGGTGAGGGTGCCCGTGACGCTGAACGTGGCGGACAGGATTCGCTGCGGCGACTGGGTGCCGGCGATCGTCTGCACCGCGGCGGCGTCGCGCTTGTACTCGAGCGACACTGACGAGTAGGCGGTCGAAGCCGAGCCGCCGAGGGTGATGGTCGAGTTCCACGACGGGATCGCGACGGCGGTGCTCGGCGTGTTTGCCGGCGGCGAGCCGAGCTTGACCGCGGGCATGCCCATCCACGACACGGTGATCGCGGCCAGCTCGTCGGTCTTGATGTCGAGCTTCACGTCGGAGGCGACGCATCCGGGTAGCTGCCACGCGGTGACGCCGTCGAACCAGAACAGCGTGTACGACGGCGGCTGGGCTTGGGCGTTGCCTGCGCCGTTCTCGAGCGACGTCTTGTGGGTGTAGGGGTCGGCCGATCCGGTGACCGTGTCGGTCTTGCCGAGGATGGCCAGGAAGTGCTGGTAGACGGAGTCGAGGTACAGGTACGCCTTGTAGTCCAGGCTCGACATGATCATGCCGGGGATGGCGGCGAAGTCCTGCGACATCTGGCCGCGAAATGCCTGGTCCTTCAGCACGTTGAGGTTCGGCTTGAACTTGATGCTCGAACCGTCGACGGGGATCCACGCGGTCGGGGCGGCGACCGGGGTGCCGTAGGTCGTCTCCTTCGCGATGCCGACCCACTGAAGGTTGGAGGGGTAGATGTTGATCGACATGGCTGGTTACTCCTGACCTTCGGCGGGCGTGGTGGTGGCGTCCGGGGTGACCGGGTCGGTGACGGGTGGCGTCGGCTGGGCCGGCG
Organism: Jatrophihabitans sp.; assembly: GCF_051960575.1. Lineage (GTDB taxonomy): Bacteria > Actinomycetota > Actinomycetes > Mycobacteriales > Jatrophihabitantaceae > JBQCEE01. The sequence goes on from NZ_JBQCEE010000239.1 coordinate 21,664, forward strand.
GTGCGGGCTTGGCGGCGGCCTTCGCGGGCGCCTTCTTCGCCGCGGCCTTGCTGGCCGGCTTCGCGGCGTCGTCGACGACCTCGAGCAGCGGCGACTCGTACGGCTCGGTCGTGGTGATCACGTCGCCCGGGCGAGCGACCACCGTGGAGCCGTCGGGCTCGCGGTCCGGGTCGCGGTCCCGTTCGATGGTGGCGTTGACGCCATGGGAGAGGCCGAGCAGGAAGTGCTCGACCTCGCCGAGGAACCGGTACCGGGGCACGGCGTGTCCTTCCGTCTGGTCAGAATCGGCGTGGGCGGCGGATCCGCTGCACGCGTAGGCGTTTCGGGTGACGGATCCGCTGCACGCGGATCCGCTTGGGGTGCCGGATGCGTTGGACCCGGGCTCGGCCGCGGGCGCGTTTTGTGGTGCGTGCGCGCGGGTTGGTGCGGGTGCGGCGGCCGACGCCTCGGCCGCGGGGGCCGCGGTGCTTGCGAGGCTTGGTGACCTTGACCTTGCGTCGACGGTGGGTGTGCCGGCGGCCGTGGTAGTGCCGCTTGTGCTTCAGGTGGTAGTGCCGCCGCTTCCGCTTCGAGCGGCGCTTGTGCTTCAGGTGGTAGTGCCGCCGCTTGCGGTGCCGGTGATGGTGGCGTCGGCGGCGGGTGCGCTTGTGGTGGACGCGGTGGCGAAGGTGCCGGTGGTGCCGGCGGCGGTAGTGGCGGCGATGCTTCGTGTGGCGCCGGTGGTGCCGCTTCCGCTTGCGCTTCTTGATGATGAACAGGTGCAGGGCCATCGCGTCAGTCCGGCTGGATCATCTCGATGACGGTCCACTCGATGACGTTCCACGACAGGACCTTGCCGTTGAGGCGCCGCGGCAGATCACGCTGAACCTTGAGGTCGCCGGGTTCCTGCGCGGACTCCCAGATCGTCGGCGGCGGTGTGCCGGTCGGCGACCCGGTGCCGCAGTTGGGGTCGGCACGAAGCCGCGCCTTGATGCCGTCGATGATCGCGTCGAGCGGGTCGGTCCAGGCGGACTCTTCGACCGGCTCGAGCTGGTTCGACGGCAGGAGCCACTGGTAGAACACCATCAGCCCGACCTTGTAGGTCACCATCTTCGCTCCGCCGAACGACGGGGCGTTGATGGAGACCGCCGGCACGGTGAGGCGCCGTTCGGACTCCTCGATGATGTGGAGCGCGGCGATCGCGCCGGCCCCTCCACCGGGGGTGGCGGCGAGGTTCCACTCGGATCCGTCGGCCCAGTACGGCGGGCCGGGGTGGACCTTGTTCAGGCCGGGGATCTGCGCGGCCTCGAGGTAGGCGGCGAGCGCGGCCCGGACGGTGGCCGACGACATCAGATCACTCGGCGGAACGGGTGGAGCAGGTCGACCGCCATCTCGTACTCCTCCGTCGCGCCCGGTTCGGTCTTCTCGACCTCAGCAGGGCCGCCAGAGACGCCGGAGAGCGCGATCGACTCGGCGCCGCGCGTCTTGATCAGGTGCGACGTCAGGGCGGTGACGGCGAGCTTGATGGCCTGCGGCAGGGCCGACACCGACGTGCCGGAGGCGTGGGCGAACTGCAGCGGCGTCGCGAGCGGCACCGTCGTCGACCCTTGCGTGTAGGTCGAGGCGACGACGATCTGCTCGCTGGTCGCGGCGTTGTCGTCGTAGACGCCGAGCGGCATGCCGGGGAACACGCCGAGCGCCGAGGAGACGGTGACGCTCTGGTCCCCCTGGGCGGCGTCCGCGGCCAGGATCGTGTTCGCGTACCCGTTGACGTACTGGACCTGCGCGAACACCCGGCCCGACGCTGCGGTCGCGCCGCCGCCGCTGGCGTACGGGATCGACGTGCCGGCGACGGGGATGCGGGCGATCTTCTTGTCGAGCCACACGCCGGACAGGTCGGTGAGCGCGGACAGCTGCCCGGCGCGGTACCCGACCGCGACGTTCGAGATCTCGACGACCGGCGAGTTGTCGAGCGGGACGCGGATGGTGCCGTCGCGCCAGACCCGGTACTCGCCGGACTGCATGTCGAGGGTGGCGGCGAGGACCTGGTAGCACAGCGAGTCGGCGTAGGACGACGCCTTGCGGATCTGGGTCGCGAGCGCCGCGGCGTTCGCTGCGGCGTTGGCGCCCGGGATCAGTTGCGAGACGTCGACGCCGGTCGGCTGTGCGAGGAACTCGGCGACGGTGATGTACGGCTGCGTCGAGGCGTAGAACGGCACGTACGGCGAGATGACCGGTGTGACCATGACCCTGCTCCCTGTCGAACGGGTGAGGCGGCAGGCTGGTCGGCGACCGGTGATCGGCGCGCCCTCGCGCGAGCCTCCGCAACGCTTGTGGTGGGGGCCTCGACGCCGCTGGCGGGGGTTTCAGCGGCGCCGAGGCGGCTCCTACTGGGCGGCGGGCTTGCGGGGCGCGGCCTTCTTGGCCGGCGCCTTCTTCGCGGGCGCCGGCGGCTGCTGGCCGGTCTGCTCGCTGCCCTGCTCGTCGAGCGCTTCGGTGATGTGCGCGAACGCCTCGGCGAGGTCGACACCTGCGGCGTGCGCGGCGGCGGCGGCGTCGGCGAGCGCGGTCAGCGGGTCGGCCTTCTCGGCCGGCGCGAGACGTTGCTGCAGGAGGTCGTACAGCGAGGCCGGGTCGCGGCGCCGCGCGTCCTCTTCTGCGGTGAGGCGGTCGAACCGCTCGGCGTCGTCCTCCCACGCCTGCTTGCCGGCCATGTGCTGGCCGTGGAGGAACCGGCCGAACGCCTCTGGCACCTCGATCGCGCCGGTCTCGTCGGCGTCGTACTGCTCCCCCGTCTCGGGGTCCTTGATGCTGGTGATGTCGAACCGTGAGTACAGCCGCACGACGCGGCCCCCCTTTCGTCGGGTGTGGAGCTGTGGCCGGGCCCGGCCGCCGCCCCGGGGAAGTGGGGCGGCGACCAGGCGACGGGTCAGGCGACGTTCGCGAGCACGCCCATGGCGACCGGGGCGCGGTTGACGAACGCCTCGACCGAGCGGATCTCGAACTCCTTGCGCGGGCCGCCACCGGACTGGTTGGCGACGCGGGCGGTGGCGTACTCGTACTGCGCCATGTCGCGCAGGGTGCGGACCTCGAGCGGGTTCGCGATGTTCGCCTGCGGGAACGGCACCCGGTCCGTGCGGGCGATGATCTGGCCGGGCGGCAGGCTCGTGTGGACCTCGATCGGGACGGTCACGCCGCCGGCCGGAGTGTTCACGATCTGGCCGACCTTGCCGCCCGCGGTCACGTTGAGGCGGCCGGACTCGTCGGTGCTGAGGAACGTCGTCGCCGAGCTGCTGCCGAGGATGAGGTTCGCGATCTCCTGCGCCTGGGCCGCGTTCATCATGAGCGCGGTCGGGGAGCACTTGACCTTGTTCCACAGGCTGGCGAACAGCGCCTCGATCTGCGCGACCGAGCCACCCGACAGCGTCAGGGCGGCGCCGCCGCCGTCGACGAACGTCGCGCCGTTGGCGGTGCCGGTGCCGGAGGTGACCCACTGGCCCGACGCGTTGTAGTCCGCGCTGAGGGTGGCGAGGAACCCGTCGAACTGGTTCGGCTGGGCCGACCCGTTGTCCGCGGCGCTGTTGTAGCTCGGCACGGCGGTCGAGATGTCCGGCAGGGCGGACGACACCGGGACGGTGTTGTTGGCGGCGATCGTGGCCGTGATGGTCACGGACGCCGCGGTGGTGGTCGTGTAGTAGAACCAGGTGGTGCCGTTGGCCGAGTAGAACCAGTCGTAGGCGACGGCGCCCTTGACGGCCGGGATGCTGGCGGTGACCGAGTTGGTCGCGCCGGCGCCGGTGGTGATGTTGGCGCTGTTGCCGCGGCTGTTGCCGAGACCGTAGTAGTAGCCGGTGCCGGTGCGGGCCGCGACGCCGACGTACACGGTGACGGCGTTGCCGATGCTGCCGCCGGTGGTCGCGGTCGCCAGGGTCGGCGCCGAGGGGCGGGCGAGCGCGAACGACTGGGCGCCGATCAGCGACTTGTCCTCGGCGATGAGGGTCTGCGAGAGCACCTGCATCGTCGACTCGGCGTACATGTCGGCCAGGCCGCGGGCGAGGTCCTGCGCGTCCTGGGTGACCATGCCGGCGAGGCCGAGCGGCTGGTACTGCGCCTGGAAGTCCTGCTCCGAGAAGATGACCTCGTTGGCGGCGTAGTCGTAGCCGGGGAACGGCGACGGCTGCTGGTTGTTCACGTCGAGGAACGCGCGCCAGATGCAGAACTTCGCACCGTCGCTGGACTGCTTGCGCGTGACCTTGTCGCGGAACGGGGTGACGACCGGGATGAGCCGGACGAGGCCGGTCAGGTCGTACGAGACGAGGCCGCTGGACGAGATGATGCCGGTCGTCTGGGCCTTCTTGATCTCCTCGAGCGTGTCGAGGGTGACGTCTTCGAGCGTCATGCTGGCTTCCCTCCTTCAGGGATGCGAAAGGCCCGCCCGCCGGTTGGCGGGTGCGGGCCTCTGGGGTGGTGTGAAGCTGTGGGGTGTTACTCGCCGCGGCGCTGCTTGAACATGTCGGCGATCAGCGCGGCGGCGTTCTCGCCCATCGACTTCGCGATCCGGTCGCGCTCTTCGACGGTCGAGGCGGCGTTGAACTGCTCGCGCAGCTCGGCGGCCTTGACGATGTCCACCTGGGCGGGCGCGCCCTTGTCCTGACCGCGCAGGACGGGGGCGGGCACGCCGTTGGACACGACCCGCGGTTCGGCGGGCGCTTCGAGGGCGGCCTTGAGGACCGCGACTTCGTCCTGCAGCGGCTTGAGCGCTGCCTTCACGATGTCGCCCAGGGCCTCGGCGGCCTCCTTCATGACGGTGTCGTCGTCCGCGGCGGCGGCAGGGGCTGCCGGCGCGGGCGGGGCGGTGGGGTCGGCCGCGGCGGCGGCGACCGGCTCGGTGCCGTCGGCTGCGGGGGCGTCGTCAGCGGGCGCGCCGTCGCCTTCGGCGTCGCCGCCGGACGGCGGCTCGGTGGCGGCGATCGGCGAGAGGTCGCCAGGGTCGATGGTGCCGACGAGCTTGCCGTCAGCGTCGAACACCGCCATCTGCGGGTCACCCTTCGCCTTCGCGACGTCAGTGACCTCCTCGTGCTTCGGCTCCATGGCCGCTCCCTCCTTCGCGACACCAGTGGTGTCGGTCTCGACGGGTGCGGGCAGTGTCGCCAGCACCTCCTGCAGCAGGCTCGATGCCTGCTGGACCCGGCCCTCGTTCGCGGACGAGAGGACGCGGCCGGCCTTCGCGATCTGCCCCTTGGCCAGGGCCTCGCGCTCGGCGACCCGGTCGGCGGCCTCGGCGGCCTCGGACACCGCGAACGGCGCGAGCAGACCGAGCAGCATCTCGGCGAGCGAGATCGCGTCGGACAGCGTCATCGACGCGCACGCGTCGTCCTCGTCGCCGGAGACGGCGACTTCCTGGTTCTCCCGGTCGCGGGCCTGCTCGAGGAGCCGCTGCAGCGCGAGGACCAGGTCGATCGCCTGACCGGCGCGGGCCGAGTCGACCGCTTCCCACGCGGCGCTGGACGGGTCGTCGGGGTCGCCGGTGGTGAAGTCGCCGAGGTCGTCGCTCTTCAGGTCGTCGACGACGTCGTCGGCGGCCGGGAGCGGCTCGGTGAGGTCGGTGACGTCGTCGGCCTTGGCCACGGGCTCGCCCATGGTGTTCTCCTTCGTTCGGGCCCGCAGGGCGGCCTGGTGGATGACTTCGGCGATCGCCGACGGGGAGCCGGTGATCGAGACCTCGTGCAGGCCCTTGGCGACGTGCTCGGGCGGCTCGTCGCCGATGAGGTCGCGGATGGCGGACGGTTCGAGCAGTGCGCCGCTGGACTTGGCGATGAGGAACGGCAGCCCGTTCGCGCCCTTCCCGACCAGGTCGATCCGGTCGATGTCGGCGTCGTACAGCTCGGTGAAGCCGTCGTCGGGGGTCTCGGTCACAGGCTCGCTCCACACTCGTTGCAGGGCGCTCCGGAGCGGAGGCGCCGGGTGTCGTGGGACTGGTTGCAGATCCGCTCGCCCGAGCGGCGGGCGTACGACCGGAACGGGTAGTGGGTGACGTACTCGACGGTCGACTCGACGACACCAGCGACGGCTGCGCAGAACTCGGCCCACGCGTCGGCGAACGTCGGCGCCGGGCGAGTCACTGGCCGGCCCACGCGCGGCGCTTCCCGCGGCCCTGGATGCTGATGCCGGTCGCCCGGCCGGACTTGATGAGGTCCCACGCCTGGTCGTCCCACCGGATCCCGGCGAGCCAGTCACCCTTCTCGACGACGACCTCGGTCCCGTCGGCGGCCTTCATCACCCACGGGTCCGCGCGCCAGATGTAGGACTCGACGACCCGGCCGTGGCCGACGACTCCGTCCTGATGGAACAGGCCGATCTCCGGCGGGTTCTCCCCCGACAGCAGCGACCACGCCGCCTTCTCGAGCTCGGCCTCGCTGAACACGTCCCGGGCGCCGTCGACGCCCTTGACGATCCGCGAGTCGGCGCCCGGCTTGTAGACGACCGCGAGGGTGTACTGCTGCTCGGCCACGACGCTGACCCCTTCCGTGTGGGACGCTGACCGGATGCGGTGCGGGCCCGACTACGACTCCCACACGTGGGCGTGGTCCGGCACCCGGTACCGGTGCGGCGACTGCGGGCTGACCGACATCGAGGGCCAGCGGTTCGTCAGCCGCGTCCTGGACCGGCTTCAGGCGCCGACCGAGCCCGGGTCCGGTGCGACCGCGCACCGGCACCGCGGGTGGGCCGGCGGCATGACCGAGTCGGAGCCGACCGTGTGGGGCAGCTTCGACGCGTCGACACAGACCGGGCAGGCCCCGTCGGACAGCACCCACGTCCAGCCGCCGACACCGTTGGCCTGATAGGTCGCCAGGGACGCGTTCGTCATGACGCGGGCGGTCTCGGTGTGCGCGATCATCTCGGCGCGCCCCGGGTCGGCGACGACGCCGCGGACGTCCGCAGTGATGCTGTCGATCGCGGAGCCGGAGCGGACGCCGTCGGCGATGACGTTGGCGAGCCGGTCCAGCAGGGTGCCGGTGATGCCCTGCACGGTGACGTCGACCGCGTCGAGCATGACGGCGAGGCCGCCGTCGGACGCCAGGTCGGCCGCGTAGTCCCACCCGGGCTGCCATGCGTCCCAGTTCACTTCGGAGACGCCGGTCAGGGTGACCGCGGCGCCTCCGGCGTCGGCGAGCTGCAGGCTGGCCGACTGGCCGCCGGTGGCGTACGCGTCGAGGTACACCTGCCGGATGACTCGCGCGAGGTCTGCGGGGTCGTCGATCCCGCTGTCGAACACGGCGCGGGCTGCGGCCCTGATCAGGTCGGCGTCGTCGCTGGCGTCGTCGCTGGTGGCGCTCTTGCCGATGACCGCCCGTGCGGCGGCGATCGCGTTGCGCACGACGCCGTCGGGGACGAGGCCGGTCAGCGCGTCGGCGATCCGCGGCGACCAGTGGTCGGTGATGGCCAGGTCGTAGCGGTGCTGCGGGACACGGTCAGCGCCGGACCGCCACCGTCCTTTTGGGTCGGCACCACCGGCCTTCGCCACGTCCGCGACGACGGCGTCGATCGCGGACGACACGGAGTCGAGCAGCGCCGGCACCGACGCCTGCAGCTCCGACCGGAGGGCCGGGTTGCGCCACGTCCGGCCGTCCGGCAGCGGGCCGCCGAGCTGGCACGGGTCCCACCAGGCGAGGGCCTCGACGGCGTCGCCGTCCGGGTCGTCCGGGTTGACCACGGCGCCGCGCTCGAAGATCGGGACGAGGTTCTCGGCAGGGATCGTGTAGACAAACCCTTCGTAGATCCCGTCGGCCGAGCACCACGTGCCGGTGATCTCGCCGTCGGGGAGGACGCAGCCGGTCTCCTCCTGCCACTCCCGCGCGGCGGCGGCGAACGGCGTCTCGCCGGACTCGAGGTGGCCGCCAGGGAACTCCCACGTGCCCGACGCTGGGTCGTCGGCGCCGAGGCCACGCTGCAGCATCAGCACGCGGCCGGTGTCGACGGCTTGGACGGCGAGGCCTGCAGCGATCGGCTCGCCGGCTGCCTTGCGGACCTCGAGGTAGCCGCTGCGGTTCAGGTTCCGGGCGGCGGGCTCGCCGATCGTGGCGAACTCGAAGTCGCGCCAGCGGCCGGCCTTGACGCGGCCTCGCACGAACCGGTCGAACGTGGCCAGCTCGGCGCGCATGCTGCCCTTGGCGACCTCGATCTCGTCGTCCTCGTCGTCTTCGCCGCTGGCGAGGTCGTAGCTCGTCGGCGCGTTGGCGGTCGTCAGGCCGGCCGCGGCGTCCTTCGCCACCGGCGCGGCAGCGGGCGCAGCGACGGGCATGCCGGTGGTCGGGTCGTCGCCCGCGTTGTCCTGCGGGTACTCGACCACGGCGAGCGCGGGCCGGTCCGGCAGCTTCTGCGGGACGGTGCCCTCGATCGGCGCGAACGGCTTGTGCGGCAGCTCGCCGCCCGGCACCGGCGCGGCCGACGCGGGGTCGACGGGGCCGGCGACGGCCTTGAGCGCGGACAGCGGGACCGGCCCGGAGCGGGTGGTGAGGATGAACCGCGGCACCGGCTGGCCGTCGGGCTCGGAGAGGCCGTAGACGCGCTCGCGGACCTCGGACGGCGAGATGACACCGGACTCGATGTAGATCTTGTCCGACTGGGCGGTGGCGAGCCGGTCCTCCTTCTCCTGCCCGGTGTCGAACTGGAAGTCGAGCGGCAGCTGCAGGTCGTCCTGCAGGTAGTCCGACAGGATCGCCTGAACGTGCTCGATCAGCGGCATGTCGCCGATGCGGAACTGGTTGTCGACCTGCGTCTCGCTGGTGGCGCGGTTGACGTCCTCGGTGAACCCGAGATCCTGCGGGGTCACGTGGTAGGCGGCGGCGGTCTTCCGCATCAGGAACAGCGAGAAGACGTCGGAGAACTCGCGCTCGTTGGTCCACGCAAACCCGGTGCCGTTCGGGACCCACTTGATCTGGTTCTTGACCGCGTCGTCGCCGAGTAGCAGCGCGTCCCACGCCGCCTGGAACTCCTCGATCTGCGACGGCGACCAGCCCTCGGGGGCGGTCGCAAACGCCTCGGGGATGTTGCCCTCGGTGAAGTGCTGCAGGAAGTGGTACTGGAACCGCAGGTCGGTGTTGGCGTTGAGCAGGATCGTCTCGAGCGGCGCGACACCGTACGGCGACTCCGATGTGGGCCGGAACGGCTCGTAGATCAGGTCGTCGGTCGTCAGCCAAGTCCACGGGACGCCCTGTGCGTACTGCACGAACGCCGGCGGCGCAGGCTCGCCGGGGGCGGCCATCGGCGGTTCGCCCCAGTAGTCG
>NZ_JBQCEE010000240.1:0-25107 GCF_051960575.1 Jatrophihabitans sp.
GCCCCCCCCGCCCGGCCGCCGCGGCTCGTCGACCAGGCCGCACAAGCAGAACCCCGTGCTGTCGGTGCTGGTCAGCAGCGCCGCGCTGCAGGCGCCGGCGCTCGCCGCCCTGCTGCACACCGCAGCCGGCCGCACGGTCGACGAGCGGCCGCCGGGTGCCTGGCACGCCGAGTGCCTGCCGCTGCAACATCTGTTGCGGTCGACCGTCGTCAGCGCGTCGCAGGCGGCCGAGCTGGTCGACGGCCTCGTCGTCGACACCGACGCCATGGCGCGGCATGCCGAGGCCGTCGCGTCCGACCTGCTCGCCGAGCGCGGCGACGGGCCTGGCGACCCCCGCACCTATCTCGGGGCCACGGACGCCCTGATCGACGCCGCGCTCGCTCGGTGGAAGGAGTTCGACGATGGTGCCTGAGCTGCGGTTCGCCGTGCTGCACGGCTCCGACGACGCGACCCGGCTGCTCGTCGTCGGGCCCTCCCTCGGCACCGCCGTCGCCCCGCTTTGGCGCGACTGCGCGGGCCGGCTGCCGGCCGACGTGCAGGTGCTCGGGCTCGACCTGCCCGGGCACGGCGACAGCAGGCCCAGCACCGAGCCGTTCACCGTCGAGGACCTCGCCGCGGCCGTCCGCGAGCGGGTGGTGTCCGAACACCGTCCGGTGACGTACGCCGGCGTCTCGCTCGGCGGCGCGATCGGCTTCGCCCTGGCGGTCGACCCCGGACGCGTGGCGGGCGTCGTCACCATCGCCGCGGCGCCGCGGATCGGCGAGCCCGCCGCGTGGCACGAGCGGGCCGCGAAGGTGCGCGCCGAGGGCACCGCGAGCCTCGTCGACGCCTCGGTCGGCCGCTGGTTCGCACCGGGCTTCGCCGAGCGCCGGCCTGGCGTCGCGCAGCCACTGCTCGCGTCCCTGGTCGCCGCCGACGACGAGTCGTACGCGCAGGCGTGCGAGGCGCTCGCCGCCTTCGACCGGCGTGGACTGCAGCCGGTCGTGCCGCTGCTCGTCACGGCGGGCACGTCCGACCCGGTCGTGCCGCCGGAGCAGGCCCGGGCCGCCGTGCCGGGCGCGCGCTTCCATGAGTTCACGACCTGCGGTCACCTGCCCCCGGCCGAGGATCCAGCGGCGGTGGCGGCGGTCCTGGGCGACGTCCTCGTCGCGACGGCGGTGACCCGATGAGCGACGACGACCGGCTCGCCGCCGGCGACGCCGTGCGCCGGGCCGTGCTCGGCGACGCGCACGTCGACCGGGCCCAGGCGCAGGCGACGCCGTTCACGGCTGACTTCCAGGCCTACATCACCCGCGCCGCCTGGGGTGACGTCTGGACGCGCCCGGGCCTCGACCGGCGCACCCGCAGCGTGGTGACGCTGACCGCGCTGATGGCGCACGGCCACTGGGGCGAGTTCGCCATGCACGTGCGGGCGGCCCGCCGCAACGGGCTGACTGCCGACGAGATCGCGGAGGTGCTGCTGCACGCCGCCGTGTACGTCGGCGTGCCCGCGGCCAACCACGCCTTCGCGATCGCCCGCGAGGCGCTCGAGCAGGAGGACCAGCCATAGTGAACGAGGTTCGCGGCGACCACGACGGGGCGGCCACATGATCACGAACACGACCGTCGGCATCGTCGGCGGCGGCCCCGCCGGCCTGATGTTGTCGCACCTGCTCGGCCTCAGCGGCATCGACTCGGTCCTCGTCGACCACCGCACCCGGGACGAGATCGAGCACACCGTGCGCGCCGGCATCCTCGAGGCCGACAGCGTGCGGCTGCTCGTCGACACCGGCGTCAGCGACCGCGTCCATCGCGAGGGGCACGCCCACGCCGGGATCTCGCTGCGCTTCGGCGGCGAGCACCACCGCGTCGACTTCGAGCAGCTCACCGGCGAGTGCGCATGGCTCTACCCGCAGACCGACGTCTTCGTCGATCTCGCCGACGCCCGCGCGCGCGACGGCGGCGACGTGCGCTTCGGGGTGCGGGACACCCGCGTGGTCGACCTGACCTCCGCGCGGCCGGGCATCCTCTTCACCGACGCCGACGGCGTGGCGCAGGAGGTGCGCTGCGACCACCTCGTCGGGGCGGACGGCTCGCGCAGCGTCTGCCGCCACGAGATCCCGGACGCCGCGCGCACCCAGTACTTCCGTGAGTACCCGTTCGCGTGGTTCGGGATCATCACCGAGGCGCCGCACAGCGCGCCGGAGCTGGTCTACACCCACTCCAAGCACGGGTTCGCGCTGATCAGCCAGCGCACCGAGTCGCTGCAGCGCATGTACTTCCAGTGCGACCCGGACGAGGACGTCGACGCCTGGACCGACGAGGCGATCTGGGCGGAGCTGCAGCGCCGCGTCGCCGGGCCGGACGGCTTCACGCTGCGCGAGGGCCCGATCACCGAGAAGACCGTGCTGCGGTTCCGGTCGTTCGTCAACGAGCCGATGCGCTGGGGCAACCTGCTGCTCGCGGGCGATGCCGCGCACACGGTGCCACCGACGGGCGCCAAGGGGCTCAACCTGGCCCTCGCGGACGTGCGGGTGCTGGCCGAGGTGCTCGAGCGTGCGGTGCTCAAGCACGATCGCGATGCGCTGGACGAGTACGGGCCGCGCGCGTTGCAACGGGTATGGCGGGCGCAGCACTTCTCGTACTGGATGACGACGATGCTGCACACCCTGCCGGACGCCTCGCCGTTCGACGTGCGCCGCCAGCTCGGCGAACTCGAGTCGCTGGTCGCGTCCGAGGCGGGTCGACGGTATCTCGCCGAGGGGTACACGGGCTGGCCCCGCCGCTGACCGGCGCCGCCCGGCCTCCGACGGAATGATCAGGGCCCCTCAGTGCGTCGCACTGAAGGGCCCTGACGTTCGTAGCGGGGGCAGGATTTGAACCTGCGACCTCTGGGTTATGAGCGCGATCTTGGTGTATCGCGCACTGTCGCGCAAATCGTAAAAACCATATGGCCTATGGCTTTGCTGACGCGAAGGGTTTGGCTGTGTCACCCTGTATCGAGGCGTTCTGATGGCAATTGATGGCAGATCCGCGCCGCGCGGTGGCAACGTTCGGGGGAGAATCGGGCTATGGGGTCGTCCGTCGACGAGTCGGCACGCACGGTCGCGTCACCTACGCCGCTATCTATCGGGACGCCCGTGGCAACGTCCGCCACGCCGACGTCTTGACCGTCCTCGACATGGTCAGCTCGCTCAAGCGGCAGGCGTCCGCTGTGTTTCATCCACGCCCTGCAGCTCGCCCCTGTTGCCGGGGCGCGAGACGTCGGTTCTCGCTGCTGGGTGAACAAGAAGTCGACCCCTCACGCTTCGATTCCATCGCGTTCGGGCATGCTGACCTCGACCCCTGCGCCGAAACCCGGCATGTCTCAAGTGGTCCGATCGACCCGAGAGGCATCCCGTGCCCCGCTTCGCCGCAGTCGTCGACCTTCCTGTGAACAATCAGGCCCCCTCGGCCGCCCGTGCGATGGTCGCCGCCGCGCTGCCACTCTGGGGTTTGGGGACGCTCGCCGACGACGTCGAGCTGCTTGCGAGCGAATTGGTCACCAACGTGGTCGTCCATGCGAGTCAGTCGGACACCATGCAGCTCGTGTTGGACGCCGGGCCCGAGCGGTTCAGACTCACGATCGAAGACGGCTCGCCGGTACCCCCGAGGCTCCGGGCTTCGGGTCGGACGGCCACCACCGGGCGCGGACTGGTCCTTGTGCAGCACCTTGCGACGCGCTGGGGAAGCGAACAGTGCGGGCCGGGCAAGCGTGTCTGGCTCGAGATCGATCGCAACCGAGAGTAGTCATTGGCTGCGCAATTCGGCGTAGCCTCGATCTTGGTTGTTGGCCTGTCGCGCGTTGAACGCCCATGTCCACGTCGTCAGCGACCGTGGTTGATGCTCGGCCGTGCCGGCCGGATTGGGGCCATCGTGGCCACTACGACGTCGGTGAAGCCATGATGCAGCGCATCACCCTGGGACTGATCGGCTCGCCCGTCTTCGATCGAGGGCGCCGGCGGGTGGGTCACCTCGCGCGCCTCTACCTCGACCTCGACGTGGGGGACCGGGCGGACGACGAGGTGGATGCACGGTTCGACGTCGCTCACTTCGCCGGCGTCGCCGTACGCCAGCGTGGCCGCACCCAGATCATGTTCGTCGCCCTGGGCGGCGCCGGAGTCGATGACACCGGCATCTTGCTGGCGTGGTCCGGCGCGGTCATCCGTCGAGCGCCCCGAGTGTCGGCCGGGCATCCGATGCCCGTCGCCCTCGAGCGTGTGCTGTTCCTGCATTACGGGTTGCCGTACGAGCCGGCCTTGGACGGCGTCCGCAGACTCGTCCCGGTCGCCTAATCGGGCGCCGCGCTCCCGGACGGGGCGTCCAGATCCGCGCGGGCGAGTGTCTCGAGCGGGGTGAGCGCGTTCCCGGGCGCGCACGCCATCAGCGTGGCGGTCAAGGCCACCCGCTCCGGTGTGCCGGGGGGGACGACGAGCAAGGTGAGCCGGCGGCCGGGGCTGCAGCACAGCACCGCCTGCTGCACCTGCTCGACCCCGTACCAGCTGATCTTCGTCCGGCCGATGCGCGACCCGGTGTGGTCGACCCCGAACCACTCATCACGGTTGAGCATGACTCCCGAAATCGCCCCGAGCCGCTCGCCCGCCGCGTCCAGCATCCGGGGGAGTTCCTCGGCGATCGACAGCGTCCGCGGCCACCATGCGCCGTGGAGGAGGTCGCGTCGAGTTGGACGCTGCGCGAGCACCAACCGTGAAGGGGCGACGGTCATGCGGGAGACGACATCACTGCAGAGGCTCGATCCGCTCGGGCTCCGCGCCGGCTCGATGCCGACGACGTGAACCTCGTGCTTCGAACCCTACGCGCCCCGAAAGGCTGCTACCGTCGGAATCGGTTGTCAGCACCTCCTTCCTCGGCACGCACCGCGACGCGGGACTTGTTGAAATTGCGTCTGCCGTAGCACCGACCCCCAGTCGGAAGCCACCTCATCTCGCGCAACCGCGACGCTCGCGCACCGTGCGTGTGCCTCACCGGCTTCGGAAGGAACAAGATCATGACGCTGGGCACGGTCAAGTGGTTCAACAGCGAAAAGGGCTTCGGCTTCATCGCACCCGACGACGGCAGCAAGGATGTCTTCGTGCATCACTCGGCACTGATCGGAGAGGGCTACAAGAACCTCGAGGAGCACCAGCGCGTCGAGTTCGACACCACCCAGGGACCCAAGGGACCGCAAGCCGGCAATGTGCGGAACGCCTGACGGCAGGCGACGGTCCTCGATGACGACCGTACGGCCGTCGATGAGCGCCACCGGCGGACTTGATCGTGCAGGCGCGGGGTCGCGGGATCGGAGCGATTTCAGCGCTCTGGTCACGGCTGTTCGGGCTGCCGGACTGCTGGAGCGTCGGCGCGTCGGCTATATGGTGCGGACCTCGCTGACGCTTGTGTTCCTGGGCCTCGTGGTGCTGGCCGTCATCGCGATCGGTGACTCGTGGTTCCAGTTGCTCGCAGCCGTAGCGCTGGCGATTGCATTCGCGCAGGTCGCGTTCCTCGGCCATGACGCCGGCCATCAGGCTATCTTTGCGATCCGTCGGAACAACGACGCGTTCGGGCGTGTACTCGGCAATGTCGTGATCGGGTTGAGCTACGGCTGGTGGATCCAGACCCACAATCGTCACCACGCGAATCCGAATCATGAAGACCGCGATCCGGACATCGGCGACGGCGTGTTGGCTTTCACGACGGCTCAAGCGCGGAAGCGGCGCGGTGCGCTCAGCCGATTCGTGGTGCGCCGGCAGGCATGGCTGTTCTTCCCGCTCACGCTCCTCGAAGGGATCAGCCTGCACGTCGACAGCATCATCTCCGTCGTGACAGGCCGCGATCGGTCTGCTCGAGGAGGTCGCCGGCGCATCGAGGCCCTCACTCTGGTGTTGCACGCAGCCCTCCTCGTGACGTTGGTGCTGTCTGCCATGTCGCCGGCCAAGGCGGTCGCGTTCCTCGCCGTCAACCAAGCGGCGTGGGGCCTCTACATGAGTTGCACCTTCGCGCCGGCGCACAAGGGGATGCCGATCATCAGCGCCGACATGCAACTGGACTTCCTGCGCCGACAGGTGCTGACGTCCAGAGACGTTCGCGGTTCGCGCTTCATCGACCTGGCGCTGGGCGGCCTCAACTACCAGATCGAGCACCACCTGTTCCCGAGCATGCCGCGATCCAACCTGCGCAGCGCTCAGGGCATGATCCGCGCACACTGCGCAAGTGTCGGCATCAGTTTCCAGGAGACGACGCTCTGGCAGTCCTACCGCGCAGTGCTGCAACACCTCGACGCCATCGGCGCGCCCCTCCGCGACGAGATGCTCACGCCGACGTCGGCACGGTCGTGATGGAGCCTGCGAGACAGTCCGCGGCGGCCGCCGGGGAATGCGATCGCTCGTCGACGTCGTCCGAGTCGATGACGCAGGCAGCGCTCGTCTCGGTCTTCGAGGAGCTCGACACCAATGTCGCGCCCACGCACTCGGTACCGAGCGCACTGCGGTCGATCGTCGCAGTGGCGGCCGGACCGCTCCTCTGTGCCGATGCGGCGAGTCTGATCCGGCGAGGCGCCAAGCACTCCAAGACCGTCGCCAGTTCGAGCGCGATGGCCGCGGCGGCCGATGCCGTGCAGCTTCGGCTTCAAGTCGGGCCGAGCATGGATGCCTGCGGGTTCGAGACACCGCAGGTGTTGAGCGGTGATCTGCTCTCCGACAGTCGGTGGCCGCCGCCCTACAGGCTCCTGACCGCAGGGCAGCACGGCATTCGAAGCGCTGCAGCCTTCCGACTCACCGCAGATACCTCGAGTGTCACGGTGCTCACGCTGTACGCACTGCAGCGCGACGCCTTCGACGCGGATGCACGAGCTCGCATCGCGCTATTCGTGGCGCACGTGCGCGCGTTGCTGTCCCACCGACTCGCCGCCGAACAGGCTGCACGGCTGCTCGACGCGCTTGAGTCGAGCCGTGAGATCGGCATCGCGATCGGCGTGCTCATGCACCAGCACAAGATCACGCGCGACGCGGCGTTCGCCATGTTGCACGACGCGAGTCAGCTCAGTCACCGCAGGTTGCGTCAGATCGCACGTGACGTGGCCGAGACAGGGCACATCACCACCATGCGGCGATCGCGCGGTGGCGATTCGCGCGCGGTGGCCGGCAGCGAGCCGCAAGCGGAGCAACGCCCGGATCCATGCTCCCCCTGACCCTCGCTGCGCCTCGGTGCGTCAGCTCCGCCGGCTGCCGTCGTCCAGGTTTGCGCCGTCTGTGCGCGCCCGCTCCAGCAGTTCCCGGGCCGACACATGGTCGCTGCTGGTGATGCCGGCCATGGCACGAGCAGCGACCTCATGCGCGGTCTCCGGCGGAAGGACGAGGAGCAGCACTCGCTGCCAGCCGGATGAATCGACCAACATCAGTTCGGCCTCGTCCTGGGAGTTGAACCCACCGAGGCGGATCACGCTGCCGCGCAGCGTGATCCGGCGTGGCACACTCGCGTCCCAACCGCTCAGCGCGAAGCTGATCCGTCGCACCCGCGGATACCCGGCTGCTTCCACAGCAGCCACGAGCGGCGGCACTTCGGCGACCAGATCCAGCGACGACGGCCACCACACGCCGTCGAGACGCCGGTCGACCTGATGGGCGACGGGAAGCAACGTCAATGAGGGCTCGTCACGTCGTCCTCGGACGACGTCACGTCCGCGACGACCGCCGTTGTCGGGGACGACGGTGCAATCCGTGATCACGTCGCCTGCCGAGCTCGGCCGGAGCGCGATGGTGAGTTGATCGGCGGGACCGGTGCGACCTGAGCGGCGCAGGATGACGACCTCGACAAGGCTGAGCCTACACCGCCCAATGCTCGACCGGGCTCGTCGCGCACCATCCTGTCGCTGCTTCGATGTGGTCGGGCGTCACGGCATCGTGACCAGTTCGCGCACGTCATCCGCAGGGAGATTGCCGTCGACTGTGGCGGTCACTGCGTACTCGAGCAACGTGGTTCGGCCGCCGTAGCTGGAGAGGAACGCCGTATCCGCAGCGTCTCGGCCGCTGACGATCCGCACCAGACTCCGTCGGGGCGCCAACAGGCTTGCGTCGACGACCCGCCACTGCCCGTCGACGGCCGCTTCCGCGACGGCGTGGAAATCCATTGGATGCAGACCAGGGGCGTACACGGCGGCAAGTCGTGCCGGCACGTCGAGCGCACGGAGCAGGGCGATGACCAGATGGGCGAAGTCGCGGCACACGCCTCGGCGAAGCAACAGCGTGTCGACCGCTCCGTCCAGCGCACCGCTCGAACCAGGGACGTAGGCAAGACGTGCACCGACCCACGACGAGACCGCCGACAGAAGTTGCTCTGCGTCGGTGATGCCGGCGAACTCTACTTGCGCGACCGGCCCGAGCCGGTCGGACTCCACGAAGCGACTCGGGCGACGGAACACAAGGCCATCGGCAGCACTCGCCACGCGGGAACCTTCGCTGCCGTCGACCGTGGCCTCGTACTCGACCTCCAGGCGGCCGGCCGGCACGCGACAGATGTGAATGCGCGCCGCGTCGTCGATGGTGACTTCCTCCACCGGCAGCGGGCGCCCACCAATCCGCACGACCAGACGCTCCGCCACCTGCGTCGATGCGCCAACGGAGGCGGCGATCTGCAAGGTGATCCGGGCGGGTTCGTCGACCTGAACGAGTAGCTCGGCGCTCACCCTTCGGGTGGGGATCTCCATGCCGCGAGTATGACGTCGCGGCGTGCGGTGCGTCGTTCCTCTCGCTCAAGTGGTCTTGGTGCGCGGCGTTCGCCGCGAACGTGCGGTACGGTTCGAGCAAAGTGAAGCAGTGCTCAAGTATTGAGAGCTGCTTACCGAGCGGAGCGGAGGCGGTTGCCGTGTGGAAGGTCGAGGTCTCCGGCGAAGCCCGGACTGACAGAAAAACGGTCTGGGCCTGGTACGAGGCGACTGACGAGGCGCCCGGTTGGGACCCGCTGATCAAACGGATCGAGTCGAACGGCCCGATCGAGCTCGGCGCGAAAGGTCGCAATCACCCGACCAGCGGTCCGGGCGCCCCGTTCGTCTACACCGAGGTGACCCGGTTGGTCAGCTACACCGAGGTGTCCTCGGCGCCCGGCGCGAAGTTCGCGTTCACCCACACGATCGGCGACCTTCCCGACGGCCGGTTGCGTCTCACCCACGGCGCTGAGGTCAGCGGGCCTCTCGCCTCGCTGTATCGGCCGTTCCTGCACGCCCGCTTCGCCAAGGGCATGCAGGAAGCGCTGGACAATTTCGTCCGCCGCGTCGAGTCCGGGCCGCCACCGGACGGCGCTGCCCCGGGCACTCCTGCCGCGGGCTGACGCCCTTCTAGGCTTGGTCGGTGCCTCCGACCTCTTCACCCACGCGCCGCACTCAGCGGCGTGAGGACACGCTCGGCGAGATCCGCGACGCGGCACGCGCACTGCTCGCCGAAGCCGGGCCGGAGGCAGTCACCCTCCGCGGAATCGCGGCCCGTCTCGGCATGGCCGCCGCCGGCGTGCACTACTACTACGGCTCGCGCGACGACCTGCTCACAGTCCTGATCATCGACGCCTTCGACGAGCTCGCCGATGCCACCGCGCGCGCAGCGAGCAGACCCGGGCAGCGAAGCTCCAAGACCCAGGCGTGGACGGCCGCAGCCCTGGGCTACCGGAGTTGGGCCATGACCAACCCGGAACTGTTCCAGTTCGCGCACAGCGCCACCGCCACCCGATTGAAGGGAAGACAAGCGCTGCTGCCGGCAAAGAATCGAGCGGTCCGTGCACTCATTGACCCGCTCATCGACGCGGCCCAGAGCGGTGAGATCCGCGTCCCCAACTGGGCGCCGATCCCTCGCGCGCTGCGCGGGCAGCTGCAGCGCTACGCGGACGCTGCGGCGGTGCCGGCAGATCCGCCGCTGCAACTCCTGCTGCTTCAGGCCTACACCCTCGTCCATGGCGCCGTCGTCCTCGCCGTCACCGGCAGCCTGCCCCGCGAACTGCTCGAGGACGACGCACTGTTCCGCGCCCAACTGGCGCGGCTGCTAGCGAACGCACCGCGAACACCGCGGGACTGATCGGCGCTCCAAACCGTTTCACCCGCGATCGCCGAACGCTGCGACCGTCGTCCGCACGCCTGACACCACGCCAACGACCTGTGCCTTGCCGACCACCACGTCTCAGCAACCAGCGTCAGGGGCCAGCGACGTACGCGCATCGCAGCGAATGGACAGTCTGTCCACCCTCGCGCACTTCGCGGCCTGAGAGGATACTGTGGAAACCCAGTGAGCGCTGTCCCGGCCTCACTTGTCTGGCTGCGGCCCGGCCGATGGCAAATCGATGGCAAGTGATCGAGGCCCTCCAGTGCGATGCACTGGAGGGCCCGGATTCATTGACCTGCGTTGTAGCGGGGGCAGGATTTGAACCTGCGACCTCTGGGTTATGAGCCCAGCGAGCTACCGAGCTGCTCCACCCCGCGTCGGTGAGTTCAGCTTACCTGGCCGGTCGACGCGCGACCAACCGGCCCCCCCTCGCGCCGCTGTGCCCCCTGCTGTGGTCGTGCCGAAGATCCACTGACGACCACGGCAGGGGGCCAGGCGGACGAGCCGGGTCAGGCGCCGGCGGCCTCGGCGGCGGTGGACGCGTTGCCCCTGACATGCCGCGGCCGGGGCCGTCCGCTGCGCTGAGCGGACGACCCCGGTCGCGGTCGTGGAGCAGGTGGCACTACATCCGGGTGGCGGCCCCGGCGCGTGCGATCTCGATGTGCGCGCCGACCGGCAGCCCGTACGCCGCCGTGGTGAGCACGATGTCCAGGCCCGTCACGATGACGATCGCCCCGGACTTCGCGGTCTTGTCGATCGTCACCTTGGCGATCTTGCCGATCGTCAGGACGGTGCCGGCGGGCACGTTGAGGTTGATCGGCTGCCCGGCCACCGAGACGTTGACGCCGGTCGTCTTCGCCGACGTCGAGTGGGTGCCGGACGAGGTGCTCACCGACTTCGCCACGGCCGTGATGGCCGAGGCCTTCACCAGCCCGCCGAGCAGGTTGATGCCGGTGACCTGTGAGGTCATCGTCGCCGTCGACTGGGTCGTGCCCTTGACGCCGTTCGCGATCGTCCTCAGCACACCGGTGTTCGTGACGCCGTTGACGACGACGCCGGTCGTGGTGTGCACGACGTTGGTGCCGTCCGTGCCGCTGGTGCCCATGTTGATGAACGCGGTGCGGCCCGAGGCGACCTTGAGCGTGCTGCCCGCGCCGGTCGTGATGCGGGTGGCGTAGGCGTAGCCGGTCGGGCCGGTGTTCGACTGCGGGACGTGCGGGCCGAGCGCCGCCTCGGCAGCACTGAGGAAGATCGTCGCGCCGGTGTCGAGCGAGCCGACGGGCTTGAGCAGGCTGATGTAGAGGCCGATGCCGTCGACGGTCACTGTGCCGTCCGAGCCGGTGTAGCTCGAGTAGGTGTTCGCCGCGACCTCGGCGATGCCGGCGGCACCGAAGTAGCTGTTCTGCGCCGGGTTGGCCGGGATGGCCTGGCCGGCGATCTTGAGGTTCACGAACGTGCTCTTGGCCGACTGGCCGCTGACCGCGCCGTTGGTGTAGGTCACGGTCGAGGTCGTCGTCACCGCGTCCAGCGTGATGAGGCCGTTGAGCAGATCGACGTTCGCCGCAGTGGCCTTGGCGATCGTCTGGCTGCCGCCGGTGACCGCGACCGAGTGCTCTTCCGTGGTCATCGCGCCGATGTGCACGAGGCCCCCGAGCGCATCGGCCGCAGCGGTCTCATTGCTGCTCGAGGCCGGCACCTGGTCGGTGTAGAGCGTCGAGAACGGTTCGGCGGTGACCTCGACGAGGCCGCTCGGGCCGAGGACGCGGACGCCGGCGCCGAAACCGGAGAAGGTGTGAGCGGTGTCGGCGCCGGCGGGCGCGGCGATCAGGACACCGGTGACGGTGGCAGCGGCGGTGACCGCGGCGGCCAACAGGGTGATCTTCATCTGTCCCCCCAAGGACAGGACAGGCAGGGCTGGAACCGGCGCGGGGAGCCGGCAGGCCTGTCCGAGGGGAAGGCTAGAGCAGGACCTTGGTCCCCGCGACTTGAAACGGTTGTGCGTCGCATCTGGCGCAGCTGCGGAGCTCGATGCGCAGAGTGTCCGCAGATGCGGTTACAGTGGCCGCGTGCCGAGCTACCGATTCCGTGAGGCCGCCGCGCTGCTCGGGGTCAGCGACGACTCCGTGCGCCGGTGGGCGGACCAGGGCAAGCTGCCGACGTCGACCGACGAGGCCGGTGTGCGGGTGGTCGACGGGGCCGACCTCGCCGCCTTCGCCACCAGCACGGCGCGAGCGACCGCCGTCGCCGGCCCGGTCGCCGGCGAATCGGCCCGCAACCGTCTGGTCGGGCTGGTCACCCGCGTCGTGCGCGACACCGTGATGGCCCAGGTCGAGCTGCAGTGCGGGCCGTTCCGCGTCGTGTCGCTGATGAGCCGGGAGGCGGCGGACGAACTGCAGCTCGAGCCCGGCGTCACCGCCGACGCCGCCATCAAGTCCTCCAAAGTCGTAGTCGAGGTCCCGGAGAGCCGTTCGTGAAGCGTCTGGTCGCTGCTGCCGTGTCCGTTCCGCTCGTGCTCGCGGGGTGCTCGTCGTCCGGCGGTGCGACGACGAGCTCGGGGGAGCTCTCGGGCTCGATCAGCGTCTACGCCGCAGCGTCGCTCACCGAGGCGTTCAAGACGATCGAGCAGCAGTTCACCGCCGCCCACCCGGGCACCAGCGTCACGCTCACCTTCGGCGCCAGCTCCGACCTCTCGACGCAGATCAGCCAGGGCGCGAAGGTCGACGTCTTCGCGTCCGCGTCGGAGAAGAACATGAAGGCGCTGGCGTCTCAGGCGACGTCCCCGACCGACTTCGTCAAGAACCGGCTTGAGATCGCCGTGCCCCCGAACAACCCCGCGCACATCACCTCGGTCGCCGACCTCGCGAGATCGGGCGTCAAGGTCGCCGTCTGCGACCCGGCCGTGCCGTGCGGCGTGGTGGCGCAGCAGGTCTTCACGAACGCCAAGATCACGGTCAAGCCGACGGCCAACGAAGCGGACGTGAAGTCGACGCTCGCCGCCGTCGAGTCCGGCGAGGTCGACGCCGGTCTCGTCTACGTCACTGACGTGCGGGCCGCCGGCAGCAAGGTGACGGGTATCCCGATCCCGGGCGGTGTCAACGCCAGCACCACCTACCCGATCGCGACGCTGAAGGGCGCTCCGAATCCCGCACTGGCGAAGGCATTCGTCGATTACGTGCTCTCGGCCGACGGACGGAAGGTGCTCACCGCAGACGGCTTTGCGCAACCATGAGCGAATGAGCGTCGTCGCGCCGCCACGCGGGCGGGGGAGGGCCCGCCGCGCCGCCGGGCTCGGCACACCGACCGTGCTGGTGCCGCCGGCCGTGCTCGCGCTGCTGTTCCTGTTCCTGCCGACGCTGGCGCTGATCGTGCGTACCCCGTGGACGCAGCTCGGCCGCATCTACGGCGAGCGCGGGGTGTGGACGGCGCTGCGGCTGTCGATCGAGTCGTCGCTGCTCGCGACGGCGATCGCGGTCGTGATCGGTGTCCCGCTGGCCTGGGTGCTCGCGCGCGTGCGGCTGCCGGGCGTCGCGGTGGCGCGGGCGTTCGTGACCATCCCGCTGGTGCTGCCGCCGGTGATCGGCGGCGTCGCGCTGTTCCAGGCCTTCGGACGACTGGGCATCCTCGGCGGCGCCATCCGGGCGGTGCTCGGTGAGGACCTGCCGTTCACGTTCGCCGCCGTGGTGGTGGCACAGACCTTCGTGGCGATGCCGTTCCTGGTGATCACCGTCGAGGGTGCGTTCCGCATCGCCGACCGCCGCCTCGAGGAGGCCGCTGCGACGCTCGGCGCGTCCCGCCGCCGGATCTTCACCCACGTGACGCTGCCGACGGTGCTGCCGGCGCTCGTCGCCGGCACGGTGCTGTGCTGGGCCCGCGCACTCGGCGAGTTCGGGGCGACGCTGCTGTTCGGCGGCAACAATCCGGGGGTGACGCAGACCCTGCCGACCGACGTGCTCACCGTCTTCTCGAACGACCCCGCCGACGCGCCCGCGCTGAGCCTGCCGCTCATCGCCGCGGCGGTGATCATCCTCGGTGCGCTGCGCGAGCGCTGGTTGCGTCCCGTCGCCGTCTCGTGAGCGCTGCCCTCTCGGTCGCCGGACGCGTCACGGTCGGCGCCTTCGACCTCGCCCTCGACCTCGCCGCCGCACCCGGCGAGGTCGTCGCGGTGCTCGGCCCCAACGGCGCGGGCAAGTCGACGCTGCTGCGCGTGATCGCCGGGCTGCTGTCGCTCGACGAGGGGGAGGTGCGGCTCGGTGACCGCGTGCTGGACGCACCCGGCGTCTACGTGCGGCCGCAGGACCGCCGGCTCGGGTTCGTCTTCCAGGACCACCGGCTCTTCCCGCACCTGCGCGTGGTCGACAACGTCGCCTTCGGCGCCCGTTCGCGGGATGTCGGCCGCGCCACCGCGCGCGCCGAGGCGCACCAGTGGTTGCAACGCCTCGGGCTCGCCGACCTGGCGCGCCGACGCCCCCGCGAGCTGTCGGGCGGCCAGGCGCAGCGGGTGGCGCTGGCCCGCGCCCTCGCGTCCGGGCCCGAGGCGTTGCTGCTCGACGAGCCCCTCGCTGCCCTCGACGTGCAGACACGTGCCGACGTGCAGGCCGAGCTGCGGCGCCATCTCGCCGACTTCGCCGGGCCGACGTTGCTGGTCACGCACGACCCGATCGAGGCGCTGCTGCTCGCCCGGCGCATCGTCGTGCTCGAGGCCGGACGCGTGGTGCAGCAGGGCTCGGCGGCCGAGATCACCGGCCGCCCCCGCACGCCGTACGTCGCGCGGCTGGTCGGCATGAACCTGTACGCGGGTGTGGCCGAGCACGGCGTCGTGACGCTCGACGGCGGCGGGCACCTGGCCGTGGCCGACGTCGTCGACGGGCCGGTGCACGTCGCGGTTCGGCCGTCGGCGTTCACCGTGCACACCTCGCCGCCCGACCACACCAGCGCGCGGAACGTCTGGTCGGGCGCGGTCGCGACGCTCGCGCCGCTCGGCGACCGCATCCGGCTCACCGTCGGCGGCACGCCCGAGGCGCTCGTGGACGTCACCGCCGCGGCGGTCGCCGAGCTCGGCCTCGCGCCCGGCGTCCCGGTGTGGTTGTCGGCGAAGGCGACCGACGCGGTGGCGTACCCGCGCTGACCCGTCTGGCAAGGTGATCGGGTGAGCGCGAAGGTGACCGTGCGGTACTGGGCCGGCGCCCGGCGGGCCGCCGGGGTCGAGGAGGACACCGCCGAGGCGGCGACGATCAGCGAGCTGAAGTCGGTGCTGGCGCAGCGCGGTGAGCTGGCCAAGGTCGTCGAGGTCGCGTCCTTCCTCGTCGACAGCGACCCGTCGTCGGACAGCACACGCCTGTACGACGGCGCAGTCGTCGACGTGCTGCCCCCGTTCGCCGGCGGCTGACAGGAACCTGCGCGGGCAGGGCAGGATCGAGGCATGGAATTCCGCTACCTCGGCCGCTCCGGACTGCAGATCTCGGAGATCACTTACGGCAACTGGCTCACCCACGGCTCGCAGATCGAGAACGACGTCGCGACGCAGTGCGTGCGCGCCGCCCTCGACCACGGCATCACCACGTTCGACACCGCCGACGTCTACGCGAACGGCAAGGCCGAGACGGTGCTCGGCGAGGCGCTGAAGGGCGAGCGGCGCGAGTCGCTCGAGGTCTTCACCAAGGTGTACTGGCCGGTCGGGCCCGATCCCAAGGGCAAGAACGACACCGGGCTGTCGCGCAAGCACATCATGGAGGGCATCGACCACTCGCTGCGCCGCCTGCAGATGGACTACGTCGACCTGTACCAGGCCCACCGCTACGACCTGTTCACCCCGCTCGAAGAGACCATGCAGGCCTTCGCCGACGTCGTGCGCGCCGGCAAGGCGCTCTACATCGGCGTGAGCGAGTGGACGGCGCAGCAGATCCGCGACGCGCACGCGCTGGCGACGGAACTGCACGTGCCGCTCGTGTCGAGCCAGCCGCAGTACTCGATGCTGTGGCGCGTCATCGAGGACGAGGTCGTGCCCACGTGCCGGGAGCTCGGCCTGAGCCAGGTCGTCTGGTCGCCGATCGCGCAGGGCGTGCTCACCGGCAAGTACCGGCCGGGCGAGCAGCCGCCGGAGGGCTCGCGCGCCACCGACACCGCCGGTGGCGGCGCGAACATGATCAAGCGCTGGATGTCCGACGAGGTGCTCACCGCTGTCCAGGAGCTCCGGCCGATCGCCGACGACCTCGGCCTGTCGATGGCGACGATGGCCGTCGCGTGGGTGCTGCAGAACGACAACGTCGCCACCGCGCTCGTCGGCGCCTCGCGGCCCGAGCAGGTCGTCGAGAACGTCAAGGCCGCCGGCGTCACGCTGCCGGACGAGGCGATGCAGCGCATCGACACCGTCCTCGGCGCCGTGGTCACCCGCGACCCGTCCCTCGTCGAGCGCTCGACCCCGACCGCCCGCGCCGTCTGACCCTGGCTCGCCCCCTCCGCCGAGTGGTGGGTTGGGGCGCGAGTGGTGACTTCCAAGTCACCACTCGGCGCGCAACCCACCACTCGGCGTAGCACGACGTGTCACTGGTCGTCACGAGCCGGACACACTCGACAGTCATCGTGGGTGCTGCGGCTGTCCGGAGCCGCCCGAGCGCCCGGGAGGCGATGACATGGACGAGACCCTTGAGACTTCAGACACCTACGTGACCTACGGCAGCTGACTGCGGACGACCGGCCGGGTGGACGCGATCGACGAGATCGCCGACAGCTTCGAACGGCCGGTCGCGACGTCGCTGTGGGAGGCGACCGCCGCCCGCGCCGCCCGCTCGGTGTGGCCGGCGTCGGGCGGACAGTGGGTGCGGGCGGCGGCGCACTGGCCGCGTCCGGGCCGCCTGGTGCGCAGCGCCTGACCCGCCCCGCCCGACCCGGCGGGGCGCCGACGCGCCGCTGTCGTCCCTCGTCAAGCATCGGACGACGGCGCGGTGCATGCTGGACCGATGTCCGCCGGCACCGCGCCCACCGACCAGACCGAGCTGCCCGACGCCGATGCCGCCGGCGCGCCGTCGCTGCTGCTGCAGCTGCAGGAATGGCGCGCGCTGGTCGAGTTCGCCCAGGCCGCCCATGTCGGCGTGCTGCCGCAGTGGCCGCGCGGCGACGGCCACCCGGTGCTGATCATCCCGGGCTTCCTCACCACCGAGCTGAGCACCCGGTTCCTGCGGCGCACGCTGCGCGAGCTCGGCTACTACGCCCACGACTGGCAGGGCGGCCGCAACCTGGGCCCGCGCCGCGAGACCACGAAGGCGCTGCGCGACCGGCTCGAGTCGCTCGCCGACAGCCACGGACGCCGCGTCTCGATCGTCGGCTGGAGCCTCGGCGGCGTGTTCGCCCGCGAGCTCGGTCGCAGCCACCCGGACGACGTGCGCCAGGTGATCACGATGGGGTCGCCGATCCGCGGCAACCCCCGGGCGAGCACGCCGTACCAGCTCTACCAGCTGCTGAACCCGCGGGCGCGGCGGGTCGACCCGGTCGCCGACGCGGCGCGGCTGGCCCGCGAGGAGCCGCTCGAGGTGCCGACGACGTGCATCTACAGCCGCACCGACGGCGTGGTGGCGTGGGAGTGCTGCACCAGCCGACCGTCGCCGACGACCGAGAACGTCGAGGTGCACAGCACCCATTGCGGATTTAGGCACAACCTGGAGACCCTGAGCGTCATCGCCGACCGCCTCGCCCAGCCGGAGGGGCAGTGGCGGCCCTACCACCGGACGGGGATCGCATGAGCACCAAGCGTCGACTGTCGCCGCTCGACCAGATCTTCCTCTGGGGCGAGACGCCGAGCACGACCATGCACGTGGCCGGCCTGATGATCTACGAGCCCCCTGCGGGCTCGTCCGACCACTTCCTGCGCGATCTCGAGCACGACATGCGCAAGGCGGTCAGCGTCGTCGAGCCGTGGAACCTGCGCCTCGCGACGCCGTGGTGGCTTCGCAACCCGCTGCAGGCATGGGTGCCGGACGAGAAGATGGACCTCGACTACCACATCCGGCGCTCGGCCCTGCCGTCCCCGGGCAGCGAACGCGAGCTCGGCACGCTCGTCTCGCGGCTGCACAGCAATGCGATCGACTTCTCGCGCCCGCCGTGGGAGGTGCACGTGATCGAGGGGCTGCAGGACGGCCGGTTCGCGGTCTACACGAAGATGCACCACGCGCTGGTCGACGGCTACAGCGCGACGCAGACGCTGATCCGCAGCCACTCGACCGATCCGGACGACGTCAAGCCGATGTTCTTCCAGATCCCGAAGCCGCGACGTCCCCGCCCGGAGCAGGAGCGGTCGGGCCCGCTGCCCGACATCAACGGGCTGCTCGAGACGGTGATCAAGCGCTCGCGCTCGGCCGCCCGCCTCGGGCAGGGCCTGATCAACACGCAGGTGCGGCGCGACAACGAGTTCGCGCACCTCATCGGCTCGGCCCAGGCGCCGAAGTCGATCCTCAACCAGCGCATCAGCCGCAACCGCCGGTTCGCGACGCAGAAGTACGACCTGCCGACGCTGAAGGCGATCGGCAAGTCGCAGGGCGCCACGCTGAACGACGTCGTGCTGACGGTGATCGGCGGTGGGCTGCGCGAGTTCCTGCTCGAGCTCGGCGAGCTGCCCGACAAGCCGCTCATCGCGTTCGTCCCGGTGAACATCCGGCCGAAGGGTGACGTCGGCGGCGGCAATGCGGTCGGCGCGATCCTCGCCTCGCTCGGCACCGACATCGCCGATCCGCTCGAGCGGCTCGAGTCGGTCGCCCAGTCGACCCGCATCGCGAAGGCGCAGCTCGAGGGGCTCACGCAGGAGGCGATCATGGCCTACAGCGCGGCCCTGCTCGCCCCGCTCGGGCTGCAGGCGGCCAGCGCGTTCACCGGCATCAACACGCCGCTGCCGCTGAACTTCAACGTGATCGTCAGCAACGTGCCCGGCCCGACCAAGCCCCTCTACATGCGTGGAGCCCGGCTCGAGGCCGACTTCCCGGTGTCGATCCCGGTGCACGGTGTCGCGCTGAACATCACGCTGTTCAGCAACGTGGACGCGATGTGCTTCGGCTTCGTGGGGTGCCGCGACACCCTTCCGCACCTGCAGCGGCTCGCCGTGCACACCGGCCAGGCGTTCGAGCAGCTGCAGAAGGCGGTTGGCTGAGCGTGTCGTCGCGGGGGTCAGCCGGCCAGTGAGCGCCGGCTGGCCGGACGCTGTGCGTTGAGCCAGCGCACGACCTCCTCCGGCGGCATGGGCGGGGCGACCAGCCATCCCTGCAGCACGTCGCAGCCCATCGCGGTGAGGGCGCTGACCTGCGAGCGGGTCTCCACGCCCTCGGCGACGGCGGTGACGCCGATGCCGTGCGCCAGCGCGATCATGGTGCGGACGATGCCGGCCGACTGCGGCGTCTCGGCCATGCGGGCCACGAACGCACGGTCGATCTTGATCTCGTCCACCGGCAGGAGGTTCAGCCGCAGCAGTGACGAGTAGCCCGTGCCGAAGTCGTCCAGGCTGATCCGCACGCCCATCGCCCGCAGACGGTCGAGGGTGGCCGTGACCTGGCCCGACTCGCCGGTCATGACCCGCTCGGTGATCTCGAGGGTGAGCGACGAGGCGGGCACGTCGAAGGCGGCCAGCTCGGCGGCGACGAGGTCGAGCAGGCTGTCGCCGGTGAGGTCGGTCGGCGAGACGTTGATCGCCACCGCGACGTCCTCGCCGTCGGCCCGCCAGAGCGCCATCTGCTGCAGCGCGAGGCGCACCACACGCGCGGTCAGCGCCGGCATGATGCCCGACCGCTCGGCGATCGGGATGAACCGGTCGGGCGGGATCCAGCCCTGCTCGGGGTGCCGCCACCGCAGCAGCGCCTCGACGCCGAGGGTGCGGCCGTCGGCGTGCACCTTCGGCTGGTAGTGCAGCTCGAGGTGGTCCTCGTCGAGCGCGCGCCGCAGCTCGCCGAACAGCGCCAGCCGCGAGGGGTTGTTGTCGTCGTACTCGGGCGCGTAGGTCTCGACGCCGGTGCGGCCGTGCTTGGCCCGGTACATCGCGACGTCGGCGTGCCGCAGCAGCGTCGCGGTGTCGAGCCCGTGCTGCGGGCAGAGCGCCACGCCGATCGACAGCTGCACCTCGAGCACCATCTCGGGCAGGTGGATCGCCGAGCCGACGGCCTGCTGGATCGCGTCCGCGACATGGCGGGCGGTCTCGTGGTCGGCGTCGTAGACGAGGATCGCGAACTCGTCGCCGCCGAGCCGGGCGACGAGGTCGCCGGGGCGCAGGCTGGCCGAGAGCCGCTCGGCGATCCGGGTGAGCAGCGCGTCGCCGACCTGGTGGCCGAGGGTGTCGTTGACGGTCTTGAAGTCGTCGAGGTCGATGAGCATCAGCGCGAAGCCGAGGCCCTCGCGGTGGTGGCTGTTGAGCGCCTCGTCGACCTCGTAGCGCAGGGTGGCCCGGTTCGGCAGGCCGGTGAGCGCGTCGTGACCGGCGGCGTGCTCACGCTCGAGGGACTGGGTGGCGACGTAGTAGATCAGCAGCAGCGGCACGAGCAGCAGCGGGACGAGCGCCCACTCCTGCTGCCCGGCGAGCGTGACCAGCGGCGACAGCGCGAGCACCGCGAAGCTCATCGTCGCGTAGTGGCCGAAGTCGTCGCGCAGGATCTCGGTGAACGGCGCCGACCAGGCCAGCACGCCGGCCACCAGGGCCAGGTTGACGACGAAGTAGACGACCCAGGCGAGCGCCATCCAGCCGAGGTCCTCGCCGTCGAGGTGCCACAGCGGGTGGTCGAGCGTCGGCGTGTGCTCGAAGAACGGCATGACCAGGCCGGCCGCCGCGACCGACAACGCGTACTGACCCGGGTTGAAGACGGTCTTCCACCACTGCTTGCCGACCCGCACGTCGGCGATCACGGCGGCGAGCGCGATGATGACGACCGCGGGCCACACGCCCCAGACGAACAGCACGGCCATCGCGAACGCCGTCGACATGACGACGCCCTGCGGGTCGTGGCCGCGGCCGCCGACCAGCGGCATGAGCTCGAGGCCGATGGCCAGGGCGGCCGTGACGACGAACGCCGGCAGCAGCTGGATGCCCGGCGAGGTCACGACCTGGAACAGCCCGAAGAGGATGAGCGGCCAGCCCAGGATCACGCAGGCGTACCACGTCACACTCGACATCGACGTGACGCGCAACGAGAACTGGTTCCGCGTGATCAACGGCGCTGCTTTCGGACGGATGTGGGCGTTCCAGTCCTGATCGGCGGCGGCCGGTGGATCATGAGCCGATCACGAACGGGTTCGCCGTGGCGTCCGTGATGTTAGCCCGAGACCGACGGCCCGGCACGCAGGATCGGGAAGCGGATCAGCACGCGGCGGTCGCGTTCCATCGCCGCGCGGTAGTCGTCCCAGTCGGGGTGCTCGCCTGCGACGCGGCGGTAGTAGTCGACGAGCAGCTCCATCGCCTCCGGCAGCTCGACGATCTCGGCCGGCCCCTCGACCTGCACCCACGGCCCGAAGAACCCGTCGGTGAACGCCGCCAGGCTCGCCCACGGGTCACGGCGCAGGTTGCGCACCTTCATCGACGGCTCGCGCGTGCTGATGATCACCCGGCCGTCGGCGTCGACGGTCGCCGTGACCGGCGACAGCTGCGGCCGCCCGTCGCGTCGGGCCGTCGAGAGCACGCCGCGGTGGTGCTGGGTCAGGAACTCCCGGGCGCCCTGTGGGTCCATGCGTCCTCCAGCGCGGGATGAAGCGGTGCCGACGACGACCTTAGGGTGTTGGTGTGGGCACGGGCGAAGGGATGCGCATGGCACCGGTGATCGTCGGACTCGGCGGCTCGACGAGCGCGGTCTCGGTGACCGGCCTCGCGCTCGACCGCTGCCTCGCGCTGGCCGCCGAGGGCGGTGCCGAGGTGCGCGCCTTCGACGGGCCGTTCCTCGCCGGCCTGCCGATCTTCTCGGTGGACGCGACCCCCTCGGCCGCCGCGGTGGAGCTGGCCGAGGCGGTGCGCGGCGCCGATGCCCTCGTGGTGGCGACGCCCGGCTACCACGGCGGCATGTCCGGCCTGGTGAAGAACGCGCTCGACCACCTCGAGCTGCTGCGCGACGACCGGCGTCCGTACCTCGACGGGCGAGCGGTGGGGATCGTGGTGACGTCGTCGGGCTGGCAGGCGTGCGGGACGACGCTGGTGGCCGCCCGCTCGGCCGTGCACGCCCTGCGGGGGTGGCCGACCCCGCTCGGGGTGATGATCAATTCGGCCGAGCAGTACCCGGACGCGTCCGGCCGCTTCGACGCGCGGGCCGAGGGTGCGCTGACGGTCATGACGCAGCAGCTGCTCGACTTCGCCGGGTGGCAGGCGGCGGCGCGCGCGGCCGTCAGCTGAGCGACGGCGCCTCGAGCCGCAGCCGGCGCTGCTCGACGATGAGGCAGCGGTCCTCGACGTAGAGCAGCCCGGCGTCCTCGGCGATGCGCCGCGCCTCGGCCGATGCGATGCCGAGCTGCAACCACAGCGCGGTGGCGCCGGCGGCGACGGCCTGGCGGGCGATCTCGGGCGTGGCCTCGGACGGCCGGAAGACGTCGACCAGCCCGACCTGCTCGGGGAGGTCGGCGATGCTGCGGTACGCCGTCTCGCCGAGGATCGTGCCGCCGGCCGGGTTGACCGGGATGATGCGCCAGCCGTGCTCCTGCATGTGCGCGGGCACGTAGTGCGCGGGCTTGTGCTCGGCGGCGCTCGCACCCACG
This sequence comes from Jatrophihabitans sp., assembly GCF_051960575.1. GTDB lineage: Bacteria > Actinomycetota > Actinomycetes > Mycobacteriales > Jatrophihabitantaceae > JBQCEE01. The sequence continues at coordinate 22,797 of NZ_JBQCEE010000240.1, forward strand.
ACGGTGATCGTGTCGTAGGTGGTGAGGATCCGCTCGACGACGGCGTCGGTGTCAGCACCCATGTCCATGCCCCCACAGTACGGTCGGGGGGTGACCGGCCCGGGGAATCTCGCATGGACGTCCGCGGTGGGCGAGCTGGTGGCGGCCCCCGTCGCGGCGGCGCTCGCGGCGTGGCCGCGTGCGGGTGACGTGCTCGCGGCGCCGATCGATCCCGACCTCGCCGACACGGCGGCCTTCTGCGAGCGCTACGCCGTGGCGCTCGACGACTCGGCCAACTGCGTGATCATCGCCGGGCGGCGGGGCGAGCTGACGCGGTACGCCGCATGCGTCGTGCTCGCGACGACGCGTGCCGACGTGAACGGCGTCGTCCGCAGGCGGCTGGACGCCCGCAAGGCATCCTTCGCGCCGATGGACGACGCGGTGTCGCGCACCGGCATGGAGTACGGCGGCATCACCCCGATCGGCCTGCCCGCCGACTGGCCGGTGTTCGTCGACGCGACCGTGCTCACCCGCCCGTCGGTCGTGATCGGCAGCGGACTGCGGCGCTCGAAGCTCGCGCTCCCGCCCGCCGTCCTCGCCGACCTCCCCGGCGTCGAGATCGCGGACGGCCTCGCCTCCTGATCGCACCACGACGGTGGGGAAGAGCGCCTTCCCGGCCGTCGTGGTCAGCGTTTCGGCCTGATTCCGCGCCACGACGGTGAGGAAGGGCCCCTTCCCGGCTGCTGCGGCAAGTGGCTTGGAGGGCGGGCCAAGCGGACGGCAAGCGCTCGGCAAGCGGGCACGGTCAGGGTCTCGGGCATGACATCGACGATCTCCCCGACGCCCGTCGCGGCGTCCGCCCCGGTCCTGACACCGCCGCCACCCGACGCGAGCCGCCCGGCCGCCCGGCGCGGCATCACGCTCACCGTCGTCTACACCGTCACCGCGATGCTCATGCTCGACATCGCCGTGGTGAACACCGCGCTGCCCAGCCTGGCCCGCTCGCTCGGCGCGGGACGCAGCGGCATCCAATGGGTCGTCGACGCCTACACCGTCGCCCTGGCCGCCACCGTGCTCACCGCCGGCGCGTTGGCCGACCGCTTCGGGCGGCGCCGGGCGCTGCTCGCCGGGCTGGCGCTGTTCACCGTCGCGTCCGCGATCTGTGGTGCGGCCGGCTCGATCGCCCTGCTCGACGCGGCCCGCGCGGTGCAGGGCGTCGGCGGTGCGATCCTGTTCGCCTGCTCGCTGGCCGTCCTCGACGACGCGTTCCCGGCGACGGCCGACCGCGCGAAGGCGCTCGCAGGGTACGGCGCGGTGATCGGCGGCTCGTTCGCGGTCGGCCCGTTCCTCGGCGGCGTGCTCACCGAGTCGGCCGACTGGCGCTGGATCTTCCTCGTGAACGTCCCGGTCGGCATCGTCTGCTTCGCGCTCACGGCGCGGGGCGTGCGCGAGTCGCGCGACCCGGCCCCGCGGCGGGTCGACGTGCCCGGCGTCGTGCTGCTGTCGGCCGCCCTCGGCGCCCTCGTCTACGGCCTGATCCGGGCCGGCGTCGACGGCTGGTCCGACGGCACCACGGTGGCCATGCTGCTCGCCGGGGGCGTGCTGCTCGCGGTGTTCCTCGTCGTCGAGGCACGCACCGCCGAGCCGATGCTGCCGCTCGGGCTGTTCCGCGACCGGGTCGTGACCGGGGCGCAGATCGCCGCGGTCGGCATCTCGGCCTCGCTGTTCGCGATCTTCCTCTACACCACGCTGTACCTGCAGGGCGTGCTGCACCTGTCGCCCGTCGAGGCGGGTGCGGTGTACCTGCCCGGCACGGTGGTGATGTTCGTGGCCGCGGGCGTCACCGCGTCGCTGCAGCAGCGGCTCGCGCCGGCGACGGCGCTGGTCGCGTCGCTGGTCGCCGTCAGCGGAGGGTTGGTGCTGCTGACCCTCGCCGGCACCGACTCGTCGTGGGTGGCCGTGCTGCCGGGCTCGATGCTGGCGTTCATCGGCGCCGGCGTCTGCAACCCGGTGATGAGCGGCCTCGTGCTGCAGAGCGCGCCGGCCGGGCAGGCCGGGCTCGCCACCGGCGTGAACGACGCCTTCCGGCAGACCGGCATCGCGCTCGGCGTCGCCGTGCTCGGCGTGCTCATCCCGGCGGGGGACGCGGCCGGCTTCACCCGCGGCCTGCACCACGCCGAGCTGGTGGCCGCGGGCATCGCGCTGGCCGGGGCGATCGGCACCGCGGGGGTGCTGCGCCGCCGCTGACCCCGACGGCGCGCGCCGCCTCACCCCCCGGCGCGGCGCAGCAGCTCGGCCGAGCGCTGCTGCCAGGGCTGCCAGCCCTGGCGGC
>NZ_JBQCEE010000241.1:0-3243 GCF_051960575.1 Jatrophihabitans sp.
CGGGTGCCCGGTGCTCGCGCCCGGTGCCGGTGCGGTGCCCGCGGCTGTCTCGAGACCGTTGCCTCGATCGACGCGGTATACGCCCGTCTCGACCGTGGTGCGGCGCCAGACCTGGCGGGCGCCGCCGCGAGGTCCGTGCTGGCCGAGGCCGGGCACGCCCTGGGCGTCGTGCTCGCCGGTTTGTGCAACTGCCTCAACCCGCAGGCCGTCGTGATCGGCGGTGAACTCGGCGCGGCCGGTGCCGCCGGTGACGCTGTGATCGCGGCGGTGCGCACGGCGATCGACACCGAGGCGATGCCCGCGGTGGCCCGCGCCGTCACGGTGCTGCGCGCGCAGCTCGGCGCCCGTGCCGAGCTGCTCGGCGCGGTGTGGTGGGCGATCGAGCAGGCACAGCGCGCGGCATGAGACGGTGCGCCGTCGCCGCTCAGTAGGCTCGGCCCCGTGCAACGCTGGCATGGGCTCGACGCCGTCCCGTCCGACTGGGGGCGGTGCGTCGTCACCATCGGTGTGTTCGACGGGGTGCACCGCGGGCACCAGGACATCATCGGCCGGGCGGTCGCGCAGGCGAGGCAACGCGGCGTGCCCAGCGTGCTCATGACGTTCGTGCCTCACCCGTCGGAGGTCGTGCGCCCCGGCTCGCACCCGCCGGTGCTGACGAGCATCGTGCGTCGCGCGGAGCTCGTCGAGCAGTTCGGGATCGACGTCTTCTGCGCGCTGCCGTTCTCGCTCGAGCTCTCGCAGATGCCACCGGACGCGTTCGGCCACTGGGCCCTCGTCGAGAAGCTGCACGCCGCGGGCGTGATCGTCGGCGAGAACTTCCGCTTCGGCCACAAGGCGGCCGGGGACGTCGCGACGCTGCAGCAGCTCGGCACCCGCTGGGGCTTCAGCGCCGAGGGCATCCCGCTGCTCGCCGACCACGGCACGCCGCTGTCGGCCACCTACGTGCGCTCGTGCGTGCAGGCGGGCGACATGCCCGGGGCCGCCGCGGCGCTCGGGCGCCCGCACCGGCTCGACGGCGTCGTCGAGCGCGGCGACCAGCGCGGGCGCGAGCTCGGCTACCCGACGGCCAACCTGCGCACCGACCCGTGGGCCGCGGTGCCGGCCGACGGCGTCTATGCCGGCCGTGCGTGGCGCCTGGACGAGTGGGGCCGCACCGTCGGCGACGAGCCGCTCGCCGACGCCGCCATCTCGATCGGCACCAACCCCACCTTCGAGGTGCGCCAGCGCCGCGTCGAGGGCTACCTGCTCGACTTCAGCGGCGACCTCTACGGCCAGGCGCTCGGCTTCGAGTTCGTGCAGCGGCTGCGCGGCATGGCGAAGTTCGACAGCGTCGAGGCGCTCGTCACCCAGATGGACGCCGACGTCGACAACGCCCGCGCCGTCCTCGCCTGACCGCCGGCACCTGCTGGCCGCCGCGGCGCTGTCAAGCTAGCCTGACAATGTGGCGGATGACGACGACCAAGACCGCGACGCGTGGCGCCGCCTCGACCGCTGGTTCGACGACGACGCGGTCTCCGGCGAGGCGCTGCGGGCGCTGACCGACGTCGGCCGGGCCCGCCGGCTGCTCGACCAGGCCGAGTTGCACGCCGTGCGACAGGCGCGCCGCGACGGCGCCTCATGGGCCGAGATCGCGACCCGGCTGGGTGTCTCGCGGCAGGCCGCCTGGGAGCGGTGGCGCGACCTGGACGTGCCGGCGTCCGGTACCGGGCAGGCCGCTGCCGGCGAGGCGGCGCGGGGATCCGCGGTCGACCGGGTCGTGCGCGGTCTGATTCGTCGCGCAGCGGGGTCGGCGGTCGTGCCCGACCTGGTCGGCCTCAGCTACGCCGATGCCTTCGACATCCTGCTCGCCGCCGGCCTGGCACCGACGCCGGCCGACAAGGACCAGCCGCCGATCGAGCCCGCCGAGCGCGGCGCGTTCCGGGTCGTGCGCCAGTACCCCGACTCGGGCACGAAGGTGCCGGCTGGCTCGGTCGTGCGACTCTGGCTCGAGCGGGGCGGCGGCGAGGCCGGTGTGCGCGAACCTCGGCGCCCGACGCCCCCCTCGCGCGAGACGGCGGGCGAACCCGACCTCGGGGTGGTCGTCGGAGAGTGACCGACGGTGTCCTCGCCCGACCCGCCAGCTCGATGATCTCGGGAAAACCCGGGTCAGACCCGGGGTTTCCCCGAGATCATCGCAGGTCGGGGCTGCCGGGGCGGTCGAGGCGGTAGACGTAGTGCAGCGGGTCGTCGACCGGGTTCTCGGGCGGGATGTCGCCCTCGGCGACGCGGCGGAAGCCGACCCGCTCGAGCAGCCGCCAGGACGCGCGGTTGCCGGCCACGACGGCGACGAGGATCGCCGGGGCGTCCGGATAGGCCGTCCAGGTGTCGGCGCAGACCGCCGCCACGATCCGTGAGCCCAGCCCGCGCCCGCGGTCGGGCGCCGAGCCGACGAGGTAGTCGACCGACACGGCACCGTCGGGCACGTCGGCGACGCGCAGGAAGTCGGTCATGTCCTCGGCGTAGTCGGCGATGCGCGAGCGCTGGACGAACGCCACCGGGCGCCCGTCGAGCGACACGACGAGGTCCTCGCCCGGCTCCTCGCCGCGCGCCGCCGGCCCGAAATCGGTCTCGACCTCGAGTGGATCGTGGTACCACCAGCGGTGCACATCGGGGTCGCCCAGCCACGACGCGAGCAGCGGCAGGTCGGCCAGCGTCAACTGCCGCCAGGTGATCACCGCCGCCTCAGCCGACGTCCTCGCGCAGCAGCTCGGCCAGCCGCGTGCGGCGGGGGAGCGCGCCGACCTGCCGCACCGCCCGCACGACCGCGGGGCCGGCCGCGTGCACGATCGACAGGTGCTGCTGCGCGCGTGTCAGCCCGGTGTAGACCAGCGGACGCGACAGCATGCGCCCGGCCTCGGGCACCAGCACCACCACGACGGCGGGGAACTCCGAACCCTGCGCGCGGTGCACCGTGATGGCCCAGCCGTGCAGCAGGTCGGCGAGAGCCTTGCCCTTCACCTCGGCCGGTCCGGACGCGAACTCCACGGTCACCGTGCCGTCGGGCCCGACCCGGTCGACGACGCCGACCTCGCCGTTGGCGTAACCCACCGGCTCGGCCTCGAGGTGGTTCGCGGTCGCGACGACCCGATCACCTGGGTCGAACCGTCTCTCGCCCGACCCGGGGTTGAGACGCTTCTTGAGCGCGGCGTTCAGTTCGATCGTGCCGGCGGGCCCGCGGTGCACGGGCGTGACGACCTGCACCTG
>NZ_JBQCEE010000242.1:0-11046 GCF_051960575.1 Jatrophihabitans sp.
GAGCGCGAGCATCGACAGCACCGGCGGCGTGCCGATCCGGCCGCGGTCGACCCCCGGGGCCGGCTCGTACGACGGGGCCAGCCCGAACGGGTGCGCGTGGCCCTGCCAGCCGGTGAGCGGTAGCCGCAGCGCGTCCTGGTGCCGGTGGGGCAGGTACAGCCACGCCGGGGCGCCGGGCCCTCCGTTGAGGTACTTGTAGGAGCAGCCCACCGCCGCGTCGGCGCCGAGCGCGTCCAGGTCGAACGGCAGGGCGCCCGCCACGTGGGCGAGGTCCCACAGCATCAGCGCGCCCGCGTCGTGCGCTGCGCGGGTGATCGCGGCGGCGTCGTGCAGCTCGCCGGTGCGGTAGTCGACCGCGCTGTAGCCGACGACGGCGGTGTCCTCGCCGACGGCGTCGGCCAGCCGGCTCGGGGCGACGCGCAGCAACCGCAGGCCCAGCATGCGGGCGACCGACTCGGCGACGTACTGGTCGGTGGGGAAGTTGCCGCCGTCGGTCACGAGCACCCGCCGGTCGGGACGCAGCCGGGCCAGCGCCGTCAGCGCCTGGAACAGCTGCACCGTCGTCGAGTCGCCGCAGAGCACCTGGCCGGGCGCGGCGCCGACGAGCCGGCCGATGCGGTCGCCGACGCGCTGCGGCAGCTCCCACCAGCCCCTGTTCCACGACGTGATCAGGTCGGTGCCCCACTGCCGGGTGACGGCGTCGGCCACCCGGTCGGACACGTGCCGCGGCAGCGCGCCGAGGGAGTTGCCGTCGAGGTAGATCACGCCGTCGGGCAGGTCGAAGCGCTCGCGCACGGGCGCCAGCGGGTCGGCGGCGTCGGCCGCGACCGCGTCGGATCGATCAGGCACCACGCACCGCCCAGAGGTCGGGGAAGATCGGTCGGAACAGCGTCGAGCGCAGGTACTCGCTGCCGGCCGAGCCGCCGGTGCCGGGCACCGCGCCGATGATGCGCTCGACCATCTTCACGTGCCGGTAGCGCCACTCCTGCAGCCCCTCGTCGATGTCGACGAGCGCCTCGCAGACCTCGGCGGCCGTGCCCTCCTCGGCGTAGACGGCGCGCAGCACGGCCTGCACCTCGGCGTCGCCCGGCCACGGCAGGGCCGGGTTGCGGGTGAGCACGGTGGGCGGGATCGCGTGGCCCGTCGCGTCCAGGAAGATCAGCAGCGAGTTGAAGACCGATCGCCGGCGCATCGCGGGCGCGGTGCGCTCGTCCGGGTGGGCGATGTCGCGGCGACCGAGCACGGCCTCGAGCTCGCGGAACTGGTCGGACTGGAACCCGCTCGACGTGCCTAGGGCCGGACGGAAGGCGGCGAACTGCCGCGGCGTCATCGTCTCGAGCACGTCGAGCTGCCCGACCACCGTCTTCAGGATCTTCGCGATGCGCCGCGCGGTGTGCAGCGCACCGGCCGGCCGCTCGTGCTCGAGTTCGTCCTGCAGCCGTGCCGCCTCGTGCAGGATCTGCTTGAACCACAGCTCGTAGACCTGGTGGATGACGACGAACAGCACCTCGTCGTGCTCGTCGGTGCGCGGGCGCTGGCAGGCCAGCAGCTCGTCGAGGCAGAGGTAGCGGCGGTAGGTCAGCTCGCCGCCCGCGGACGGTGACGTCGTCGTCATGGCACCATCGTGCTCGATGACCGAGGGTGAGACACGGGCTCGTGTGCGCATGAGCGGACGCGAGCGGCGCGAGCAACTGCTGCGCGTGGCCCGTTCGCTGTTCGCCGAACGCGGCTACGACGCGACGTCGATCGAGGAGATCGCGGCGCGGGCGGGGGTCAGCAAACCCGTCGTGTACGAGCACTTCGGCGGCAAGGAGGGCATCTACGCCGTCCTCGTCGACCGCGAGCTGAGCGCCCTGCTCGACCGCCTCACGCGCGCGCTCGAACGGGGACGCCCGCGCGAGCTGCTCGAACAGGCCGCGCTGGTGCTGCTGACCTACTTCGAGGAGGAGACCGACGGGTTCCGTATCCTGTCGCGCGACTCGCCGCCCGGCACGGCGGGCACGACCTTCTCGTCGCTGCTGAACGACGCGGCCCACCAGGTCGAGCACATCCTCGCGCGCGAGTTCGCCACCCGCGGCGTCGACACCGCCCTCGCCCCGATGTACGCGCAGATGCTCGTCGGCATGGTGGCACTCACCGGGCAGTGGTGGCTCGAGGTGCGCACCCCGCCTCGCGACGAGGTCGCCGCCCACCTCGTCAACCTGGTCTGGAACGGCCTCGCCCACATGGAGGCCGACCCCCACCTCTCGTCCTGACGCCTTCCAGTGGCACGAACCCCCTCGTGTGGCCCATTTCGAGGCCTCGAACTGGGCCACACTAGGGGGTTCGCGGGATGGGGACGCGGTCAGGCGAGCTCGAGCCAGGCCTCCTCGGCGGCCTCGCGCTCGGCGACGACGCCGCGGAGCTCCTCGTCGAGGGCGGCGACCCTGGCGTAGTCGGTGGCCGCCTCGGCCAGCGCGGCGTGCAGCTTCGCCTCCCGCCGCTCCAGCGTGGCGATGCGCCGCTCGAGACGTTGCAGCTCCTTGGCCACGGCGCGGGTGTCGCCGCGCTTCTCGCGCCGCTCGGCGACGCGCTCGTCGGCGGCGGCCTGCACCGAGGCCGCTCGGCGCGACAGGAACTCCTCGACGCCGCCGGGCAGCGCCTTCACCGTGCCGTCGCCGAGCAGAGCCAGCGTGGTGTCGCAGACGCGTTCGAGCAGGTACCGGTCGTGGCTGACGACGACGAGGGTGCCGGGCCAGCCGTCGAGCAGGTCCTCGAGGGACGCGAGCACGTCGGTGTCGAGGTCGTTGGTGGGCTCGTCCAGCAGCAGCACGTTGGGCTGGGTCAGCAGCAGCCGCAGCAGCTGCAGCCGGCGCCGCTCGCCACCGGACAGGTCGCTCACCGGCGTCCACTGCCGTTGGTTCTCGAAGCCGAAGCGCTCGGCGAGCTGGCCGGCCGAGAGCTCGACGCCGCCGAGCTCGGCGGTCGTGCGCACCTCGCTGACGGCCTCGATCACGCGCAGCGAGCCGGGCAGCTCGGCGATGTCCTGCGAGAGGTGGGCGGCGTGCACGGTCGAGCCGATCTTCACGCGTCCGGACGCGGGTTCGAGCTCGCCGGCGAGCAGCCGCAGCAGGTGCGTCTTGCCCGAGCCGTTCGCGCCGACGATGCCGACGCGGTCGCCCGGACCGAGGTGCCAGGTGACGTCGTCGAGCAGCACGCGGTCGCCGACCCGCACGGTCACGCCCTCGAGGTCGACGACGGTGCGGCCGAGCCGGCGCTGGGCGAGCGCGCGCAGCTCGACGCCCTGCCGCGGCTCGGGCACGTCGGCGATGAGCGCCTCGGCGGCGTCGATCCGGAAGCGCGGCTTCGACGTGCGGGCCGGCGCCCCGCGCCGCAGCCAGGCGAGCTCCTTGCGCAGCAGGTTCTGCCGCCGCGCCTCGGACGCGTCGGCCTGTCGCGCCCGCTCGGCCCGCGCCAGCACGTAGGCGGCGTAGCCACCGTCGAACTGCCGCACCGCGGCGTCGCCGACCTCCCACGTGCGCTCGCACACCGCGTCGAGGAACCAGCGGTCGTGCGTCACCACCAGCAGTGCGCGGCGCAGCGACCGCAGGTGGGCGGCCAGCCAGGTGATGCCCTCGATGTCGAGGTGGTTGGTGGGCTCGTCCAGCACCAGCAGCTCGGACTCGTGCACCAGCGCCGCGGCCAGCGCCACCCGCCGCCGCTCGCCGCCGGACAACCGCTCGACCGACGAGTCGAGCCCGAGCGAGGCGAGACCGAGTCCGGCCAGCACCTCGCGCACCCGGGCGTCGCCCGCCCACTCGTGCTCGGCCGCGTCGCCGACCACGACATCGCGAACGGACGCGCCGGTCGGCAGCTCACCGCGCTGGTCGACGTAGGCGATGCGGACGCTGCCGGGGCGCGTGACGCGTCCCGAGTCGGGCTGCTCGAGACCGCACACCAGCCGCAGCAGCGTCGACTTGCCGCCACCGTTGCGCCCGACCACGCCGATGCGCTCGCCGTCGGCGACGCCGAGCGAGACGCCGTCGAGCACGGTCGTGGTGCCGTAGGCCTTCCCGACCGCTTCGAGGTTGACGAGGTTCGCCATCAGACGATCGTCGCCCCCGCGACCGGCCCGGACGCGACCACCACCCGCCCGAACTCGGCGAGCCGCTTCGCCACCTTGGGCGTGTGCATCTCGCTGCGGCACAGGAACGCGCACGTCGGGCCCGAGCCCGACACCAGCCCGGCCACCGCGCCCGAGTCGATGCCCGCCATGAGCGTGTGACCGAGCGCCGGCGCGAGCCCCGCCGCGGCGGGCTGCAGGTCGTTGCCCATGGCCGAGGCGATCGCGTCGACGTCGCCGCTCGCGAGCGCCGTCACCAGCGGCTCGATCGCGTCGGGGGTGGGGTCGACGGCGTCCGGTCGCCGCCGGTCGAACTCCGCGTACGCGGCGGCGGCGGGGATGCCGTGGTCGGCGAGCGCCAGCACCCAGTGCAGCGTCGGGCCGTCCGCCAGGGGGGTGAGGATCTCGCCGCGTCCCTGCCCGTGGGCGTTGCCGCCGAGCAGCGGGAAGGCGACGTCCGAGCCGAGCTGCGCGGCCAGCGCGGGCAGATCCGCCTCGACGTCCCAGAGCCGCGCGCACGCCACGAGCGCGCCGGCCGCGTCGGCCGACCCGCCCGCCATGCCGCCCGCCACCGGGATGCGCTTGTCGATGCGCAGGTGCACCCGCGGCTCGACCCCCGTCGCGGACGCGAGCAGCGCGGCAGCCCGCCAGGCCAGGTTGGTCTCGTCGACGGGCACCTGGTCGGCGTCGTCGCCGACGACCTCGAGCGACAGCGTGTCGGCGGGCGACGCGGTGATCTCGTCGTACAGGTCGACGGCGTGGAACACCGTCTGCAGCGGGTGGAAGCCGTCGCGCGGGGGACCGACCCGCAACAACAGGTTGATCTTGGCCGGTACGCGTACCTGCACGGTCGACAGCACCTCGGAACCTTAGACGTCACCTCGGCCTCTCGCCCCGAGGGGATCCGGGCCGCTCGCCAGCGGGTAGGCTGGCCACAGCAAACCCGGCGAGGGACCGCGTTCCGCGCGGCGTCCGTCATCGACGCGGTGCCACCCCGTGTGGACGCTGCGCTGACGCGCGTCGTACGGGGCGAGGTGCCCGCGTCCACACACGAGATCGAGTTCGAGGAGTACTGCTGTGTCCGAGGTCCGGCTGCAAGCCGAAACCCGCACCGAGTTCGGCAAGGGCGGCGCTCGTCGCACCCGTCGCGCCGGCAAGGTGCCCGCTGTCATCTACGGCCACGGCGACGAGCCGCGCCACATCTCGCTGCCGGCCCGCGAGTTCACCGCGGCCATCCGCCACGGTGGCGCCAACGTGCTGCTGACCCTCGACCTGGACGGCGCCGAGCAGCTCGTCATCCCCAAGTCGATCCAGCGCCACGCCATCAAGGGCACCTACGACCACGTCGACCTGCTCGCCGTGCGCCGCGGCGAGAAGATCACCGTCGACGTGCCCGTGGTCGTGCACGGCGATGTCGTCGCCGGTGCGCTGCTCGCGCAGGACGCGACCACGGTCAGCGTCAACGCCGAGGCCACGCACGTGCCGTCCGAGATCACCGTGGACGTCACCGGCCGCGAGATCGGCACCCAGATCACCGCCGGCCAGCTGGACCTGCCGAGCGGTGTCGAGCTGGTGACCGATGCCGAGACCCTCGTCATCGCGATCAGCGAGGCCCCGACCGAGCTCGACCTCGAGCCGGAGGAGGGCGCTGCCCCGGCCGAGGCCGAGGCCGGCGAGCAGGCGTCCGAGGACACCCTCGGCGAGGGCGAAGAGGCCACGGCCGAGACGCCCGCCGAGTAACACCCAGCACGCACCGGCCCGGGGTCACCCATGTCCGACGAACGGTTCCTCGTCGTCGGGCTGGGCAACCCCGGGCCGCGCTATGCCGCCACCCGGCACAACGCCGGCGCGATGGTCGCCGACCTGCTCGCCGAGCGGGTCGGCGGACGCTTCAAGGCGCACAAGGCGCGCGCCGACGTGCTCGAGGGACGCCTCGCCGGCGTGCCGGTCGTGCTCGCCAAGCCGGCGTCGTACATGAACGAGTCGGGCGGGCCGGTCACCAACCTGGCCCGCTTCTTCAAGGTGCCCGTCGAGCGGGTCGTCGTCGTGCACGACGAGCTCGACCTGCCCTACGGCGCGCTGCGGCTCAAGCGCGGCGGCGGCGACGGCGGCCACAACGGCCTGCGCTCGACCACCGCCTCGCTCGGCAGCAAGGAGTACCTGCGGGTGCGCTTCGGCATCGGGCGTCCGCCCGGACGCCAGGATCCCGCCAACTTCGTGCTCAAGGAGTTCTCGTCGGCCGAGCGCAAGGAGCTGGCCTACTTCGTCGACCGCGCCGCCGACGCCGTCGAGGCCCTTGTCGCGCAGGGCCTCGAGCCGGCCCAGAACGCCTTCAACGACTGACGACACTGCCGCTTGTCCCCAGCGCCAGTCGTTCCGACGGGTCGAGGACGACTGGGGCGGGGGACAAGCGGGATCTCAGGACGCGAAGAGGCCGGCGTGGGATGCCTCGTGGGCGAGCAGCCAGCGCTTGGCGTCGAGTCCGCCCCCGTAGCCGGTGAGCGAGCCGTTCGCGCCGACCACCCGGTGGCACGGCACGATGATCGGGATCGGGTTCTGCCCGTTCGCGAGCCCGACCGCGCGCGACGCCGTCGGCGAGCCGATCGCGACCGCGGTCTTCCCGTAGCTGGTCGTCTCGCCGTACGGGATCTCGGCCAGCGCCGCCCACACCCGCAGCTGGAACGGGCTGCCGGCGGGGTGCAGCGGCACCGTGAACTCGCGCCGGGTGCCCGCGAAGTACTCGTCGAGCTCACCGCGCACGTCGGCGAAGGCGCCGTCGTCACGTTCCCAGCCCACGCGCGGCGCCTGCGGCCGCTTGCCCTGTGGCAGTTGCAGTTCGGTGAGCCCGACCTCGTCGCGGGCGGCCAGCAGGTCGCCGATCGGTGAGGCGATGATCGTCCACTTCATGACTGCTCCTTCGTCTGCTTCGTCCGCTTGGTCGTCGTCAGCGGCAGCGTCGCCCACAGGTGATGCGTGACGTACGAGCGCCACGGCGCCCACTGCGCCGCGCGATCGAGGTCGACCCCGTGCGCGTCGGCGGCCCGCCGCACCCAGAGGTCGGTCGTGAGCAGGACATCGGGATCGCCGAGCCCGCGCATGCGCAGGTAGCCGACCGTCCACGGGCCGATGCCGGGCAGTGCGAGCAGCCGCTCGGCGACCTCGCCGCGGTCGCTGCCCGGGTCGAGCAGGATCTCGCCGGACGTGACAGCGGCCGCCACCGCCCGCACGGTGCGCGCCCGTGCCTTCGGCATCGGCAGCTCGGCGTCGGCGAGACCGGCCAGCACCTCGGCCCGGGGGAACAGCCGCCAGGTGCCGCCGAGCGCCGGCTCGCCGTAGGCCGCGACCAGTCGGCCGAGGATGGTGCGCACGCCCCGCTCGCTCACCTGCTGGCCGATCACCACCCGGATCGCCGTCTCGAATCCGTCGACCGCACCGGCGCAGCGCAGCCCGGGCCGCTTGGCGACGAGGGGCGCGAGGGCGGGGTCGGCACCGAGCGCCGCGTCGACCGCCTCGGGGTCGGCGTCCAGGTCGAACAGCCGGCGGACGCGCGCCACGACCTGCACGAGGTCGCGCTGGTCGTCGAGCTGCACACGGGCGACGAGATGTCCGCCGCCCGGACGGACGTCGACGAGCGCCGACCCGTGCGTCGCGCGCAGCACGCGGGTGAACCGGTCCGGGCCGGCCTCCTCCATGCCGGGCACGGCGCGGTGGGCGAGGTGCTCGAAGAGGGTGGCCGTGTCGATCGGCGAACGGTGGGCGAGCCGCAGGGTGATCGCGCCGGGCTCGGCGGGCGTCGACGGCCGGGCCGCTCGCAGCGCGCCGGGGGTCGTCGCGAACACCGCCCGGATCGTGTCGTTGAACTGCCGCACGCTGGCGAAGCCCGCGGCGAACGCGATGTCGGTGATCGGCAGCTGCGTGGTCTCGAGCAGCACCCGCGCCGTCTGTGCCCGCTGCGCCCGGGCGAGTGCCAGCGCGCCGGCGCCGACCGACTCGACCAGCACCCGCTGCAGTTGCCGCTCGGAGTACCCGAGCCGCGCGGCGAGCCCTGCCACGCCCTCGCGGTCGACGAGCCCGTCGGCGATGAGCCGCAGTGCGCGACCGACCACGTCGGCGCGCACGTCCCACTCGGGTGACCCGGGGGAGGCGTCAGGACGGCACCGCTTGCACGCGCGGAAGCCGGCACGCTGTGCCGCCGCGGCACTCGGGAAGAACGAGACATTCTGCGCGCGTGGCGTCGCGGCCGGGCACGACGGACGGCAGTAGATGCCGGTCGTGTGCACCGCGGTGAAGAACCAGCCGTCGAAGCGCGCGTCGCGCGCCTGCACCGCTCGGTAGCAGGTCTCCTGGTCGGGTATCACGCAGCCAGTCTGCGGGACGCCACTGACAACGACTGGCGGATTTCGGACGCGACGGTCACGCGCTGCTCATCGGGTGCCGCGCCGACTCATCCGGTGTTACGCAACCCCGCCGCGACACCGTTGATCGTCAGCAGCAGCGCGCGCTGCAGCTCGGCCGGCACCTCGTCGTCGCCGAGCTCGCGGACGCGGGCCAGCAGGTCGACCTGCAGGTACGAGATCGGGTCGAGGTAGGCGTCGCGCACGTCGAAGGTGCGCTGCAGCACCGGCGAGTCGTCGAGCAGGGCCTGCTCGCCGGTCACATGCAGCACCTCGCGCACCGCCGCCTCGTGCTCGGCCCGCACCATGTCGAACACCGGGCGCAGCCCCTCGGGCACCAGCGACTCGACGTACTGCGCCGCGATGTCGAGGTCGGTCTTGGCGAGGGTCATCTCGACATTCGAGATGAAGGTGCGGAAGAAGTGCCACTGCTGATGCATCTCGGCGAGCACGTCGTCGAGCCCCGCCTCGCGGGCGGCCGCCAGACCCGAGCCCACGCCGAACCAGCCGGGCACGATCTGCCGCGACTGCGTCCACCCGAACACCCACGGGATGGCACGGAGACCCTCGATGCCACCGCCCGACGACGGTCGGCGACTCGGACGCGAGCCGATGTTCAGTCCACCGAGCTGCTCGACCGGTGTCGAGGCGAGGAAGTAGGCTGGCAGGTCCGGGTGATCGACGAAGCGGCGGTAGGCGGCGAAGGCGGCGTCGCTGACGACATCCATGCACTCGTCCCACCGCGCGAGTTGCGCTGCCTTCTGTCGAGGCGCGCGGTGCAGTTGGGACGCCTGCAGTACCGCCGCCACCGTCAGCTCGAGGTTCTCGCGCGCCAGCTCGGGCAACGCGTACTTGTCGGAGATGACCTCGCCCTGCTCGGTGAACTTGATCTCGCCGTCGAGCACGCCGTAGGGCTGGGCCAGGATCGCGTCGTACGTCGGGCCGCCGCCGCGGCCGACGGTGCCCCCGCGCCCGTGGAAGAGACGCAGGCGGACGCCGTGCCGCGCGGCGGTGTCCCGCAACGCCCGTTGAGCCCGGTGGATCTCCCATTGCGACGTCGTGATGCCGGCCTGCTTGTTCGAGTCGCTGTAGCCGAGCATCACCTCCTGCAGGTCGCCGCGCAGCTTGACGATCAGCCGGTAGGTGGGATCGCTCAGCAGCGTGTCGAGCACGTCGGCCGCGTGACGCAGCTCCTCGATCGTCTCGAGCAGCGGCACGAAGCCGATGCGCGCGAACGGCTGCCGCACGCCCGCCGGCCCGGCGCCGTGCACGTCGATCAGGCCGGCCTCGCGGGCGAGCACGACCGCGGCGAGGATGTCGTCGGCGCCCTGTGTCATCGACACGATGTAGCTCTCGACGACCTCGGGGCCGTACGTGTCGAGTGCGTCGCGGATCTCGGTGAAGACCGCGAACGTGCGCGAGCCGTCGGCGTCCAGGGGCGGCGGTGTCGAGGCGAGCGGACGCCGCGAGGCCAGCTCCTTCGACAGCAGCCGCAACCGGTAGTCGCGCGGCACGTCGGCGTAGAGCCAGGTCTCCTCGACCAGGCGGTCGATCAGTTGGCCGACCGCGTGGTGGTGGGCGGCCGCGTGCTCGCGCACGTCGAGGGGCGCGAGATGCAGGCCGAAGACCCCGACGGTGCGCTGCACGCGGGCGAGCAGCCCGTCGGCGATGAGCGCCCCGGCGTTGGCCCGCAACGAGTCGCCGAGCAGCGCGAGTTCGCTCAACAGCTGCTGTGAGCCGAGGTAGTCGCGTCCCGGCACGTGCGGCGCGCCCGTGCGCACCCGCTGGCGGGTGTTCGCGATCTTGGCGTTCATGCAGGTGAGCTTCAGACGGTACGGCTCGTCGGCGTTGAGCCGGACGAGCCGCGGGTCGATGTCGAGCACGGCGAGATCGGCCTCGAGCGAGGCGAGCAGCTCGGGCGACGCGCCGACCACGTTGGTCGACGACGACAGCTCGGCGATGAGCTCGTCGAGCGCCGCCGTGACGACACGGGTGGCGACCCCGTGCTGCAGCAGCAGCACGTCGTGGGTGACTGCGGCGGTCACGTTCGGGTTGCCGTCGCGGTCGCCGCCGATCCAGCTGCCGAAGGTGAGCGGACGGACCGACACCGGCAGGTCGACGCCATGGCCGGCGACGTCGGCCGCGAGCTCGTCCAGCAGCTCGGGGATGGTGCCGGCCGCCATCGCCTCGACGTAGAAGAGCACGTTGCGCGCCTCGTCGACCGGTGTGGGCCGGTGCGCCCGCAACTCGTCGGTCTGCCAGACGAGGTCGATGATCTCGGCCAGGGCGCGGTCCTGCCGTGACCGCACGGCACTCCCCGGCTCGGTGGGGGTCGACAGCAGGTCGGCCACCCGGGCGAGCTTCGTCAGCACCGAGCGGCGGCTCGCCTCGGTCGGGTGCGCGGTGAACACCGGACGCACGGACAGCTCGTCGATCGCCGCCGCGAGCGCGTCGGCGCCGTGCTCCTTCGCCACCGCGTCGATCGCCGGCTGCAACCAGCCCTGGTCGGCGGGGCGGGCCCGCAGCGACCGCACCCGGTGCACCTGTTCG
>NZ_JBQCEE010000243.1:0-7597 GCF_051960575.1 Jatrophihabitans sp.
CTGGACCCCCGTCATGATCGACGGCAGACCCGGCTGGATCCCACCACCCTGGATCGACCCCGACCAGCAACCACGGTTCAACCACCGCAACCGCTGGTTCGACCCCTTCACCGACCTCCGCACCGACAACCGGTGAGCGAAGTCGAGGACACGATTCGATCTCCGATCGTGCGCAGACCGGCCGGAGAGCCGCGTCGGGCGAGCATGATTGCGCCGTCCGCCATCGGCCCTGTGCAGAGTTGGGGAGACCAGTGCCCGTGCGCATCGTGTGGCCGCTCGTCATCGCGCTCATGGCGACAGCGGCGGCGGCGTGCGCGAGCAGCGACAGCGGCGCGTACCGCCGTCCCCTCTGCGGAACGGTCATCGCCGAGGGCAGCGGCGAGATCAGACCGTGGTACGTCGATGCGAGCAGCCGACCGACCACGACGGTCCGACTCCCCGCTCCCGGCCCGGACGAGAACGCCGGCGTCTGGGTCCAGGTGAGCGGTGACTGCCGACATGGTGCGGAGGTCTCCTTACCCGCTGCAGCGGTCGTGCGGCAGCGCGACGTCGTCCGCGCGACGGACGGCCGTGACGTCGCGATCCGGTTCTCGGCGGTGCGGTCAGGCACCAGCGAGCTCACGGTGAGCACGGCGCGGGGCCAGCTGCGCCGAGTGTCCGTCCGCGTCGAACGATGAATCAGCGGGCGGTCGCACTGCCCGGAGCGAGCGCCGATCGCAGCATCGCGATCGCCTCGTCGATCGACAGCCCGCTCGCGGCAACGACGTCGGCGTAGGCCCGGGCGGCGGCGAAGGCCCGCTCGTGTGCCGCGTCGGCCGCGCACACGAACGTCCCGGCGCGTCCGCGGGTCTCGACCAGGTCGGCCGTCTCGAGTTCGCGATACGCCCGCGCGATGGTGTTGACGGCGAGCCCGAGGTCGACGGCGAGCTGCCGCACCGTCGGCAGGCGCGTCCCGACCGGGAGCCGGCCCGAGCGGATCTGCGTGGCGAGCTGCGAGCGCACCTGCTCGTAGGGTGGAACCGCGGACGCGTGGTCGATCTCGATCATGACCGGCCGCGGGGGAGCGTCTTCACGCGCGGATCGTAGTGCGACAGCACGACTACCGTCGTCGAGGTCAGCCGACCGGGACGAGTCGCCAGCCGGTCCATCCGCTCGGCTCCGGCGAACCGCTCGCGAGGTCGATGCTCAGCCGGCCGTCGGTGCCGGCAGTCACCACGTTCAGCACCGGACCAGTGGCTGCCACCGTCGGACCCGAGCCGGCCACGCCGCCGAGGCGCTGCCACGGACCCCAGCCGGTCGCCGCCGAACTGCCCGTCGACAGGACGATGGCTCCGCTCGCGTCCCGGAGGGCGAGCACGAGGTGGGCCCCGTCGCCCGTCACCGCGAGCGCAGGGTCGGCGGTCACCACGGGCGCGGTCACCTGACGCCATGGTCCCCAGGTGGTGGCGCGATGCCGCACCAAGAGCCTGCCCCGCGTGTCGACCGCTGCCAGGGTGACGCCGCCGGAGGCGGACGCGGCGAGGGCGGGCGCGGTCGCGAAGCCGGCGCCGAGGTCCTGCCACATGCCCCAGGTTCCGCGCACCCGTTGCCGGTACCGGATGTGTCCCGCCGGCCCACGGACGGCGAGCACCACGGTGCCGGTGGACCGATCGACACCGATGGCCGGCCGGCTCGCAGCGATGCCGCCCAGCGCCAGCCAGCCTCCTGCGCTGGTGTCGCCGACGGATCTGACCTCCACGTGCCGCTCGCGATCGACGGCCGCCACCAGCACCGTTCGGGCGTCGAGCTGTGCTGCCGCGGGCGCGCGACCGAGCTCGCCGCCGAGCCCACGTAGTGCCGACCACCGTCCGCGGTGCCGCGAGCACTCCTCCAATGGCCCTCGCGGGCCGCGCAGGAACAGGTGCAGTCCCGACGCGGTCGCTGCGGCGGCGGGGCCAGGTGCGCCGCTCGGCGCGAACGGTGCCAGTCCGCGTCGGCCGAGCAGGTCGACGAAGGCGTACCCGCGACTGCGGTAGAACGCGATCACGGTCGGCAGCGCGGCCACCGTCGCCGGGTTCCCGGCCGGCTGGTTGTGGAAGATGATCACCGGATGGCGCAGGCTCACGCCTGCCTCGGCTCGGTCGACGATGCGGTCGATCCAGTACTGAGACGACGACCCCGACGCCTTCCAGTCCTCGGGGTCGACCGACCAGAGCCACACCGCCTCGCCTGCGGCATGGGCGATCGCCAACGTCGCCGAGTCGTAGTCGCCGTACGGCGGCCGGAACACGCACGGGGCGACGCCGAGCAGGCGTTCCTGGGCGGCGGCCCCGCCGTCGATCTCGGCCGACTGTTCGCCCGCAGGCAGGGTGGAAAGGTCGGCGTGGTCGTACGTGTGGTTCCCGAGCGTCTGTCCCTGCGCGGCCTCGGCGCGGACCACGCTCGGTGCCGCCTCGATACGGTCACCGAGATTGAAGAAGGTCGCCCGCACCCCGGCCCGCAGCAGGATCGACAGGATCGCCGCTGTGCTGGCGCCCGGACCGTCGTCGAACGTCAGCGCCACCGTGCGACCCGCACCCGGCGCGGACCGTTGCGCTCCCCACGCAGGGATGGGGCATCCGCTCGCGGCGTCGATCGTCGATCGCGGCACTGCCGTGGTCGGCGGGTCGGCCACCGAACGGTCGCCCCGGACGACCGCCGTCACCAGGACGGCGACGACCGCCATGCAAGCCGGTACCGCCGACACGCTCCGACGACCGTGCGTCATGCTGCCCCCGATGCTCAGCACGAGCGTCTCCGGAGCCGGCGACGGCCGGCAGGGGCGAAGGCGGCGTCGCACGCGGGACGTCGTAGGGTCGCTGCCGAGCCGATCGGATCAGACGGCGCCGACGGCTGCGCCGGGACTCATCGCTGCGGCAGGCCGTGCAGGTACCCCTTCTGCTGGACGCGGGCGGTGAAACGCCAGCCGCCGGCCGTGCGCGCGAAGGTGTCGTGGTACCAGAGCCCGACGAAGATGACCTGCTCGCCGATGTACATCGGGTTGTGACAGATGCTGCTCGCGGTGGCCGCGTCGCCGGTGAGCTGCACCTTCGTCGTGCCGACGAGGTGCTGGTGGCCGGAGAAGTTCGGCAGCACGGACGCCAGCCACTGCTTCACCTCCGGCAACGGCCCGACGATGCCGCCCGTGGCGGTGAAGTCGAGCGTCGCGTCGGGCGTGAAGAGGTCGTCGAGGTCGTCGAAGCGGTGGAAGTCGATGGCGTAGCTGTAAGCGGTGATGAGGTCCTGCAGCGCGAGCCGGTCGGCGAGCTGTTCGAACGTGGTCACGAGACACCGGCCAGCACCGCGACTGCGCCGAGCCGGGCGGCCGGCGACCCGAACAGGTGCGCGCTGCCGTGCGCACGCTTGAAGAACAGGTGCGCGTCGTGTTCCCACGTGATCGCGATGCCGCCGTGCAGCTGGATCATCTCGGCAGTCACCGTCTGCAGCGCCTCGCTGCAGACGAGTGCGGCAGCCTCGCCGTCGACCTGTCCCGCGGCGGCGGCCAGGGACATCGACCGCGCCCCCTCGACGACGACGTGCAGGTCGGCGAGACGGTGCTTGATCGCCTGGAAGCTGCCGATGGCGCGGCCGAACTGGTGGCGCACCGTGACATAGGCGACCGTGCGCTCGAGGGCGGCCTCGGCCGCTCCCGTGGCCTCGGCGGCCAGCGCGACGAGGGCGGACGCGCGGGCCCGGGCGAGCGCCGCGCCGGCATCCGCGGGCCCGAGCCGGCGGGCGGGCGTGCCGTCGACGGTGACGGTCGCGAGTCGGCGCGTGACGTCCACGGTCGGCGTCGCGACCGCGTCACCACCCTCGGCCAGGTACACCGCACCGTCGGTCGCGGCGACGAGCAACACATCGGCGGTGTCGCCGTTCAGCACGTAGTGCGCCGTGCCGGTCAGCCGGCCGTCGACCGCCTCGACCACCGGCGTCCACGCGCCGTCGTCGCCCGACCAGCAGACCGCCGCGACACTCGTGCCCTCGGCCAGCGCAGGCAGCAGGTCGAGCCCGTCGCCGAGCGCGAGCAACAGTTCGGTGGCGAGGACGCCGGAGCCGAGCAGCGGGCTCGGCGTCAGCGTGCGCCCGAGCTCGGTCATGACGGCGGTCATGGCGAGGCGGCCCGCGCCCACGCCACCGTGCTCCTCCGGCACGAGCAGCGCAGGTGCGCCGATCTCGGCGAGGCGGCGCCAGAGGTCGGCGTCGTAGCCGGTGTCGGACGCCGCTGCGCGCCGGACCGCAGCGCTGTCCGATTGTTTCGTCAGCAGGCCGCGGACGGCAGCCGCCAGGTCGTCGAGTTCGCTCATGCCTCACCTCGCAGCGATGCCAGGACACGCGCCCGATGGCGGGCCTGCGTGCCCCATGCGCTCACCAACGCCCGGATCTTCACCAGCCACAGCGACAGGTCGTACTCGGCCGTGTACCCGATGGCGCCGTGCACCTGCAACGCCACTCGCGAGGCCCGGTAGGCGGCGTCCGTGCAGGCGACCTTCGCCGCCGAGACGTCCCGCGCCAGCGTCGGTGCGTCGGTGTCGAGCGACAGTGCCGCGGCCCACACCAGCGGTTGAGCCAACTCGAGCCCGACGTGGGCGTCCGCGAGCTGGTGCTTCACCGCCTGCTGCGAGCCGATCGGCCTGCCGAACTGGGTGCGCTGCTTCGCGTACTCGACCGCGCGGGCCAGCGCGGCCTGACCGGCGCCGAGGATCTGCGCGGCCGTGCCCAGCGCGGCAACCTCGAACGCCCGCCGTGCGTCGACCGCGCCGAGGTCGTCGCCCGGCGTCACGGCGGCGAGCCGGCGCGTGCGGTCGACCGACTCGCGCGGCTGTCGATCAGCCGCCCGAAGGAGGCGATCACCGTCGACGAGCAGCACCACGTCGGCGACCGCGCCGTCGCAGGCGAACGGCACGTGCGGCGGCGCCGCGAGCGTCACGACGGCGTCGCCACCGACGGCGTCGGCCAGCAGCTGCGAACCGCTGGGCAGCAGCGCCGGCAGCGCCAGCGTCTCGACGAACGGGCCCGGCGCGGCGGCCCGCCCGATCTCGGTCAGCACCACGACGAGCTCGACGGCGGACGCGTCCAGCCCACCGGCCGCCTCGGGCGCGAGCACGCCCAACGCACCCATCGCCGCGAGCTTCGACCAGAGGGCGCGCCCGGGCGCGACATCGCCGTCACCCCAGGCGCGCGCGACCGACGGCACGTCGGCCGCGGCGAGCAGGTCGCGCAGGGCAGCGGCGTAGTCCCGCTGCTCCGGTGAGAGAGCGCACCTCATCTCGGGGCCCCCGCGGGAACGTGGAGCGTCTTGTGCGGAACGTTCTCGTGGGGTGTTCTCATCTCGGCAGCCCCAGGAGTCGCTCGGCCACCACGTTGCGCTGGATCTCGTTCGTGCCGGCGTAGATCGGGCCGGCGAGCGAGAACAGGTAGCCGTCCATCCACGGGCCGGCGAGTTCCGCGTCCGGCCCGAGCAGGTCGAGCGCCGTCTCGTGCAGCGCGACATCGAGCTCCGACCACCAGAGCTTCCCGACCGACGACTCCGCGCCGAGCTCGCCGCCGTCGGCCAGCCGGGTCACCGTGGCCCTGTTGTGCAGCTCGTTGGCGCGGGCGCCGATCCACGCGTCCACGACCCGATCGGTGAGCGCGGTGTTCGCGCTCGATCGCGCCGACTCGGTGAGCCGCTGCGTCGCGGCGAGGAAGCGGCCGGGCGAGCGCAGCGACAATCCACGCTCGTTGGACGCGGTCGCCATCGCCACCCGCCAGCCGTCGCCGGGGGTGCCGATCACGTCGTCGTCCGGCACGAACACCTCGTCCAGGAAGATCTCGGCGAACCCGGGGCCGCCGTCGAGCTGCGGCACGCCGCGCACGGTGACGCCGGGGGCCCGCAGGTCGAACATGAGGTAGGTCAGCCCGCGGTGACGCTCGGCGTCGGGGTCGCTACGGAACAGGCCGAATGCGCGGTCGGCGTAGGTCGCCCGGGTCGACCATGTCTTCTGGCCCGACAGCAACCAGCCGCCGTCGACGCGCACGGCTCGTGACCGCAGCGAGGCGAGGTCCGACCCCGCCTCGGGTTCGGACCAGGCCTGCGCCCAGATCTCGTCGGCCCGCGCCATCGGCGGCAGGATGCGGGCGAGCTGCTCGGGCGTGCCGTGCGCGAAGAGCGTCGGGCCGAGCAGGAACAGCCCGTTCTGGCTCACCCGCAGCGGCGCGCCCGCGGCGAAGTACTCCTCCTCGAACACCACCCACTGCTCGAGCGTCGCGTCGCGCCCACCGAACTCGGCCGGCCACGACACCGCCGACAGGCGGGCCTCGGCCAGCTGGTGCTCCCAGGCGCGGTGTGCCTCGAAGCCCTCGGCGGTGTCCATCGGCGGCAGCGCGGGCCGCGGCACGTGCGCGTCGAGGAATTCGCGCACCTCCGCGCGGAAGGTGACGGTGTCCGGCGAGAGGTCAAGATCCATCGGCGGACGCCTTCATGCTGCGGGCGTCCATGCCGCCCAGCGAGTCAGCACCGACCTCGGCGTTGTGCGCGTGGGCGAAGTGGTGCAGGCCGAACACCGAGTCCATGCCGGTGCGCATGCCCATCGCGTCCTCGCACTGGTTGACGGCACGCTTGGTGAGCGCGAGCCCGAAGCGCGGCATCGCGGCGATGCGGTCGGCGATCGCGAACGTCTCGTCGGCGAGCGAGTCGCGCGGCACGACGCGGTTGACCATGCCCCACTCGTAGGCGCGCTGCGCGGTGAAGCGGTCGCCGGTGAAGAGGATTTCCTTCGCCGCGCGGGGCCCGAGCACCCACGGGTGTGCGAAGTACTCGACGCCGGGGATGCCCATGCGCACCACCGGATCGGCGAAGAACGCGTCGTCCGACGCCACGATGAGGTCGCAGACGAAGGCGAGCATCAGCCCGCCGGCGATGCACGCACCCTGCACGCTGGCGATCACCGGCTTGGGGATCTCGCGCCACCGCCGGCACATGCCGAGGTAGACCTCCATCTCGCGCGCGTACCGAAGGTCGCCGCCCTCGTGGCCGACGTGGTCCCACCAGAGCACTGCGGTGTTGTCGTAGTGCACGTCGACGTCACGTCCGGGCGTGCCGATGTCGTGGCCGGCCGAGAAGTGCCGGCCGGCGCCGGCGAGGACGATCACCTTCACCGCGTCGTCGTCCACGGCCTGCTGGAACGCTCGGTCCAGTGCGTATGTCATGGCTGAGTTCTGCGCGTTGCGGTACTCGGGCCGGTTCATCGTGACGACGGCCGTCGTGCCCCGCACCTCGTAGGTCACGACACCGCTTGGCTCGTCGCTCACGTGTACTCCTTACGCAGCTCTGTCTTGAGCACCTTGCCCGCGAGGTTGCGGGGCAGCGCGTCCACGAAGCGCACGCCGCGCGGGACCTTGTAGTTGGCCAGGCGCTCCCGGCAGAAGGCGATCACGTCATCCTCTCCGAGTTCGCCCCGTCGCACGACAAGGGCCAGCCCGACCTCGCCGAGACGTTCGTCGGGAACGCCGATGACAGCCACGTCCGCGACGCTGTCGAGGCGCGCGAGCGCCTGCTCGACCTCGGCCGGGTACACGTTGAAGCCGCCACTGATGTACA
>NZ_JBQCEE010000244.1:0-10283 GCF_051960575.1 Jatrophihabitans sp.
GACGTCACCGACGGTGCGGACGCCGATGCGGTGCAGCGCCTCGCCGGTGCGCTCGCCGACGCCCCACAGCGCGGTGGCGGGCAGCGGGTGCAGGAAGCGCAGTGTCGCCCCGGCCGGCACGACCAGCAGCCCGTCGGGCTTGCAGCGTGCCGACGCGAGCTTGGCGACGAACTTCGTGGACGCGACGCCGACCGAGCAGGTCAGCTGCAGCTCGCGGGCGACGCGGGCACGGATCTGCTGGGCGATGAGGCCGGGCCGCCCGAGCCGCCGCACCGCCCCGGCCACGTCGAGGAACGCCTCGTCGAACGACAACGGCTCGACCAACGGGGTCACGTCACGCAGGATCGCCATGACGTCGGCCGAG
Organism: Jatrophihabitans sp.; assembly: GCF_051960575.1. GTDB lineage: Bacteria > Actinomycetota > Actinomycetes > Mycobacteriales > Jatrophihabitantaceae > JBQCEE01. Next base: position 365 of record NZ_JBQCEE010000244.1, read on the forward strand.
GCCTGCGCGTAGGCCGCGCGATCGGGCGGCAGCACGATGGCCTGCGGGCACCGGCGCAGGGCCTGGCTCATCGGCATCGCGCTGCGGATGCCGTAGCGCCGGGCCTCATAGGACGCCGCGGCGACCACCCCGCGGCGGCTGCCCCCGACGACGACCGGCCGCCCGCGCAGCTCGGGCCGGCGGCGGATCTCGACGCTGGCGAAGAAGGCGTCCATGTCGACGTGCAGCACGGTGCACCCCGTGTCGTCGCCGTCGAACTGCCCGGCCGAGCGGGGCAGGTCCGCGCTGCGCCCCATCCTGCGTCGCCCCCGTGCGGCCGCTCAGGCCGGCCGTCGGGCCAGCACGTGGATGCGCGCGGCGATGTCGACGAACGGCGGGCGGTCGGCCGCCTCGGCCTCGAGCTCGGCGAGGGTCTCGCGCGCGCCGGGGGCGTCGAGCGCGGCGCCCGGCACCCACTCGGTGAACACGCCGACCCCGTGCCGTGACTCGACGGTCAGGCCGGCCTCGCGGCAGAGCACGCGCACGGCGTCACCGCCCGGATGGCCGAGGTCGGTGGTGAGGCCGCGCAGTTCGGCCAGGGCCGCCGCCGGCTCACCCGCCAGCGCGCGCCCGAGCACCGCCGCCACCGGGTTGTCGACGACCACGCTCAGCAGGCCGCCGGCCCGCACGAGCCCTGCCATCGCGGCGAAGGCGCCGGCGACGTCGTCGACCGCCTCGAGGATGCCGTGGGCCAGCACGAGGTCGTACCGGTCGCCGGCGACGGCGTCAGGCAGCGCCTCGACGTCGCCCTGCACCGGATGCACCGAGGCGGCCACGCCGGCCTCGTCGGCCCGGCGCTGCAACGTTGCGAGGGCGTCGACGCTGGTGTCGACGACGGTGACGTCGGCACCGTCGGTGGCGAGCGGCACGGCGTAGGTGCCGCTGCCGCCACCACAGTCGAGCACGCGCACGGCACGGGACGGGTCGGTGATCGACGGGAGCGCCCTGGCTAGGGTCTGCCAGATCACGCCCTGGCGCCCCGCCCGCCGCTCGACCGCCTCGACTCGCACGCCGTCAATCTATGCCCCGGCACCGACAACGTCGGGGCGGCGCGGCCGCCCGCTCATGCGGCGAGCAGCCCCATCGACGACTCGACGAGGGCGAGGAAGTCCTCGGCCGCGCGCAGCTGGTCGTCGGCCAGCCGCTGGCTGACGCCGGAGGTCGCCCCGGCCTCGACCGCCGAGCGCAGTGCGGCACCGGCGGCGAAGTAGGTGGCCCAGGTGGCGTACTCGGGCGCCATCGACTCGAGCAGCACCCAGGCACTGACCAGACGCTTGCGGCCGGCGCTCGGGCGGCCGCGGTCGGCCAGCACGATGGCGGCCGTGCGCAGCGCCGCGAGGTGGGCCGTACGGAACCGCTCGGCCGCCGTGTCGGCCCGGCGGGCCTCGTCCAGCACCGCCCGTGCGCGGGTGAACAGCACCGGCAGGGCACTGATGGTCGTCGGAGCACTCATCGAACTCCCCCTTCTCGAACGTCCGTTCGAACATAGCGCGTCGTGAGCGTCGCTCGCCACCTGATATTCCGAACACGCGGTCGACGCCATTGCTTCCTGCCCGGCATCATGGCGAAGGGCTACGACAATTTCCGTCGGCCGTGCCCGCGGCCCGGTGCTCTGGAGCGGTGATGGCACGTCGTGCGCGCTACGGGATCGACGGGTTCCCCTCCCTGCTCGGCTTCGCCGGGCTGAGCACCGCGCTCGGCGCGGCAGCGGCGACCGTGCTGCGCCATCACCGCGTCACCCGCGCCGCCGCGCTCACGGCGGCCGGCGCGGCCGCCGTCCCGGCCGTACGCGGATCGCACTACGTCGTGCACGGCAAGCGGGCGCTGCGTGACCGCCTGCTCGACGCGGTGACCTGGCACGGCGACGAGGACGTCGCCGACCTCGGCGCGGGCGCGGGCCTGCTCGGCATCGGGGCCGCCCGGCGCACCACCGGCACGGTGCACTGCGTCGACCTGTTCGTCGCGAAGGACCTCTCCGGCAATCGTCCGGAACGGCTGCTCACGAACGCCCAACTCGAGGGCGTGCGCGACCGTGTCGTCGTGCACCGGGAGGACGTCCGTCGGACGACGCTCGCCGACCACAGCGTCGACGTCGTGCTCTCGGTGCTCTGCCTGCACAACCTCGGCGAGCCCGGGGCACGCGCGCAGGCGCTCACCGAGATCGCGCGCATCCTGCGGCCCGGTGGCACGGTGGTGATCAGCGACCTCGCGCACGTCGAGGCCGAGTACGCGCCGGCGCTGCGCCGCCTCGGCCTCGAGGTCGAGTTGCGTGGCGGGGCACGCGGCACCTTCCCGCCGCAGCGCTGGCTCGTCGCGCGCAGCCCGGCGCCGCAGCCGGTCTAGGCAGGCGCCGTGCCACCGTCGCCGAGCGCGGCCGCGCCGAGCACGTCGACCACCTCGCCGATCACGACGACCGCCGGGGCGGCGATACCCGCATCGCGCGCCACGTCGGCGATGCGGTCGAGCGGTGCGCGCACGACCCGTTGCTGCGGCAGCGTCGCGCGGTGCACGACCGCGGCCGGCGTCGAGGCGGCCCGGCCGTGGGCGATGAGCTCGGCGGCGATCCGGTCGAGCCGGTCCATCGCCATGAGCAGGACGAGGGTGCCGGCGTGCGCTGCGAGGCCGGGCCAGTCGACGCCCTCGGCCGACGGACGCCCAGGATCGAGGTGGCCGGACACCACGGTGAAGTCGGCGGCCAGCCCCCGGTGCGTGAGCGGGATGCCGACCGCGGCGGGTCCGGCGAGCGCCGACGACAGCCCCGGCACCACGGTGACCGGCACGCCGGCCTCGACGCAGGCGAGCAGCTCCTCGCCGCCGCGGCCGAAGACGAACGGGTCGCCGCCCTTGAGCCGCACGACGCGCTTGCCGGCGAGCGCGCGGTCGACGAGCACCGCGTTGATCTCGTCCTGGGTCAGGTTGTGCCGGTGTGCGCTCTTGCCGCAGTCGATCACCTCGACCGAGGCGGGCAGGTCGTCGAGCAGCGCCCGCGGCGCGAGTCGGTCGACCACGAGCACGTCGGCGGACGCGACCAGCCGCCGCCCGCGCACGGTGATCAGCTCGGGGTCGCCGGGCCCCCCGCCGACGATCGCGACCGAGCCGCCCCGCGCAGCCGGGCGCACTGGACGCGACGGCAGGTCGCCGACGTCGAGCGCCACCGAGATCGCGTCCCGCAGCACCGTCGCGCGACGTGGGTCGTCGCCCCCGCTCACCGCGATCGTGAGACCGTCGCGCCGGGCGACCGCCGGGGTGCGCGCGGAGCCGCCCTGCGCGAGGTCGGCCCGCACGCAGAAGATCCGTCGTGCCTCGCACTCCGCTGCGACCGCGGCATTGACCGCCGGGTCGTCGGTGCAGGCGAACACCAGCCAGGCGCCCTCGACGTCGCCGGCACCGAACCGGCGCCGCTCGACGCGCACGCCGTCGACCGGCAGCGCGTCCGCGACCTCCGGCGCGACGACGAGCACGTCGGCACCCGCCTCGACGAGCGCGCGGGCCCGGCGCGCGCCCACCGCGCCGGCGCCCACCACGAGCACCCGGCGTCCGGTGACGTCGAGCAGCAACGGGAAGCCGGGCACACGTCCATTCTCCCGCCCACCGGGCGAGGGATGTCTCACGGCTGGTACGAGCGATGCCGCCCCGTGTGGGACCATCGACCCGTGCGGCCCGTGTCCCCCCTGTTCACGTCGCGCCGCCACATCGACCTGGTTCGGGTGGCGGGCGCCGGCTGTTGAGCCGCGCCGCCACCAGCTTCCAGCAGTAGCCGGTCAGCAGCCGATCGTCCCGACGCCGATTCGATCGACCGCGACCGCCATCCGACGAAGGGACGCGCATGCCGGCGCGGAAGGGGCAGGGCCAGTGGGCCCTCGGGTATCGCGAGCCGCTGAACCCGAACGAGCGCAGCAAGAAGGACGACGATCCGCTCAACGTCCGCAAGCGCATCATCGACCGCTACCAGTACACCGGGTTCGACGACATCGACCCGGCCGACCTGCGCGGCCGGTTCCGGTGGATGGGGCTGTACACGCAGCGGCGCCAAGGCATCCCGGGCGGCCAGACCGCCACGCTCGAGCCCGAGGAGCTCGAGGACTCGTACTTCATGCTCCGCATCCGCGTCGACGGCGGCGCGCTCACCAGCGAGCAGCTGCGGGTCATCGCCGACATCTCGATCACCTACGGCCGCGACGTCGCCGACATCAGCGACCGGCAGAACATCCAGCTGCACTGGGTGCGCATCGAGGACGTCCCGACCATCTGGGAGCAGCTCGAGGCCGTCGGCCTGAGCACGACCGAGGCGTGCGGCGACTGCCCCCGCGTCATGCTCGGCTGCCCGCTCGAGGGGGTCGCGACCGACTCGGTGCTCGACGCCAGCGAGATCCTCAAGGGCGTCGTCGACAAGTACCTCGGCGACCCCGAGTTCTCGAACCTGCCGCGCAAGTACAAGACGTCCATCTCGGGCTGCTCGCGACACTGCGTCAACCACGAGATCAACGACTGCGCCTTCGTCGGCGTCATCGGCGCCGACGGCACGCCCGGCTTCGACCTCTGGGTCGGCGGCGGGCTGTCGACCAACCCACACTTCGCGCAGCGGCTCGGCGTGTTCGTCCGACCCGAACAGGTGTCGGACGTGTGGGCCGGCGTCACGCGCGTCTTCCGCGACTACGGCTACCGCCGCCAGCGCAACCATGCGCGCCTGAAGTTCCTCATCGCCGACTGGGGACCCGAGAAGTTCCGCGAGGTGCTCGATACCGAGTACCTCGGCTTCGCCCTCGCCGACGGCGAGCCGCCGGCCTCCTCCCCGTCGCACCGTGATCACATCGGTGTCGAGAAGCAGACCGACGGCCGGCTCGCGATCGGTGCCACGGCGCAGGCCGGGCGCACCTCGGGCACCGCACTGCGCCAGGTCGCCGACCTCGCCGACCAGCACGCCGACGGCCGCATCCGGCTCACCGCGCAGCAGGGCCTGGTGGTCCTCGACGTCGCCGAGGACCAGGAGGCCGCCGTCGTGCGCGGGCTCGACGAGCTCGGCCTCACCGTGCACCCCGACGCGTTCCACCGCGGCGTCATCGCCTGCACCGGCATCGAGTTCTGCAAGCTGGCGCTGGTCGAGACCAAGCAGCGGGCGATGACCATCCGCAAGGAGCTCGCGGCGCGGATGCCCGACTTCGACACCCCGATCACCATCAACGTCAACGGCTGCCCGAACTCGTGCGCCCGCTTCCAGGTCGCCGACATCGGCTTCAAGGGCATGGTCACGAAGACCTCGCAGGGCGACGTCGAGAGCTTCCAGGTGCATCTTGGCGGCCAGATGGGCGACGAGGCGGAATTCGGCAGGAAGTTCCGCGGTTTGAAGGTCACGGCAGAGGAAGCCCCGGACTACATCGAACGGGTGCTGACGGGCTACCTCGAGCGTCGCGGAGAAGGTGAGCCGTTCGCGACGTACGTGTCGCGAGCGGAGGAAGCAAAGTTGCTATGAGCACCCGCGAGGAACTGCGGTCGCTCGCCGAGAAGGCCGGGCGCGAGCTCGAGGGCGCCCCCGCCCTCGAGATCCTCGGCTGGGCCGACGAGCAGTTCGGGTCGGCCTGGGCGGTCGCGTCCTCGATGGCCGACGCGGTGGTGCCGCACCTCGCGGCGCAGGTGCGCCCGGGCGTCGACATCGTCTTCCTCGACACGGGCTACCACTTCGCCGAGACGATCGGCATGCGTGACGCCGTCCAGACCGTCCTGCCGGTCACCGTCCGCTCGATCACGCCCGAGCAGACCGTCGCCGAGCAGGACGCCGCCTTCGGCCCGCGCCTGTACGAGCGCAACCCCGACCAGTGCTGCGCACTGCGCAAGGTGGCCCCGCTCCGCAAGGCCCTCTCCGAGTACACCGCCTGGACGTCAGGGCTGCGACGCGACGAGTCCGAGACTCGCACCGACGTCCGCGTCGTCGAGTGGGACGACCGGCGCGGCATGGTGAAGCTGAACCCGATCGCGGCCTGGACCGAGGACGACGTCCAGCGCTACATCGCCGACAACAACATCCTGGTCAATCCGCTGCTGTTCGACGGCTACGGCTCGATCGGCTGCGCCCCCTGCACGCGGCGCATCCAGCCCGGCGAGCACGCCCGCGCCGGCCGCTGGGCGGGCACGAACAAGACCGAGTGCGGCCTGCACTGACCCGCTCCCCCGCCGAGTGACGACCCGTCGCGTCGAGTGACGACCCGACACGCGACGCGGCGGGGCCCATTCCCGTCACTCGGCGCTGTCTAGGGTCGGACGCGTGCACCCCAACTGCGAGGCCGTGGACGCAGCGCTCGAGGCCGCCGGAGCAGCGGGCCGCGTCCGCATCCTCGACGAAGCGGCGCCGACCGCCGCCGACGCCGCGCGCATCCTCGGCGTCGAGGTCGGCGCCATCGCCAACTCGCTGATCTTCGCGACCGCCGAGGACACCCCGCTGCTCGTCCTCACCAGCGGCGCGCACCGGATCGACACCCAGGCCGTCGCAAGGCTCGTCGGCACGGCCAGGCTGCGGCGGGCCACGCCCGAGTTCGTGCTCGCCGCTGCGGGACAGCCGATCGGCGGCGTCGCCCCGGTCGGGCACCCCGCGCCCCTGCCGACCCTGGTGGACGTCGCGCTCGAGGCCTTCCCCGAGGTGTGGGCGGCCGGCGGCATCCCGCACGCGGTCTTCCCGACGACGTTCGCCGAACTGGTGCGGATCACCGGTGGCCGTCCGGCCGAGGTCGCCTGAGCCTGTGCTCATACCGGACGCACGTCGCATCGCCCGTCGAATTGGGGAAGGATCGGACGTGTGCGGGCCAGCGAACGACCTCCGGTGACCGCCACGCGGATCGAGGCGTGGACCGGTCAGCAGTTCGCCGTCCGCGTGCAGGAGTGCATGCACATCTACGTGCGCGCCATGCACTACCCCGAGTCGGCCGGGGTGCATCGTGCGGTCAGCGCCCGCAAGCACACCGACCACGAGGGCTTCGCCTGCCGCGCCGCCATCGCCGACGACGGCACGCTGGTCGGCTTCGGCTACGGCTACACGACGCGTCCCGGGCAGTGGTGGCACGACCTCGTGCGCCGCGCGCTCGACCGCGACACCGCCCGCGACTGGCTGCACGACGCCTTCGAGCTCAGCGAGCTGCACGTGCTGCCCTCGCGCCAGCGGCAGGGCATCGGGCAGCGGCTGCTGACCTCGCTGGCCGACGGCATCCCGCACGCCAACATGCTGCTGTCGACCCCTGACGCCGACACCCGTGCGTTCCGCATGTACCGCCGGCAGGGCTTCGTCGACCTCACCCGCAACTACCTCTTCCCGGGCGACAGCCGTCCGTTCGCCGTCCTCGGCGCGCGGTTGCCGCTCGCCGACGGCGACTGACATGGCCGCCGACCTGCTCGCCCCCGCCCGCCGCGCCCCGGCCGGCGACAGCCTCGGCGTGCCGGCCGCGCTCGCAGCAGCCGCGGTCGCGCTGCAGATCGTCTACCCGCTCGTGCACGGCACGGTGCGCAACGCACTCACGGTCGCCGTCGTCGTCCTCTTCGCGGCGTCCTCGGCCGTGCACGCCGTCGGCACCCGCGGACGCCGCGGCGCGGTCGTGGTCGCCACCACGACCGTGACGGGGTTCGCGGTCGAGCTGCTCGGCGTGCACACCGGGTTCCCGTTCGGCGACTACCACTACACCGACGCCCTCGGGCTGCGGCTCGGCGGCGTCCCGCTCGTGGTCGCCGCGGCCTGGACGATGCTGGCCTGGCCGGCGGCGCTGGTCGCGCGGCACCTCGTGCACGGCCGGGCGGCCCGCGTGCTCGTCGGCGCGTGGGCGCTGGCGTCGTGGGACCTCTTCCTCGATCCGCAGATGGTGGTCGACGGACGCTGGCGGTGGTCGTCGGTCGGGGCACACCTGCCCGGCATCCCCGACGTGCCGCTCAGCAACTTCGTCGGGTGGCTCGGTGTGAGCTTGGTGCTGTCGGCGATCGTCCAGGCGCTGCTCGGTGACGACCGGCGCGACGCCGACGACCGCGTGCCGTTCGCGCTCTACCTCTGGACCTGGCTCGGCTCGACCGTCGCCTTCGTGTTCTTCCTCGACCTGCGCCAGGCCGTGGTGTGGGGTGCGGTCGGGATGGGCCTGGTGGGTGTGCCGCTGGTGCTGCGCCTGCGGCGATGAGGCTCACCGCCCTCGGCGCGGCGCTCGCCGTGGCCGGCGCCGTGCACGCGGCCGTGAATCAACGAGCGTTGAGACGCGCGCGGCCGGTCGCCGACCTGCCGCCGGTCTCGGTGCTGGTGCCCGCACGGGACGAGACGGCGACCATCGACGCCTGCCTCACGGCACTCGGCGCGCAGGACGTCGCCGCCGAGCTCGTCGTCGTCGACGACCTGTCGTCGGACGACACCGCGGCACGCGCCCGCGGTCACGGGGCGCGGGTCGTCGACGGCGTCGCGCCGCCGGCCGGCTGGCTGGGCAAGCCCTGGGCCCTGCAGCAGGCGGCGGCCGTCGCGACGGGCGAGGTGTTCGTGCTCGTCGACGCCGACGTCCGGGTGCTGCCGGGTGCGCTGCGGGCGGCCGTCGGCGAACTCGTGGCCGGCGGGTACGACGTCGTCACCGGCCACCCGCGCCAGCTCACCGGCACCGTCGCCGAGCGGCTGGTGCAGCCGCTGCTGCTCTGGTCGGTGCTGGTGACGCTGCCGCTGCACGCCGCCGAGCGCTCGCCGCGCCCGTCGCTGGCGGCGGCGAACGGGCAGTTCCTGGTCATCCGCGCACAGATGCTCGCCCGCGTGGGCGGCTTCGTGCCGGACGCCGTGCTCGACGACCTCGCCCTCGTGCGCGCGGTGAAGCGCGCCGGCGGCCGCGTCGCGTTCGTCGACGCCGCCGAACTCGCCGAGTGCCGCATGTACACCTCGTGGCTGCAGGTGCGCGACGGCTACGGCAAATCGCTCTGGGCCGCGTTCGGCTCGCCTGCCGGCGCCGTGCCGGTCGTTGGCCTGCTCGTGCTGACGTACGTGGTGCCGCCGCTGGCGATGCTGCGCGGGTCACGGCTCGGCGCCGTCGGGTACGCGGCCGGTGTCGCGTCGCGGGTGATCAGCGCCCGCCGAGCGCGCAGCCGCGTCTGGCCGGACTCGCTCGCCCACCCCGCGTCCATCGGGCTGTTCGCGTGGCTGACCGCGCGATCCGTGCGCGAGCACCGGCGGGGCACGACGAGCTGGAAGGGCCGCGCGGTCTGAGGCGCGACCCGGCTGCAGGACGGCGTCAGTGCAGCATCGAGTTGCCGATGAAGGTCATGCCGGCCGCGCTCACGCCGCCCGCACCTCCGTCGCCGTCGACGATGTTCCGCTTCGTGCGGTGCAGCGCGCGCACGTCGCGCACCGTCGCGATGATCGACCAGGCGGCCACGAACACCATGACGAACAGGAACAGCGCGACGAGCAGCAGCATGGCGACCTCCCGGATCTCCTGTCAGCATGCCCCTGGCCGACCGGCCCCGCACCCTCGCCGCGCGAACCCTGTGCACCCCGCGCCCGAGCCGCCTTGCCCCGCAGCGCCGGAAGCCCGACGCGCCTTGCCCCGCAACGCCGGGACACAGGTGCAGGAAAACCCGGCGCAGCGGGACAACGCCCCGCCCGACGCGCGGCGGCGGCCGAACTTGTGCACGACGCGCGCACGACCACGCGCGTCCTGCACAAGATCCGTCGACGAGCAGCACCCGACGACGCGCCTTGCCCCGCAGCACCAGGACATCTGCACGCCTTGTCCCGCAGCGCCAGGAGATCGGTGCCGAAAACCTGGTGCAGCGGGACAAACGCCCCGCCCGACGCGCGGCGGCGGCCGAACTTGTGCACGACGCGCGCACGACCACGCGCGTCCTGCACAAGATCCGTCGACGAGCAGCACCCGACGACGCGCCT
>NZ_JBQCEE010000245.1:0-7119 GCF_051960575.1 Jatrophihabitans sp.
CGCCCAGCCGGATGCCCTGGGCCAACTGCTCGACGGTCGACTCGACGGCGGTCCGCACCGGGACGGGCGAGAAGACCGCCTGGGCCCAGGCGGCCTCGACGTTGCCGGCGGCGCTCACGCGGCCCTCATTCCATGATCGACACCCGCCGGAACCGGCTGGAGGCGGTCAGGACGGGTGTCGATCATGGCAGCACGGCAGGCTGCGACGAAGGCGGCGAACAGGGGACGCCCGTCGGCGACCTCGGGGTGCCACTGCACGCCGACGACCCACGGCCCGTCAGGTCGCTCGGCCGCCTCGACGGTGCCGTCGTCGGCCCACGCGACGGCGGTGAGCGACGGCGCCAGCGCGGCGACCGCCTGGTGGTGATGGGTCGGCACCGATGCTGCCGTCCCCACCGCGGAGGCGAGTCGCGAGTGCGGTTCGATCCGCACGTCGTGACGGGCGTGTGCGCCGACGACCGGGCAGTGCCCGTCGTGACCGACGATGTCGGGCAGGTGCTGGTGCAAGGTGCCGCCCAGCGCGACGTTGAGCACCTGGAGTCCTCGGCAGATCGCCAACAGCGGCATGCCGCGGTCGAGTGCGGCGTGGGCGAGCGCGATCTCCCAGCCGTCACGGTCTGCCCGCGGCGGCCCCGTGCGTTCGTGGCGCCGGGCCCCGTACCGCTCAGGGTCGACGTCGGCACCCCCGGTGAGGACGAGCCCGTGCACGCCGTCGAGCACCGCGTCCGCCGCTTCCCTGGTCACGGACGCCGGTGGCAGCAGCAACGGCGCTCCCCCGGCGTCGACCACGGCATCGGCGTAGGTGGCCGGCAGCAGGTCGGCACGCTCGTCCCACGGCCCCCACGCCGCCGCCTCGCGGTAGACGGTCAGCCCGATCCGGGGCAGGGACGCAGGGGTCGACGGCACCGCACCATCATCTCGACACGCCGACCCCACGACAAGCCGCAAAAGGTATGGGGTCTGGACCGTTACCTTCCCGCGGGCCTACGATCCGCGCCACGACCGGTCCGCCCGACGCAAGTCGCTGAGCCGCTAGGAGCAGTCAACAGTGACGCAGACCAAGCCCCCGGTGTACGACGCCGACGAGCAGCAGCTCGCCGCGCTCGGCTACAAGCAGGAGCTCAACCGCTCGTGGTCGGGCTTCTCGAACTTCGCCATCTCGTTCTCGATCATCTCGATCCTCGCCGGGTGCTTCACCACCTTCGGCGTCGGGTGGAACAACGGCGGCCCCGCCGCGATCGCGTGGGGCTGGCCCGTCGTCGGCGCGCTGATCCTCGTCATCGGGTTCTGCATGTCCGAGCTGGTGTCGGCGTTCCCGACCTCGGGCGGCATCTACTGGTGGGCGTCCAAGCTCGGCGGCGTGAAGGCCGGCTACTACACGGGCTGGCTCAACCTCATCGGCCTCCTGGCCATCTACGCGTCCGTCGCCTACGGCTGCGCCACGTTCCTCGACTCGACGCTCAGCGCGTTCAGCGACTCATGGGCGAAGGACTACAGCCTGACCCGCGTCTTCATTATCTTCCTGGTCATCCTGGTGCTGACCTCGGTCGTCAACATCTTCTCGAGCCGGCTGCTCGCGATGCTCAACAACATCTCGGTCTGGTGGCACGTCGCGGGCGCCGCACTCGTCGTCGGCATCCTGCTGTTCGTGCCGAAGCACCACGCGAGCGTGTCGGCCGTCTTCACCCACACGATCAACAACACCGGCTTCTTCAGCGGCCACACCAGCGGCATCGGCTTCCTGCTCGGCGTCGTGCCGCTCGGCTTCATCCTCACCCAGTACACGATCACCGGCTACGACGCGTCGGCCCACCTGTCGGAGGAGACGCACTCGGCGGCCGACGCGGCGGCAAAGGGCATCTGGCGCTCGATCGCCTACTCGGTGCTCGGCGGCTGGATCCTGCTGCTCGCGTTCCTGTTCGCGGTGCAGCACGAGGACAAGGTGTCGGCGGGTGGCGGTGGCGCCCCGGTCATCTTCAGCCAGGCGCTGTCGGCGAACTGGGCGGGCCTCGTGCTGTTCATCTCGACCGCGGGTCAGTTCTTCTGCGCCGTGGCGTGCATGACCAGCACCACGCGCATGCTGTTCGCGTTCAGCCGCGACGGCGCCGTGCCGGGCTCGAAGTACTGGTCTCGGCTCAATGCCAACAAGGTGCCGGTGTACGGCGTGATCCTCACTGCGGTCATCGCCGTCATCATCACCTCCCCCGCGCTGGTGAAGGTCGACATCCCGGTGAACGGCGTCCCGACCCCGACGCCCGTCGCGTTCTTCGCCGTCGTCTCGATCGGCGTGGTGGGGCTCTACCTCGCCTTCGCGATCCCGATCTTCCTGCGGTGGAAGGCCGGTGACTCGTTCACGCCCGGCAGATGGACGATCGGCAAGCGGTACCGCTGGATGTCGCTCGTCGCGGTCGCCGAGATCGCCATCACCTCGTTCATCGCGCTGCTGCCCGGCTCGACGCTCGGCGCCCCCTGGTACAAGGGCTTCGGCTGGGACAGCCTCAAGTACGTCAACTACACGCCCATCGTCGTGCTGGGCGCGCTCGTGGCGCTGTGGATCGGGTGGCACCTGTCGGCCAAGAAGTGGTTCACCGGGCCGAAGACCACCATCGACCTGCCCGCAGGCGTGTCCGCTGCGGACGAGATCGCCCTCGAGCACCAGGGCCGCACGGCCCACCACCCCGGCGCGACGCCGGGCCAGTCGTCCCCGTGAGCTGACCGGCGGCGGACACAGCGGTGCCCCGGCCTCCCGACCGGGGGGACGGGAGGCCGGGGCACCGTGCTGCACAGCTGTGGTGACCCAGGCGGTCACCGCGGCCCGGTCAGGTCGACGCGGGTGCCACCGTGATGGTGAGCGTCTGCGTCACCGCAGGGCTCTCCTGGTTGTGCGCGCGGATCGTCACGCCGTCGCTGCCCGCCGACGTCGGCGTGCCGCTGATCGTGCCGGTGCCGTTGCCGTTGTCGGTGAACTGCAGGCCATCCGGCAGCCGACCGGTGAGCCGCAGCGTCGGCACCTCACCCGGGGTCGGCGACTGCGTCGTCTGCGTCGTCACCGGGATGCTCACCGCGGTGCCGACGGTCGCCGACGCCGTGTTTGGCGAGGTGATCTGCAGCGGCGCGACGTCGACCACGAAGCTGGTCTGCACCGAGTGCCCGTTCCACCGCGCGGTGACCGTCACCGTCGCGATGCCCGAGCCCACCGTCCGGAGCGTTCCCTTCTTGGTCACCTTGACGACCGACGGGCGGTCCGACCGGTACGAGAGCGTGACGTTCGCCGGCAGCGAGGTGCTCTCGCCCTTGCTGACGTAGCCGTGCAGCGTCTGGTCGTCGAACGACACCGTCACCTGCGGGTCGATGGTGGTGTCGCGGTCGAAGTACACCCGCTGCGCCACGTCGGCGGCCTTGTCACCGGCCTCGACCGGCTTGGCCGTCACCACGGTCGGGATCGACCCGAGCGAGCCGGTGACCTTGACGCTCGCTGTGCGGCGCACGTCGTCGGCCGAGGTGGCGAGCTGCAGCCCGTACGTCCCGCGCTGCACGACGTCCTTGTTCGCGGACTCGTCGAAGAAGGCGAGGCGCGACGCCGGGAAGGTGAGCGTGACCTTCTTGGTCTGGCCCGGCTTGAGCTGCACCTTGGCGAACGTCATCAGCCGCTTGGCCGGCCGCTGCTGCGCGGCGGTGGCGAACGGCGTCGTCGCGTAGAGCTGCGGCACGGCCGCACCGGCGACCGAGCTACGGTTCGTGACCTTCACCGTGGCGGTGATGGTGCCCTCGGCGTCGGCCGACTTGGAGGCCTTGAAGTCCGAGTAGGTGAAGTTCGCGTAGCTCTGCCCGTAGCCGAACGGCCAGCTCTGCGCGCCCTGGAAGTACATGTAGGTGCGGCCGAGCTGCGTGCCCGTCGGGCGGATCGTGTAGTCGGTGATCGCCGGCAGCTGGCTCTGGTCGGCGTACCACGTGAAGGGCAGGTGCCCGCTCGGGTTCACCTTGCCGAGCAGCACGTCGGCGAGCGCCGCCCCCTGCCGTTGCCCGTTGTACGAGCTCCACAGCAGTGCCGGGGTCGAGGCGGCGAAGCCGCTGGTGTCGACCGTGCCGACCGTCTCGAGGTAGACGACGGTGTTCGGGTTGGCCTGCTCGACCTGGCTGATCATCGACGACTGTGCGCCGGGCAGCGCGAGCGAGGTGCGGTCGTGGTCCTCCGACGACGTGGTGAAGTCGGTGCCGGCGACGACGATGACCGCGTCATAGCCCTTGACCGCGGCGATGGTGGCCGGGTCGACGGTGTTCAGCGACGAGGCGGTGGTGCCGCCGGTGACGCCCGGGAAGTAGTCGACCGTCGCGTCCGGGTCGGCCTGCTGCACCGCGGTCTTGATGCCGGTGTAGGCGTCGACGTTGTTCGCCGCGCCCTGACCGCTCTGGATGCTCGAGTAGCCGCCGGTGAACAGGAATGCCGGGTGGGCGAAGTAGCCGACGACGGCCACCTTGTAGGCACCGGACGACGGCACCTTCAGCGGCAGCAGCTTGCCCGAGGCACCGGTGGGCTTCTTGTTCTTCAGCAGGACCAGGCTCTGGTCGGCGCTCTGCTGCGCCTGGGCGAGCCGGGCCGGCGTCTCGGTGATCGCGTTGTTCGAGGCGTTGCTCGTCCACACGGTGCCGCCGAGGCGCTGCCGGGCTGCCTTCACCCACGGCACCTGGCTCTCGGCGTCGAACTCGCCGGTCTCGATGCGCGCGGTGAACAGGCGGACCAGCGAGGTGTCGACGTCACCGATGTTGAAGGTGTCGGTCTGGGTCTTGATCTTCTGCGCCAGCGCGGTCGGGACGGTGTTCCCGTAGCTGTACTGGTCGTGGTAGCCCCAGTTGCAGTCGAGGTCCTCGCCGGCCGAGATCGCGTAGGCGGTGCGGCCGTACTGGTCGAGCGGCGCGCTCGCGGTCGGCGGCTGCCAGTGGTGGCCGGCCTGGATCTCGTAGACCGCGTCGCAGTCGGACGTGAAGTAGCCGGTGAACCCGAAGGTGTCACGCGCGAGGTCGTTCATCAGCTGGACGCTCGCCGCGGCGGGCACGCCGTTGACCTCGTTGTACGAGCTCATGATCGAACCCGGGTGGGCCTGCTCGATGATCTGCGCGAACTGGTCGGTGTAGTACTCGCGCAGCGTCCGCTGGTCCATGTCCGACGATCCGGAGCGGCGGTTGACCTCGCTGTTGTTCGCCGCGTAGTGCTTCAGCGTGGCGATCGCCTTGTAGTAGCCGTCGGCCGACTTCGGCAGCACACCCTGCTGGGTCTGGCCCTGCAGGCCGTCGACGTACTGCGAGGCGAGCGCGGCGGTGAGCGTGGGGTCCTCGCTCCAGCTCTCGTCGTTGCGGCCCCACCGCGGGTCGCGGCTGAGGTTGACCGTCGGCGCGTAGAAGTCCAGGTTCTCGGTGTTGTTCGGCGCCGTGTCGCGCGCCTCGTCACCGATGAGCCCGGCCTCCTTGTAGACGAGGTCGGGGTTCCAGGTGCTGCCCATCGAGAGGTCCGACGGGTACGACGTGGTGTTGGTCAGCGTGGTCGCGTTGCCGGTCGGCGTGATGGTCGAGGCGTTCACGCCGTGGTTCGACTCGTTCCACCAGCCCCACGCCGCGACCCCGAGCCGCGGGATCGCCGGCGCCTGGCTGCTGTTCATCTCGACGGCCTTCTCGGCCAACGACATGCGCGACACGAGGTCGGCGGCGCGCTCGGCAGGCGAGTAACTGCGCTGCAGGTAGATCGGGACGTCCGCGCGCGCCTTCGCCGCGGCGGTGGCCGGCGCGGCGGCGGCACCGGTGCTGCCGGCGACGGCGAGCGCTCCGGCCGCGGACAGGATGGTCGTGGCGACGACCAGTGGTCGACGCTGTCGTCGAGACAGACTCCGTCTCATGGCTGACTCCCGGGGGATCGTGGGCCGACAGTTCGGCCGATGCGGGCTCGAGGACGGTCCGGATGAAACGGACAAGTCACCGATAGGGCAGAGATTGCCAACACATTTCAGCCGGGTCAAGGCGAAACAACAGCCAATTCATGCCTGAGTTCGTCCGTTTCCGGAAGAATGCGCTACGCTCCCCCGCATGGACGAGGTGGCCGGCCACGGGTCGCTGCGCACCCTGCGGGCCCGCAACCGGCTCGCCGTGCTGCAGGCGGTGCAGGCGCACCCCGACTCGACCCGCTCGGACGTCGCCCGTCGCACGGGCCTGTCGAGCACGACGGTGGCCTCACTGGTGAACGACCTGCTCGCCGGGTCGGTGCTCGTCGAGCGCGACCGGCGCAGCAAGGCGGTGGCCGGCGGTCGCCCGGCCGGCACGCTCGGCCTGCACCCCGAACTCGGCAGCGTCATCGGCATCCACCTCGGACACGCCGGGACGCGCGTGCTCGTGGCCGGTCTGGACGGCACCGTGCGGGCCGAGCGCGCCGAGGACGCCGACGTCGACCATGAGCCTCAACAGACGTTGCAGACAGTCGCGCGGACGGCGGCCCGGCTGATGGACGAGGTGGGCATCGACCCCGCGCGCCTGTTCGGCGTCGGTGTCGCGGTCGCCGCGCCGGTGCTCGGCACGCAACAGCTCGCCTCTCCCCCGATGCTGCACGACTGGGCGGGCGTCGACATCGCCGGACAGCTGCGCGCGCTCATGGGCGTGTCCGTGCAGGTCGGCAACGACGCCACCCTCGGCGCCCTGGCCGAGTGGCGCCTCGGCGCGGGGGCCGGGGCCGACGACCTCGTCTACGTGATGCTGTCCGAGGGAGTCGGGGCGGGCCTCGTGATCGGCGGACGCCTGCACCAGGGTGCCTCGGGGGCGGCGGGCGAGCTCGGCCACGTGACCGTCGTGCCGGGCGGGCAGATCTGCCGGTGCGGCAACCGCGGCTGTCTCGAGACGGTCGTCGGAGCACGCGCGCTGGTGACGGCGCTGGCCCACACGCGTCCGAACAGCACGGTCGACGACCTGCTGCGCTCGGCGGCCGCGGGCGACCCCGGCACACGACGCCTGCTCATGGACGCGGGAACGGCGGTCGGGTCGGCGCTGGCGGCGATCTGCGTCGTGCTCGACCCGCAGCGCGTCATCGTCGGCGGCGCTGCGGCCGACCCCGACGGCGTGCTCGTCGAAGGGGTCCGCGGC